>NZ_JBHMAA010000018.1:0-218934 GCF_042429745.1 Neorhizobium puerariae | reverse complement strand
GTCGAAGGCCTCGTCATAGGCCGGATGCACCGCGACGAGCTGGCCCTGCAGGTGGGTCGAAAGCTCCGTCACCTCGATGCCGTTCCGACGCGCCACGCCGGCGAATTCGTCGCAATAATCCTTCGATGTGGCAGCTTTCTTCAGATCGATGAGCCGGCCCGCCCACGTCGGCACCTGCACCCCGACATACCCCTTCTCCGAAGCCCACCGCGTGATCCCGTCCCAGCTGTCGAACGGTGCCACGTCCCCCGCAAACTGACCCAGAAACAAAGCAGGGCCCTTCATCGTCTTCATAAGTTCAAAATCCCCGCCAGATTGATGAATTGGGTTGCGCCGCGTCCGTTCATTTCTGCCTGTGCCGACGCAGCTCGAAGACTTCGCTCTTCGGATTGAGCCCGTTGAGGACAATCCTTATCTGCTGGGCAAACCGAATCTTCGCGGCGTCAGGATCGGGCTTCGAATGGCCGAGATAGGTGCGCACTTCCGTCTGGTATAGGGCGTAGATGATCGACGTCACGGTCTGGGCGTTATCGGTGGAGGCAATCGCACCGCTGGCCAGATTGCTCTCAACCACCCGGTGAAAAAGCGTGATGAGATTGTCTCTGCTCTTTTTGAAGCGTCCGACCTGCTTACCCGTCGAATAAAAGTACATTTCCCTGAGAGCATAACGGGAGATTTCCGGTCTCCGGGCGAAATGGATGAAGTGGTATTCCGCGATGGACAGAACGTTGTCGAGAAACGACAGGGCCGGGTCGATCCCCTGTTCCGCTTCGATCACCGTTGCTTCGAGCTCGTCGTTGCAGATAAGAAAGAGGAGGTCCCTCTTGTTCTCGGCGTAGTTGAAGATCGTCCCCAGGGCGACGCCCGCAATCTTGGCAATTTCTCTCGTGGTCGCGTCATCGAAGCCCTTCGTCAGAAAGAGGGCCAGCGCGGCGTCCTTTATCCGTTGGAGCGTTTCCGCTTTCTTGCGCTCCCTTTTCGAAACCTGTTCCGTGTGTTTGTTGCCGGCACCGGCAACGATGGCGAGATTGTCTGCGGGTATGCCTGTGGCGCTTACCTCTTCATTTGCTTCATCTCGACTCATTCTGGAATTCGTCCTTCATTCTGGCATGTCGTTCGTCTGAACCGGGGCTCGACGTTCCCTTCAAGGGCTTGCGCTCTGGAAAAAGTGCCGCAGCAGGCGCCAAGTCCCAAAAGGCGGTTTCACGCCGGGTTCCCCGCCCGATCCTCCGGGTTTTGCGATCATCATTCAAGAGCACTGCAGGATTGCCAAGCCGGGAGGCATCCTTCGCTCCGGTTGCGCGGTCGCCTCAACGCAAGACCTCGCCCGTGTCGGCATCGAAGAAGTGCAGATGGGCAACATCGATGGCCCATCGCGTTGTCTCTCCCTCGGCGTAGCGCCTGCCGCTCGGCAGCCTCGCCACCACATTCACCCGATGGTTTTTCGCCTGCAGGTTCAGATCCTGGGCGCTGGTCTTGTCCACGTCCGCGGCGAGCTCCAGCGCCGATGTCGACAATACGGGTTCTGCATCCAGTTCGAGGTGGACGAGCTGTTCGGGTGGCAGCAGCTCAACCAGCCGGGTTCTCGCGGCCAATCCCGGCAGCGACGGATCGGTCTTTTGCGGGTCCAGCAGATGTTCCGGGCGAATGCCGACGACAACCTTCCTGTTCCGATATCCCGCAAGATTTTCTGCTCCAGCCAGACCATCCGCAAGCGGTATCTCCTGGCTGCCGATCTCGCACACAATGCGTCCTTCCGTTTCCGCTATCCGGCCCTGAACGAGATTCATTGCCGGTGATCCGATGAAGGACGCGACGAACAGGTTCGCCGGCCTTTCATAAAGCTCGACCGGTTCACCGACCTGCTGGAGGACACCCTTTCGCATCACGGCTATGCGATGCCCCATCGTCATGGCCTCGACCTGATCGTGGGTGACGTACAGCGTCGTGATACCGAGATCCCGCTGCATGCGGGTTATCTCCGCACGCATTTGAACGCGCAGCTTTGCGTCCAGGTTCGATAGCGGCTCATCCATGAGAAACGCCTTGGGACGGCGCACGATGGCGCGGCCCATGGCGACGCGCTGACGCTGCCCGCCCGAAAGGTGCTTCGGACGACGGTCGAGATGTTCCTCCAATCCAAGCGTGCGAGCGGCGGCGCGCACCCGTTCCTTGATCTCCGCCGCGGGCATGTTCCGGTTCTGCAGCGGAAAGGCGATGTTCTCGAAGATCGTCATGTGCGGGTAGAGCGCGTAGTTCTGGAAGACCATCGCGATGTCGCGGTCGCGCGGTTCGAGATCGTTGACCACCTTGTCGCCGATCAGGAGCTGCCCGTCCGTGATGTCCTCAAGGCCGGCCGCCATCCGCAGCGCGGTCGTCTTGCCGCAACCGGAAGGGCCGACGACGATCATGAACTCGCCTTCCCGGATTTCGAGATCGAGGTTGTCGACCGCCTTGGTGCCGTCTGCATAACGTTTGGTGATGTTCTTGTAGATGATGGAAGCCATAATATTCAGCACCTTGTTTCGGTCAGCTTTTGACGCCGCCGGTAAAGCCTTGGATCAGTTGCCGCTGGGCAACGAGATAGAAGCCGAGGATGGGAACGAGCGACACCAGCACTGCGGCGAACACCATGTTCCACCGGGCCGTGAACTCGCCCACGAAACCGTAGATCGCCACCGGAAGCGTCGGCGACTGGCTTCCCGAAAGGAAGATCAGCTGCATGAAGAAGTCGTTCCAGATCAGCAGACCGGTCATGACCGCGACGGTGGCGGTGATCGGCCGCAATAGCGGGAAGACGATCCGGAAGAAGATCCGCGAACGGCTCGCGCCATCGACTTCCGCGGCTTCCTCGTAGTCGATCGGCAGCGCGCGGACGAAGCCGCTGTAAAGGAATACCGACATGGGCAGGAACAGCCCGGTATAAAGAACGATCAGGCCGATCTGGTTGCCCACGAGGCCCAGGCTGCGCATTGACGAAAAAAGCGGAACGACAGCGAGCTGGTAGGGCAGGATGATGCCGACCACGAAGAAGGTATAGAGCCACCCCGCCAGCCGCTGGCGGTTGCGCGAGATGACATAGGCCGTCAGCGAACCGAAGAAGATCAGCAGGGCTACGCTGCCCACGGTGACAATGATGCTGTTGGCGAGCGCCGTTCCGAGGGAGACGCCCGTCGTGCCCTGCCATGCGCGGCCGAAATTGTCCCAGCGCACTTCGCTCGGAAACGACATCGGCGCCGTGAAGACCTCCAGGTCGGGTTTTACCGAGACGATCGACAGATAATAGAAAGGGACGCACCACAATGCGGCCAGCGCGAGGAGCAGGAGTTCGAGCCCGTAGGTCTTGAGAGTGTATCGATGCGGTCCCATCACAGACGGTTCTCCCTGGCCCTGAGGACGAGAAGCTGGGTGCCGGAAACGGCGAGTACAAGGAAGGTCAGGACGAGCGCGAAAGCCGCGCCGTAGCCGAAGTTTCCGAACACGAAGGTCTGCTTGTAGATCTGCGTCGTGAGCGTTTCCGACGCGTAACCGGGTCCGCCGCGGGTGAGGGACATGACCTGGTCGAAAGCGCGCAGGCCCAGGATCGTCGTGACGCTGATGCTGATCGTGGCGGCAGGGGCCAGCAGCGGGAAGGTGATGCGGCGGAACCGCCGCCAGCTGCTCGCGCCGTCCACCGCCGCCGCCTCGTTCAGTTCGACGGGAATGCTCTGGAGGCCGGCGAGATAGAAAGCCATGCAAAGGCCGGCGAACTGCCAGACCATGACCAGCCAGACGGACCAGAGCGAAAAGGTGGGGTCGGCGGTCCAGACGCGCTGCAGGGACTGGAGCCCCAGAAGACCAAGCAGCGTGTTCAGCGGCCCCCGGGCCTCCAGGATGAATTGCCAGACATAACCGATCGCAAGCGAGCTGATGGCCACGGGCGCGAAGAAAAGGCTTCTCAGGAAAAACCGGCTGCGCAGCTTGGCATTGAGCGCCAGCGCCAGCATCAGTCCGATGACATTGGTCGCGATGACGAAGCCGACGGCCAGCGACAGCGTGTTGACAAGCGCGCCGACCGCATCGGGATTGGTCAGGATGGCGCGGAAGTTCGCCAGGCCGACATAGTTGGGCGTCGTCAGACCGTTCCAGTCTGTGAACGCGTACCAGCCGCCGGCTGCCACAGCGGCATAGTGGAAGAGAAATGCGACGACGACGGCTGGCAGCGCCCAGACAAGCGGAGCGCGCTGTCGCCGCGCTTTGCGCGAAGACGAGGACATGGTTGGCCTTTCAGAGAAAATGCGGGAGAGGCGAGATGGACCGGCCTCTCCCCGGACGGACGTCAGCGCCCGGCGAGGTCCAGATCCTTGAGGACCTGCTCACCGGTCTTCTGGCCGGCGAAAAGGGCATTGCCGCTGGCAATCAGCGCGGCCCGCAACTGCGGTTGCTGCCAGGTGTGATGCGGGATCTGCCGATCCCGGTCGGCGGCGAAGTACGGAGTCATTTCCGCCAGGGCGCCCTCGAACTTGTGAGCCGCCGCATCGGAGGGCGTCGTGCCGCCCGCGATCTTTGCGTAGGTCGCCTGCTGTTCGGGCTTGGACAGCCATTCGAGGAATGCGGTGCTCGCGGCAGCATTCTTCGATTGCGCATTCAGGCTCAGGGCGTCGTTGTAGAAGCCGATCGCCACGGTTTCGTCAGCGCTTTTCGCGGGGAAGGGGCGCATCCTCAGATCGAGCGTGGGGTTCATCGCCACCACGGCGCCCATGAACGTCGTCGGGCCGACCGCCATCAGGGCCTGACCGGAGGCGAGCTGCGCGAAGGCCTGCGGCGAGGTCGTCGCGGCGATGCCCGGGACGAAGCACTTCGCGTCGATCATCTTCTTGATCCGGTCGAAGGCGTCCTTCCAGCCCGCGGATTCGGCGAAGTTCACCTTGCCCTCGGTCCGCTTCTCGTTCCACTGAGGGTCCTTGTTGTATACGGTGCTGACGGCGACCGTTTCGAGGAAGTAGAACGGTGAAGCGCCGGAAATGGTCAGGGCGCTCTTGCCCTTTTTCTGCGCCAGATCGCAAAGGGCGATCAGATCGTCGAACGTTTGCGGTGCAGCGGCGCCGAGGGCGCTCAGTTCCTTGGCGTTGTAGATCAGGCCGACGTTCAGGAGCGCAAGCGGCAATCCGTACAATTTGCCGTCGGCCCAGAATTCGGGAACGACCTTGTCGCTGAAATCCTTGGCGAAGCTTGCCTTGGCCAGGTCGCCAAGCCGTTGCGCCTTCGCAAGCGGCTGCAGCGATTCAGGCGCGCCCCAGCCGCCGTTGGTGAAGATCAGGTCGGCGCCCGCGCCGGCCTGAAGCTGCGTCAGCAGGGCCTGTGCGTAAGCATCTCCTGACGGAAACTGCTGGACGACGACCTGAATGTCCGGATTGACCTTGCCATAGGCCTCGCCGAGAGCCTGGAAAGCCGTGCCCGACCCGCTGGCCGGTGCGAGAACGCGAATGGTGTCTTTCGCGGCGGCCGGAAACGCAGCGAGTGTCACGGCAGCCGCAACGCCCAGTCCCTTGAGGAAGCGGCGGCGCAGGCGACGTAAAGAAAGGGAATTGGCATTCGTGGCTATCATTTTATTTCCTCCCTTAAAATGATGAAATATATGAACACGTTCATTTATTGAAAGTCAAGCGGTGATCAGGGTGGATTGCAGGTATTCGATAACATTCAGCATTTTTTGGACGCCTTGGAAAAATTCTATTGACGATCGCCTGCGATACATAAATGATCATGTTCATTATGGCGAGGAACATGAGGCGCCGTAATGGAGGAAACTTCCGGGCAATTGCGCCCCGTGCGCATCCCGGATCGATTCTGCGCGGCAAGCGCGGACGGAGGGCAATCCGCATGATGTTTGACAAGGTCATAGACCCAGATACGCTCGTATCGACGCCCGAGGGCTTCACCATCGGTATTCGTATCCCGTGGTACAGGGCGCTGCCGCTGTCCACGATCGAAGTCGGTCTTCTCAAGGTGGACGGGAAGGATATCCCCCTTGAAGGGCTGGTGTTCAATCTCAACGGAAAGCGCCGGACGCTGGCCGAACTGGAGTCGATCGTCGATGAAACGTGGTTCATTACCGACACGGCCGTTCTGGAAGTGAAGGGTTTTCCGCTGGAGCGCGGCTCTGAGCATGAAGTCGAGGCCGTCGTTGCCGTGCGCCCCCCTTATCTCAAGGGCGGGATGCGCCGCGTCGGACATATCACCCGGACAATGAGGGCCAACTGACATGGCGCAGGCAGACATCAAGCTCGGCTCGACGCTTTACGCGTTCACAAACGAATTTCATCAGCGGAAGTACGATTTCGAGGGGCTGGTCCGTGAGGTCGCCAAGCGCAATCTCGGTCCCGGCCTCGAAGTTGTGGGCTTTCAGAGCTTTCGCGGCTTTCCCGAGATTTCCGACGATACGGCGGCCCGTTTCAAGGATCTGATCGCCGAGACGGGGCTGACGCCCACCTGCCTCGGGATCAATGCCGACAACTGGATTCGCCGGGACTACACCATGTCCCACGAGGAGTCGGTCGAGTACCAGGCCCGGCAGATCAGGGCCGCAGCCAAGCTCGGTTTTCCGGTGCTTCGCTACCAGTATGCCGCCGGCCCCGAAGCCATCCGCGAGCTCGCGCCGCTTGCCGAGGACCTCGGCGTGAAGCTCGGCCTCGAAGTGCATGCGCCGCACAGCATCAACCATCCGGAAGTCATGGCCTACCGTGAAATGTACGGCCAGGTGAACTCGCCCTATCTCGGGTTCATCCCGGACTTCGGCTCTTCGGCGAGGACGATCCCGCCGATCTACCTCGACTACTTCCGTTCGCGCAACGTGCCGGAAGACGTGATCACGCACGCCGTGGCGATGTGGCACGAGGACAGCGATCGCTTCGCCAAGCGGGTCCGTTTCCTCGAATGGGCGAAGGAAATCAATCTGCCCGATTCGCTGGCGGCCGAAGTGCCGATCATCTTCGGGCTGTTCAGCCAGCAGCCGCTGAGCAACTGGCTGGAAATCATGCCGCAGACCGTTCACGTGCACGGGAAGTTCTATGGCGTGGATGACAGCGGCGAAGACCCGTCCATGGACTACGAAGGCATTATCAAGGTTTTCCTGCAGGGCGGTTATCGTGGCTACATCTCCAGCGAATGGGAAGGTCATCAGGTGAGCGATGAGGACGGATTCGAGAAGGTCGCCCGGCATCACCAGATGCTCTCCCGCATTCTGGCGGAAAACCGCTGAGGCTACAGGGGCGGTGCCGGCGTGCCAGCCTGCCCGCAAGTCGAGAGACGTTCATGAAGACGTATGACTACGTGATCGTGGGGGCCGGTTCGGCGGGCTGCGTGCTCGCCAATCGGCTGTCCGCAGACAGCCGTGCGCAGGTGCTGCTCATCGAGGGCGGGGCGTCCAACGCCCATCCGTTCGTGAGCATGCCGCGCGGCTTCATAAAGCTTTTCGGCAAGCCGGGATTTTTCCGGTCCTTTCCCGTTGCCCCTCAGCTGGGGCGGCCGGCGGAAAACTGGAGTTACGGCAACGGCCTGGGCGGTTCGAGTTCGGTGAATGGGACCTGGTATCTCCGCGGCATGCCGGCCGACTACGATCGCTGGGAGGAGCTCGGCAATCCCGGATGGAACTGGCAGGAAATGCTGAGGGTCTTCAAAGGACTCGAGGACTACCGGGGCGAAGGTGCAGATCCGACGCGCAGCAGGACCGGCGAATTGCAGATCACCGCATCTCCCTATCGCTCTCCCGTGCTTGATGCGGTGCTCAAGGGAGGCGCGGAGATCGGCCTTCCGCTCCTGTCGGACATCAACAGGCCGAATACCGAAGGGATCGGCTATACGCAATCCACCGTTGACCGCCGTGGGCGTAGAGCGTCCAGCTACAAGGCGTTCGTGGAGCCGGTCCGCGGCAGGCCCAACCTGACCGTGCTGACCGGAACGGAAGTCAAGCGGGTCGTCTTCGAAGGCACGCGCGCCGTCGGCGTCGAATGCGACCAGGCCGGCAGCACGGTCACGTTCGGCGCAAAACGGGAGGTGATCGTCTCGGCCGGCGTCTACTCGTCGCCCAAGATACTGCAACTCTCGGGCGTCGGTCCCCGCAGCCTGCTGGCCGGGCTCAACATCCCCGTGGTCAGGGAGCTGGATGCGGTGGGCAAGAACCTGAGCGACCACACCATGATGACGCTCAATTTCCGCCTTCTCGGTCATCCCGGCCTCAACCGCGAATTCTCGACCTGGCGCCTATACCGCCATGTCCTGCAATATTATGTCGCCGGAAAGGGGTTGATGGCGTTCACCGGTCCCCCGGTGACGGCGCTGGTTTCGAGCGACGGTAACCGCCACTGGCCGGATATCCAGATCGGCGTGGCGCCGGTGACGATGAATTCGACCAAGGCCCGCAAGGCCGATCCCGGCCGTGGGCTGCTCGAAGACAAGCCGGGCATCATGTTCAATGCCTTTCAGCTGAGACCGAAGAGCAAAGGCGAGGTGAATATCCGTTCGGCCAGCTTCCGTGACAACCCGGAGGTGGATGCACGATGGTGGTCAGACGAATCCGACCGGAGGCTCGCCATCGAGATCGTCCGGCTCATCCGCAAATTCGCGAAAGCGCCCTCGCTTGCCCGTTTCATCGGCGAGGAAACGGTGCTTGGCGACCAGTACCAGACGGATGACGAGATCGCCCGGGAACTGACCTGGGTCATGAGCCCCGGATTGCATGGAACGGGCAGTTGCTCGATGGGCTCCGACGACAGGACATCGGTTGTGGACGCGCGGCTGCGGGTGCACGGATTGCAGGGGTTGCGGGTCGTGGATTGCTCGATCATGCCAACCCACGTTTCCGCCAACACCAACGGTCCGGCCATGGCAGTGGCCGCACGAGCGTCGGAGTTGATCATCGAAGACTGGGCGACAGTTTGAAACTGCGGCGCCCGATTGTGAATATCACGACCGGTGAACCTCGTCCCGGACAAGGCTCGCCCGCAACAATGAACGCTTTCGATAAGCAAACCGGATAGATGAGGAGGAAATCATGAACGTCAGCCTATTGATCGGTGACGGCCAGCCTGCCGCGAGCAATGGCAAGGTCTTCGCGCGTCTGAACCCGTTGAGCGGCGAGGTCGCGACCCGGGCGCCGGCCGCCACCCTGGACGATGCGGATGCCGCCGTTGCCGCCGCCGCTGCGGCGTTTCCCGCATGGTCGGCGCTCGGCCCGAATGCCAGGCGTGCCCTTCTGTTGAAAGCCGCCGACACGCTCGACGGCATGCGCGAGGATTTCGTCCGCACCATGATCGAAGAGATCGGGACGACCGAAGTCTGGGCCGCGTTCAACGTCAAGCTCGCGGCAGGCATGCTGCGTGAAGCGGCGTCGCTGACCACCCAGATCAGCGGCGAGGTCATTCCTTCGGACAAGCCCGGCTGCGTTGCCATGTCCGTGCGCCAGGCGGCGGGCGTGTCCCTGGGCATCGCTCCCTGGAACGCTCCCATCATTCTCGGCGTGCGGGCCGTCGCCGTGCCTGTCGCCTGCGGCAATACCGCAGTTCTCAAGGCATCGGAACTGTGCCCCGGCACGCACCGTCTCATCGGCGAGGTGTTCCGCCAGGCCGGTTTCCCCGCCGGCGTCGTCAACGTGATCACCAACGCACCCGAGGATGCGCCTGCGATCGTTGAACGTCTCATCGCAAATTCCGCCGTGAAGCGCGTCAACTTTACCGGCTCGACCCGCGTTGGCCGCATCATCGGCGAACTGGCGGCACGGCATCTGAAGCCGGTACTGCTCGAACTGGGCGGCAAGGCTCCGCTGCTCGTCCTGGATGACGCCGACCTCGATGCCGCCGTGGCGGCCGTCGCTTTCGGCGCCTTCATCAATCAGGGCCAGGTCTGCATGTCGACGGAACGCGTGATCGTCGACGAGGCCGTGGCGGACCGTTTCGTGGAAAAGCTCGCCGCCAAGGCTGCGTCCCTGCCGGCCGGCGATCCCCGGTCCGGACCGGTGGTGATCGGTTCGCTGATCGACGAGGCGCCGGCAAAGCGGGTGATGGAGCTGATCGAGGACGCCGTCGCGAAGGGGGCGAAACGGGTCGCCGGCGGAGACCGGTCCGGAACGATCATACCGGCGAGCGTGGTGGATCACGTCACAAGCGAGATGCGCATCTACAGCGAGGAGAGCTTCGGGCCTGTCGTATCGGTGATACGCGCCAACGGTGTCGAGGACGCCATCCGGCTGGCCAACGATACGGAATACGGTCTTTCGGCCGCGGTCTTCGGGCGCGACGTCGCGCGGGCTCTCGGCGTCGCCAGGCGGATCGAATCCGGAATCTGCCACATCAACGGACCGACGGTCCATGACGAGGCGCAAATGCCGTTCGGCGGGGTCAAGGGATCGGGTTACGGCCGTTTCGGCGGGCAGGCCGGGATCGCGGAATTCACCGATTTGCGCTGGATCACCATCGAGACGGAGCCGCAGCACTACCCTTTCTGACCCGGCTTTCGATTGGCTTTGATTGAGGCATTTTAGATGGTGAATCATAAACTTACGGTTCGTGAGGCAACCTTGGGCGTCCTGCGCTCCTTTGGAGTGGATCGGGTGTTTGGAAACCCCGGATCGACCGAGCTCGCGTTCCTGCACGACTGGCCGGACGATATCGAATACGTGCTGGGCCTGCAGGAAGCCTGTGTCGTCGGGATGGCGGATGGATATGCGCAGGCGACCGGGCGGGCGGCCTTCGTCAATCTGCATTCGGCTGCGGGTCTTGGCCATGCGCTCGGCAACCTGTTCACCGCGTTCCGTAACAAGACCCCGCTTGTCGTCACCGCCGGTCAGCAGGCGCGCAGCATCCTGCCGTTGAGGCCCTACCTCTTTTCGGAAGAGGCTGCGCAGTTCCCCAAGCCCTATGTGAAATGGAGCATAGAGCCGGCGCGCGCGGAAGACGTGCCGGCGGCAATCGCACAGGCGTTCCAGATCGCGATGCAGCATCCGCGCGGCCCGACCTTCGTGTCGGTGCCGTCGGACGACTGGGGCCGCCCGGGATCGGCTCCTCCGATCCGACGGATCGCGACGGATTTCGCGCCCGACGCTGCTGCCATCAAGCGTCTGGCCGATGCGATCGGCCAGGCCCGCGCTCCGGTGTTTGTGGTGGGGGCGGACGTCGACCGGAATGGCGCCGTCGACCAGATGGTCGACGTCGCGGAAAGAACCAATGCCGCCGTGTGGGCGAGCCCCATGTCAAGCCGGTCGAGCTTTCCGGAACGCCATCCTCTCTTCGCCGGTTTCCTGCATGCGGCACCCGGCGCGCTGGCGCAGGCATTGCGAGGCACCGATCTGATCGTTGTCTTCGGCGCGCCTGTCTTTACCTTCCATGTCGAAGGTTATTGCGATCTTCTGACGAACGGCACGCCCATCTGGCAAATCACGGATGACCCGACCGATGCCGCCGCGGCCCCGGTGGGCGAGAGCATTATCGGCACCATGAGGACGTCGCTTGACGCGCTCCTGTCCGTGCTGCCTGCAACCACGGGCCGGCGGAGGCCGGATGCCCGGCGGCTGTCGCCCGTTCCACGCGCCGCAAACCCCATTCCGCCCGGCTTCGCACTCCACCGGCTTTCGGAACTGCTGCCCGCTGATGCGATCGTGGTCGAGGAGGCACCGTCGCACCGGCCGGCAATCCAGGAATACCTGCCGCGTCCCGGCGCGGACAGTTTCTACACCATGGCGAGCGGCGGTCTCGGCTACAGCTTGCCGGCTTCGGTCGGCGTGGCTCTCGCGCGGCCTGAGCGGCGCATCGTCTGCCTGATCGGCGACGGGTCGAGCATGTATTGCATCCAGGCGATCTGGACGGCGGTGCAGCTCAAACTTCCGATCACGTTCGTCGTGATGAACAATTCGGGCTACGGGGCGATGCGGTTCTTCAGCCGCATCTTGCAGGCTGAACGCCCGCCTGGAATCGACCTGCCGGGGCTGGATTTCGTTTCGCTGGCGCAGGGCTTTGGCTGCAATGCGGAACGCGTCACCCGACCGGAGGGCCTGGACGAGGCGTTCAGGAAAGCCTTTGCCGGGGTCGGCCCCTCGTTGGTGGATATCGCAGTCGACGATGCCGTCGCGATGCTCTTTGAGGAAGGGGAGAGCAAAAGGGAAAAACACGCGGGATAGTAGCTGTATCTCCAGCATGGTTGGATCGGCGGAGTCTGGCTGGAGAGCGTGAAGGTCAAAAAAAGGTCAGCTTGAATGGCGTGACGGCCGCCCCCATGGCTGCGGCGTCGGTTGGAATTTCCGACACGAGGAGTTTAGGGCTCGCACGCCCGACACCGTACCGGGGCTTGCCGAAGAGCCGTGTCCGCTCGATCATCAGGTGAGCCAGATCCGGCGGAATCTGTCCGCCGAAGACGATCGCCTGGGGATCGTAAACGGCCCAGATCGCATTGATAAGCCGGTTGTACGCCGGCGTTATCTCGTCCAGCCATTCTCGGACCCCCGGCCATCTGGGATCGAAGTGTTTTCGAAGATAGGTGATCGAGGGCACTTCGACGCCGTTCTGGTTCAACCGTTCCATAATCATCTGCAGCGCGGGCCGCCGCGTGATTTCCTCGTCCTCATACATCTGGGAGAATTCGCCGGCATTGCCGTTGCCGCCGTGCAGCAGTTCGCCATTGCTGATCAGACCGCCGCCGAAACCGTAGTTGAAGCTGAGATAGGCGAAATCCTTGATGTAGCGCCCGACGCCGAACATCGATTCGCCGATCGTACCCGTCTTGCCGCCGTTCAGGGCCCAGACGGGCTTCTTGAAATAGCGCGTGAGAAGCGGACCGAGCTCGATCAGCGACCACGCGTGCAGCGGAAGGGACGCGTTGAAGCTGGTGCCGCTCACATGAAACCCGGCGATCCCCAGGCCTACCCCGAAAAATGCCTCGTCCGACAGACCCAGGACCTTCTGCTGCTTGCGCACCCACTCGTGCACGAGTTCAAGCGCCTGATCGACCGTGCGTTCGCGAATCTGCACGTCGGTTTCGCAGAGGACCTGCCCCGCGAAGTCCATGAGGCAGACATCGATGACGTCGGTGTTGACCGACATCCCGCAGGTATAGGCATAGCTCCCCTCGAGCCTCAGGATCGGGCTTGGCTGCCCCTTTCCGAGGCCGGGCTTGGGTGAGCCAAGCTGGACGATCCCGCGCTCCGCCAGCTGGTCGAGCAGCCTATGAATGGTCTGCTGGGCGAGTTCGCTGACACCCGTGAGTTCTGTGCGGGAGATGCCGGGATTGCGCCAGATCAGCCGCAGGATGCTCCGCTCGTTGGAGGAGGCGACCGCGTCGTCGGTCGCCCGGTAAAAGCGCGGGTCAATCAATGGCTCCGGCGAATATCCCATACGCCTTTCTCCTCAATAAGTTACCACGCCAAAGTATCAAAAGCCGATGACGGTTGGCCAGGAGGCATTACTAGCGTTGATTTTTTCCGGCCTCAAGGGCTTGCACTACGTCACATTATTGTTACTCTATCTGAGTAACTAAGACGTCGCCTAAGACGCCGAGGAGGGCTCGGCGATGTCAACGCGGAGGGCACCATGAAATTTTCCACATTAGCGGCCGCGGCCGCACTCCTGGCCGGCACGTGCCCGGCTCAGGCGGCGAATATCGACTTCTGGTACGGCAACACCGGCGCCGTCGAAACGGCCATCAAGGCGCAGTGCGACGCGTTCAACGCCGCTCAATCGGAACACAAGATCACCTGCATCGGGCAGGGCAGTTATGAAATCCTGATGCAGAAGGCGATCGCCAGCTATCGCGCCAAGAACGCTCCCGTCCTTCTCCAGGTTCTGGATGCCGGAACGCTCGACATGATGCTCTCGGACGCAGTCGTGCCGGTGCAGGATGAACTGCCCGACGTGAAGTGGGGCAGCTATATCGCCGGCGCGCGCGCCTATTACGAAACGTCGAAGGGCAAGCTGTTCGCCCAGCCCTATAACGCGTCGACGCTGCTGTTCTATACGAACAAGACCGAGCTGGAAAAAGCGGGCATCGCCAAGACCCCGGAGACGTGGGAGGACGTGATCGACGCCGCTCGCAAGCTGAAGGCTGCGGGCAGCACCTGCCCGTTCGTCACCAATGGCGAACCCTGGATCGTCTTCGAGCAATTCTCCGCCCGCCACGGCCTGCCGATCGCTTCGAAACATAACGGTTATGACGGCCTCGATGCAGAATATGTCTTCAACACGACCCTGGCCGCCAAGCACATGGTCAATCTGGCCGAGTGGCGGAGCGAAGGGCTGGTCAGGCTCGCCGCCGATACGAAGTCCGGCAATCTGAACACCGCTTTCACCTCCGGGGAATGCGCGATGCTGGAATCGTCCTCGGGCTCCTACACGACCTATACCAAGGCTTTCGAGGGCAAATATGAGCTATCCGTCGGCATGGCGCCGATGTACAAGGGCCATGAGCGCCACAACACCTTCGTCGGCGGCGCGTCGCTCTACATCATGAAGGGCCACGGCAAGGAGGAAGTCGAAGGCGCCAAGGCGTTCCTCGACTTCGTTCGCCGGCCGGAACAGCAGATGAGCTTCGCCGCCGCGACCGGTTACGTCCCGGTCACCAACGACGTGCTCGACGCCATCGGCAAGAGCGGCGAGTCGAATTCCCCGAAATACGCCACAGCCGCAATCGGCATCGTCTCGATGAGCGAGCCGGCCACGCCCGATACGCGCGGCATCCGTCTCGGCGCCTATATCCAGTTCCGCCAGATCTGGACCGAAGAGACGCAGAAGGCATTCGCCGGCCAGCAGACGATGCAGGTCGCCTTCGACAATGCCAAGAAGCGCGGCGACGAACTGCTGCGCCGTTTCCAGCAGACCTACAAGGGTGTTGCGCTTCCCTGATCAATTTCCATCCGGCGCGGGGCAGTCTTCGCCCCGCGTCGCTTCCTCAGGTCCCGGGGTGCCCAATGTCCTCAGAATCCTCTGTTTTCAGCAATCGCTGGCTGCCTGCTCTCCTGGTTGCGCCGCTTGTGCTGCTGGTCATGCTTTTCTTCTACGTGCCGATCTTCCAGGCCTTCTATTGGTCCTTCTTTCTGGAGCGGCCGTTCGGCGGCGGCTCCGAGTTCGTCGGCTGGGATAACTTCCTGCGCGTCTTCGCCGATCCCGAATTCTGGAAGGCGAGCTGGCGAACGCTCATCTTCATGGCGATCGGCTCGTCGCTTTCGGTCCTGGTGCCCCTCATCCTCGCGATCGCCGCCGACCGGAAAATCCGGCTGTCGCTGCCGGCGCGCAATGTGCTGGTCTGGCCGAAAGGCATCGCCGGGGTATCGATCGGCCTGGTCTTTTCCTTCATCTTCAATCCGTTCGTCGGGGTTCTGGCGCCTCTCAACAGCCTGGTTCCCGGCATCTGGAATCCGAATTTCGATGGTTTCGACGCCTGGGTGGCGCTGATCGCCGCGCATGTCTGGGGCGGCATCCCGTTCAATTTCGTCGTGCTTCTGGCGGGGCTTCGCGCGGTTCCCCACACCATCTACCAAGCGGCGGCGATGGACGGTGCGGGACCATGGCGGCGCATCTTCGACGTCCAGCTGCCGCTCATCATGCCGCAGCTCTTTGTCACGCTGCTCCTGGAGTTCACCGAGAGCGTGACCTCCGCCTTCTCGCTGATCGACACGATCACCAAGGGCGGCCCCGGCGGTGCCACGACGCTGCTGGTCTACAAGATCTTCCAGGACGGCTTCAGCAGCTACGATCTGTCCGGAGCCTCCACGCAGACGGCGATCCTCATGGTCTTCGTGCTCGCGATCGCCACCGCCCAATTCGCGCTGCTCGGCCGGCGCATCAGTTACGAGCGCTGAGCCATGGTCGAGAACGCACGCTCCGCAAACATCGTCGCGAACCTGGTCCTCCTGGCCGGCATCGCCTATATCCTCGTGCCGCTCTATCTGGCGCTGACGACGGCCTCGCATTCCTACCCGTTCATGCTGCAGAACGGGCTCGTCTGGTCATTCGGCGATCAGTTCCTCGTCAACGTGACGCGCATCTTTACCGAGACCTCGATACCGGTCCAGATGGCCAACAGCCTTGTCGTGGCCGTAGGAAGCGCTGCCGCGACCTGTGTCCTGTCGTTTCTGTCGGCCTATGCGGTCGTCTATTTCCGCATCCGTTGGGCAGGGCCGGTTTTCGCCCTCATCCTCGCAACCGTCATGCTGCCGCTCGACGTCCGCTTCATCACCACCTATCAGGTGGCGTCGAACGTGTTTTCGCCGCTCAACGCCGTCCTCGACGCCACCGGCCTCAACGAGCTGATCGCCGATGTCTTCGGCGCGCCCGGCGCGCTTCAATGGAGCATTCTGGACACCCGTTTCGGGCTGATCGTGCCGATCCTGGCGCACGGCATGGGGACATTCCTCTTCCGGCAGTTCTTCATGACCCTGCCGAAGGACCTGTTCAAGGCGGCGCGCATGGATGGGGCAGGGCCGATCCGGTTCATGGTCGATATCCTGCTGCCGCTGTCGCGCACCACCTTCGCATCCCTGTTCATCCTGATCTTCCTGACCGGATGGACGCAATATCTCTGGCCGCTGGTCGCGACCTCCACGCCGGACATGCAGACCGCGATCGTCGGGCTCGCCAAGCTTGTCCCAGAGGAGACGGCCGTGCCCGACTATCCCTTGCTGATGGCGGGCGCCATCCTTGTTTCAACCGTTCCCGTCCTGATGATCGCGTTCATGCAGCGCTATCTGACGCGGGGCCTGGTTCTTTCGGAGAAATGACAATGAACGCCATCAATCCCGCGATTCATGTCGCGGCCGCCAGCATCAGGCTCGGCGGCGTGACGAAGTCGTACGGCAGGCTGACCGTGATCCCCAGGCTCGACGTCGAGTTCAGGGCAGGCGAGTTCACGGTCGTCCTTGGTCCCTCCGGCTGCGGCAAGTCCACGCTCATGCAGATGATCGCAGGCCTCGAAAGGGTCGGCGGCGGAAGGATCGTCATCGGCGAGCGGGAGGTGCAGGACCTGGAGCCCAAGGAACGCGGCTGCGCCATGGTCTTCCAGAACTACGCGCTCTATCCGCACATGACCGTCTTCGACAACATCGCCTACAGCCTCAGGATCGCCGGAGTGACGAAGGGGGAAAGGCGCACGCGGGTCGAACTGGTCGCCAGGATGCTCGGCCTCACCGACTATCTTGGACGCAAACCCAGCCAGCTCTCCGGCGGGCAGCGCCAGCGGGTGGCGATCGGCCGCGCCATCGTCCGCGAACCCGCCGTCCTTCTCTTCGACGAGCCGCTGTCGAACCTCGACGCGCAATTGCGGCACGATACCCGCGTCGAACTGGCGGAATTGCATCGGCGGATCGGGGCGACCACCGTGTTCGTCACCCATGACCAGGTCGAGGCGATGACGCTCGCCGACCGGATACTGATCCTCAACAAGGGCGAGATCGAGCAATACGATACGCCCAAGGCGATCTATCACAATCCTGCCTCCGTCTTCGTCGCGAAATTCATCGGTTCGCCGCCGATGAACATCCTGGCCGTGAGCGGCGATGGTTCGGTGCTGCGCCTGTCCGATGGTCGGGCGATCGCCAAGTGCGGGCTGAAGGGGGATTTCCAGCTCGGTATCCGGCCCGAAGACGTCGCGGTCGACCATACGGGCGCCGCTTCGGCCCTCAAGGCCCATGTCCGGTATCGCGAGGATCTGGGGTCGCACTCGATCCTCGCCGCCGACCTTGCCGGCGCGACCGTCCGTATCATCACGCCGTTCGGCTCCGAAGCGCCGGAGCGCAGCGAACTCCTCCTCTCATTCCCCTTGCAGCGGCTCCACCTCTTCGACGCGATGACCGGCAAGGCGATCCCCGGCGCGTTCGGCGCCGCAACCAAGGACCAGAAATGAACTATCTCGAATACATGGCCGACCCCGATCGCCAATGCGCGATCGTCGCACATCGCGGCATCTGGAAGGATGCGCCGGAAAACAGCCTGCTTTCCATCCAGCGAGCGATCGATGCGGGATACGACGTCGTGGAGATCGATGTGCGCCGCACCGCCGATGGCGAGTTCGTGCTTCTGCATGACGATACCCTGGAGCGCATGACCGGCGTGAACCACGAGCCGGAGCGGATGACGCTGAAGGAACTGACGTCGCTCGCACTGCGCAACCGCGACGGGGGGACGGGAAATCCCCTGACGGGCGAAAAGCTTCCGGGCCTGCGGGACGTGTTCGAGCTGACGCGCGACAGGATCTTCATTCATCTCGACATCAAGCACCGGCACGTCATCCCTGAAGTCCTGGCTCAGGCAAAGACGATGGGTGTCGACCGGCAGGTCGATTTCTGGGCCGATCTGAAGAGCCATGCCGACCTGGAATGGATCAGAAGCAACATCATCGAGCAAAACGTGCCCTTCATCGCCCGCACGCACCTGGAGGACGCGGACTGGAGGAGGCAGGTGAAGCTCGTGTGTGAGCTGAAGCCGTTCGTGTGTGAAGCCTCGTTCAGGGACCTTTCCCAGGTCGACGCGCTTCAGCACCGTTTCCATGACGCCGGCATCGCACTTTGGGTTAACACGCTCGATTCCGTCGCTTCGCCGGGCTTCACCGACAGCGCGGCGCTCAAGGACCCCGATGCGATCTGGGGACGACTGCTCCAGGCCGGGTTCTCGGCGATCCAGACGGACGAGATGGAGGCACTGCGCTCCTATCTCGACACGAAGAATCCCGGGATTGCGGGCAAGGGCGTGGCAGCGGTGTAGAGGCCGGCCGCCGGACAGGGAAGAGAGGCGTACCGATGCAATTCGATCTTCGCGAGCTTGCTGACAAGCTCCGGCAGGCTGCCTGGCGGGAAATCCTTCCGCGCTTCCGGCAAGTCCGGGAACTGGAGGTCCGGGCAAAGGCGGATGCGACCGATCTGGTCACGGCCGCCGACGAGGCGGCCGAGCGTTTCCTGAGCCAAGAGATCGAAGGCATGATGCCGGACGCGCTGTTCGTCGGAGAAGAGGGCGCCTCGCAGGACCCTCATCTGCTCGATCGCCTCGACCGTGCCGAGACGGCGATCGTGGTCGATCCGCTCGACGGCACGGCGAACTTCGTGGCCGGCATGCCGCTCTTCGGGGTCATGGCCGCTGTCGTTCGCCACGGCAAGCCCGTCGCGGGCGTGATCTATGATCCGATGAGCGACGACTGGGTCATGGCGGAGGCGGGTGGCGGCGCCTTCCAGGTCGGAGCCGACGGAACAGAGAGGCGACTTGCCGTTTCCGATCCCGCGCCATTGTCCGAAATGGTGGGTTATGTCTCAACGGACTTCCTCCCGCCGGCAATCAAGCCTGATATTCTGGCCAGGCTGGCCAAGGCGCGGATGTTCTCAAGTCATCGCTGCGCCGCGCAAATGTATCGCGCCTTTGCAGGCGGCCACGGTCACTTTGTGATGCTGGACCGCCTGACGCCCTGGGATCATCTCGCCGGGGCGCTGATCGCCACCGAGGCCGGAGCCCATGTCGCGTGCCTGGACGGTTCACCTTACGACGCCCGCAAGCGAACCGGCGCACTCCTCGCGGCGACCGACCGGGATAGCTGGCATATCCTTCTGCGCGAGGTGTTCGCACATGGCGGCTGGGGATTTGAGCCGGCGAATTGAAGCCGGGCATAGGCGCTCGTGCTTGTGATTGACCGCCTCGTCCGAAGATGCGAGATTCGATGGCGATGTTTGCCAACTTGACCAGATCCGATCCACCCATGAGTCTGCTCTGGCTTCAGGCCGGCAGTTGCGGCGGCTGTACCATGTCGGTGCTCGAAAACGGTGCGCAGGGGTGGCCCCGGGAACTCAAGGCATTTGGCATCGAACTTCTCTGGCACCCCTCGTTGAGCGAGGATACAGGCGCCGAAGTGATCGAGATCCTGGAGGCCGTGGCGGAGGGCGCCAGGCCGCTCGATTTTCTCTGTATCGAAGGATCGGTCCTGCGCGGGCCGAACGGCACCGGGCTCTTCAACCGTCTGGCGGGCACCGGCCGGACCATGCTCGACTGGATCAGACGGCTTGCACCCCGTGCCAGATACTGTCTTGCGGTCGGCACCTGCGCCTCCTATGGCGGCATCCACGCTGCGGCGCCCGATCCGACGGAGGCGTGTGGGCTGCAATACGAAGGCGCGGAAGCAGGAGGTGCGCTCGGCGGCGACTACCGTTCGCTTTCCGGCCTTCCGGTCATCAATGTGGCGGGCTGCGCCCCGCATCCCGGCTGGATCATGGAGACGATCATCGCATTGCAGATGGGCGATTTCGACGAACGCGACCTCGACCGTCTCGCCCGGCCCAAATTCTATGCCAAGACGCTTGCTCATCACGGTTGCGACCGCAACGAATATTATGAATTCAAGGCAAGCGCCGAAAAGTTTTCCGATCTCGGCTGCATGATGGAGCATCTGGGCTGCAAGGCGACCCAGGCCGCCGGCGACTGCAACCAGCGCGGCTGGAACGGCGGCGGTTCCTGCACCCATGGCGGCTTTTCCTGCGTTGCCTGCACCGAGCCCGCTTTCGAGGATCGTACGGGGTTTCTCGATACGCCGAAGGTCGGCGGAATCCCCGTCGGTCTGCCGCTCGACATGCCCAAGGCCTGGTTCGTGGCGCTGGCCGCCCTGTCCAAATCGGCCACGCCTGACCGCGTGCGCGAAAACGCCACCTCGGACCGCGTCGTTCTCGATCCCGGGCGCAGCAGGAACCCGACCGAATGAGCCGCGTGATTGCCGGGCCGTTCAATCGTGTCGAAGGCGATCTCGAAGTCGCGCTCGATATCAGAGACGGGGTCGTCGAGCGGGCGGAGGTCACGACGACGCTCTATCGCGGCTTCGAGCAGATGCTGAGCGGCCGGCCGGGTCTGGATGCGCTGGTGATCGCGCCGCGCATCTGCGGCATCTGTTCCGTGTCGCAATCGATCGCCGCCGCCACGGCGCTGCGCGATCTCGCCGGCGGGCATGCCGCACCCAACGGCTATATCGCCGCCAATCTGGCGCATGCATCCGAGAACATCGCAGACCATCTTACCCACTTCTACCTGTTCTTCATGCCGGATTTCGCCCGTGACGAATATGTCGGCCGTGCGTGGTTCGGGCCGGCGGTGGAGCGTTTCAAGGCGGTGAGCGGGAGCGGGTCGGCCCAGTTCCTGCCGATGCGCAAACGGCTTCTGGAGGTCATGGGCGTTATCGCCGGCAAGTGGCCCCATTCGCTCGCTTTCCAGCCCGGCGGCACGACGCGCACCATCGATGTCGGCGAACGTGTGCAGCTCGCCAGCCTGCTGGGTGAATTCCAGGTCTTTCTCGAACAGGCGCTCTATGGCGCCTCGCTCGACACGATCCTCTCGATGGAAACGGAGGACGAGCTTGCGGCCTACGCAGCCGGAAGCGGCGGCGACTTCGGGTTCTTCCTCCGGCTGGCGGAGGATCTTGGGCTTTCACGCCTTGGCAAGGGGCCGGGCCGGCTTCTTTCCTACGGCGCCTATCATACGGCCGAGGCATCGTTGCTGCCATCGGGCATCGGCGAGCCGGATGGCACGATCTCGCCTCTCGATGTCGGCGGCATATCGGAGGATGTCGCCCATTCCTGGTTCATGGATACGGGCGACCGGCCCTGGAATGCCGAAACCGTGCCGACAGCCGAAAAGGAGCGCGCCTATTCCTGGGCAAAGGCGCCGCGGCTTTCCGGAACACCGGCGGAGGCTGGTGCGGTTGCCCGGCTTGCGATTGCCGGCCATCCGCTTGTCCAGGCCCTCATCGCGCGGGACGGTGGCACGTCGGTCAGAACCCGGATCGTTGCCCGGCTGATCGAGACCGCGCTCCTCGTTCATTCGATGCGCGGGTGGCTGCGGGATCTCAGGCTCAAGGACGAGTTCTGCAGCCATTTCGCGCTGCCGGAAGAGGCGGCCGGCGCCGGCCTGGTGGAAGCGGCCCGCGGCGCGCTGGGCCACTGGATGAGCATGCGGGAGGGTCGGATAGAGCGTTACCAGATCATCGCCCCCACCACCTGGAATTTCTCGCCTCGCGACGCCGCAGGTGTTCCCGGTCCGCTCGAGGCGGCGCTGGCCGGCCTCGATACCGGCGGACGGGGCGCCAGGTCCGCGGCCCTGCAGCATGTGATCCGATCCTTCGATCCCTGCATGGTCTGCACCGCCCATTGATGGGCCGCTGGCGGCGGTAAGAGAGTTTTCAGTGCCTGCAAGCCGGCTTTTCGGTCGCATCTCGCCGCGATGGCCGGCCGGCAAGAGGTGTCGCTAAAATAGATTAAATATTTCAGCTATATAGATGGAAAATGAGCGCCGGAAACTGAACTGGCCCGCTTCTTGCTGCGGACATTCCTGACGGAGCCCGATTTTCATCCGGGCGATGTGACGGGATGGGATTGCTGGAGGAGCAACATGGCCGCTGCCGAAACCTTTTATGACGTCATTCGCCGCCAGGGGATTACCCGGCGCAGTTTCACCAAGTTCTGCAGCCTGACGGCCGCGAGCCTCGGCTTCGGGCCGGGAGCGGCGACGGCGATGGCCGAGGCGCTGGAAACCAAGGAACGCGTCCCGGTCATCTGGATGCACGGGCTCGAATGCACCTGCTGTTCCGAGAGCTTCATCCGCTCGGCCCATCCGCTGGTCAAGGACGTGGTCCTGTCGATGATCTCGCTCGACTATGACGACACGATCATGGCCGCCGCCGGCCATCAGGCCGAAGCGATCCTCGAAGAGACGAAGGAGAAGTACAAGGGCAAGTACATCCTTGCCGTCGAGGGCAATCCGCCGCTCAACGAGGACGGCATGTTCTGCATCGACGGCGGCCGGCCGTTCGTCGAGAAGCTGAAATGGATGGCGGAGGACGCCTCCGCCATCATCGCCTGGGGCGCCTGTGCATCCTGGGGTTGCGTGCAGGCCGCCAAGCCCAATCCCACCCAGGCCACGCCGATCGACAAGGTGATCCGAGACAAGCCGATCATCAAGGTGCCCGGCTGTCCGCCGATCGCGGAGGTGATGACCGGCGTCGTCACCTTCATCACCACGTTCGGCAGGCTGCCCGAGCTTGACCGGCAGGGCCGCCCGAAGATGTTCTATTCGCAGCGCATTCACGACAAGTGCTACCGGCGCCCGCATTTCGATGCCGGCCAGTTCGTCGAGGAGTGGGACGACGAGGGCGCGCGCAAGGGCTACTGTCTCTACAAGATGGGCTGCAAGGGGCCGACCACCTACAATGCCTGCTCCACCGTGCGCTGGAACGGCGGCGTATCCTTCCCGATCCAGTCCGGCCATGGCTGCATCGGCTGCTCGGAAGACGGCTTCTGGGACAATGGCAGCTTCTACGACCGGCTGACCAACCTCCATCAGTTCGGGGTCGAGGCGAATGCCGACACGGTCGGTTTGACCGCAGCCGGCGTGGTCGGCGGCGCAATCGCGGCCCATGCCGCGGTGACCGCGGTCAAGCGCGTGATCACCAAACGCGAAAAAGCCGACGCCTAATATCCAGGGAGGAACGCCAGCATGACAATTCAAACTCCGAACGGCTTTACGCTCGACAATTCCGGCAAGCGTATCGTCGTCGATCCGGTCACCCGCATCGAGGGCCATATGCGGGTCGAGGTCAATGTCGACGAGAACAATATCATCCGCAACGCCGTGTCGACCGGCACGATGTGGCGCGGCATCGAAGTCATCCTGAGGAACCGCGATCCGCGCGATGCCTGGGCCTTTACCGAGCGCATCTGCGGCGTGTGCACCGGCACGCACGCGCTGACCTCGGTGCGCGCCGTTGAGAACGCGCTCGGCATCACCATTCCGGACAACGCGAACTCCATCCGCAACCTCATGCAGCTGGCGCTTCAGGTGCATGACCACGTGGTGCATTTCTATCATCTGCATGCGCTCGACTGGGTGGATGTGGTCTCGGCGCTATCCGCCGATCCGAAGGCGACCTCGGCGCTGGCGCAATCGGTCTCCGACTGGCCGCTGTCCTCTCCCGGATATTTCAAGGACATCCAGACCCGTCTCAGGAAGTTCGTCGAATCCGGCCAGCTTGGGCCTTTCAAGAACGGCTATTGGGGCAATGCATCCTACAAGCTGCCGCCCGAAGCCAACCTGATGGCGGTGGCGCACTATCTGGAGGCGCTCGACTTCCAGAAGGAGATCGTCAAGATTCACACGATCTTCGGTGGCAAGAACCCGCATCCGAACTGGCTCGTCGGCGGCGTGCCCTGTCCGATCAATATCGACGGCACGGGCGCCGTCGGCGCGATCAACATGGAACGGCTGAACATGGTGACCTCGATCATCGATCAGATCATCGAGTTCAACGACAAGGTCTATGTTCCCGACATCATGGCCATCGGCTCCTTCTACAAGGACTGGCTCTATGGCGGCGGCCTTTCGGGCAAGAACGTGCTTGCCTATGGCGACGTGCCCGAACACGCCAACGACTATTCCGAGGCGAACCTCAAGCTGCCGCGCGGCGCGATCATCAACGGCAACCTCGCGGAGGTGCATCCCGTCGACCATGCCGATCCCCAGCAGATCCAGGAGTTCGTGACCCATTCCTGGTATAAATATCCCGACGAGACCAAGGGCCTGCATCCCTGGGACGGCATCACCGAGCCACATTATGAGCTTGGCCCCAATGCCAAGGGCACCAAGACCAATATCCAGCAACTCGACGAGGCTGCGAAATATTCGTGGATCAAGGCGCCGCGCTGGCGCGGCCATGCCATGGAAGTCGGCCCGCTCGCCCGCTGGGTCGTGGGCTACGCGCAGAACAAGGCGGAGTTCAAGGAGCCGGTCGACAAGGTGCTCACGGATCTCGGATTGCCGGTATCGGCGCTGTTCTCGACACTCGGCCGCACTGCGGCGCGCGCGCTCGAATCGAGCTGGGCCGGTCATCAGATGCGCTACTTCCAGAACAAGCTGATCGCAAATATCAAGGCCGGCGACTCCTCGACCGCCCATGTCGACAAGTGGAAGCCGGAAACCTGGCCGAAGGAGGTCAAGGGCGTGGGCTTCACCGAGGCGCCGCGCGGTGCGCTTGCCCACTGGATAAAGATCAAGGACGGCAAGATCGACAACTATCAGTGCGTCGTGCCGACCACCTGGAACGGCAGCCCGCGCGACCCCGAAGGCAATATCGGCGCTTTCGAAGCATCGCTGATGGATACGCCGATGTCCGATCCGTCACAGCCCCTCGAAATCCTCCGCACCATTCATTCCTTTGATCCGTGCCTGGCCTGCTCGACCCATGTCATGAGTCCGGACGGGCAGGAAATGGCCAGGGTTCAGGTCCGGTGAGGGGGCGGTCATGACCATTCATGAATCCATCGCCGCCGATGCCCATGGCGAAAAGGCGACCGAGCGTCACAGCGTCTATGTCTACGAAGCTCCGGTCCGCATCTGGCACTGGGTCAACGCCTTTTCGATCCTGACGCTCGCGCTGACGGGCTATTTCATCGGGTCGCCGCTGCCCTCCGTGCCCGGCGAGGCGAGCGCCAATTTCCTGATGGGCTATATCCGCTTCGCCCACTTCGCGGCGGGGCAGATCCTCGCCGTCGCCTTGATCCTCCGGGTGTATTGGGCCTTCGTCGGCAATGTGCACGCGCGGCAAATCTTCTACGTGCCTTTCTGGAGCGGCCGTTTCTGGAAGGAATGGCTTCATGAGGTGCGCTGGTACACGTTCCTTGCGAGACAGCCCAAGAAATATGTCGGCCACAATCCCCTGGCGCAGTTCACCATGTTCCTGATGTTCACGCTGCCGCTTTTCTTCATGGTGATCACCGGCTTTGCGCTTTATAGCGAGGGCGCCGGCCGCGACAGCTGGGAATATGCCCTCTTTGGCTGGGTCTTCTCGATCTGGCCGAACAGTCAGGATATCCACACCTTCCATCATCTCGGCATGTGGGTGATCCTCACCTTCGTAATGATCCATATCTATGTCGCCGTCCGCGAGGACATCATGAGCCGGCAGAGCATCATATCCTCGATGATCTCGGGCGAGCGGCTGTTCAAGGACCGGGAGGACTAGATGACGGTCCCTTGCCCTCTCGAATCCGAGCCGACTCCTCGCATTCTCGTGCTCGGCATCGGCAATATCCTCTGGGCCGACGAGGGTTTCGGCGTCCGCGCGGTGGAGGCCTTTCACAAGGCTTACGAAGTGCCTGAGAACGTCACCGTTCTCGATGGCGGGACGCAGGGGCTCTACCTCGTCCAGTTCGTCAACGAGCACGACCGCCTGATCGTTTTCGACGCCATCGACTACGGCCTCGAACCGGGGACGATGAAGATCGTGGAAGATGATGAGGTGCCGAAATTCACGGGCGCCAAGAAGATGAGCCTGCACCAGACCGGTTTCCAGGAAGTGCTGAGCGCTGCCGATCTGATGGGGCATTATCCCGAGCGGCTGGCCCTGATCGGCTGCCAGCCGCTGGATCTCGAGGACTGGGGCGGTTCGCTGACCCAACCCGTCAGGGCGGTGATTCCGGCGGCGATCGGGACCGCCGTGCGGATATTGCGTGACTGGGGCGTCCCGGTGACCGCACGGCCCGAGGGGGCGGTCGCGCCGCCGCTCCTCGAAAACGATATCGACTTCGACAACTATGAGCGCCGTGGCGAGCCGGCTGCACTGAACCTCTGAGGAGAACATCCATGAAATACCAAAGGATCGCGGCGACATTGGCCGCTCTGGCGCTACCGGGCGTCGCGCATGCCCATGTCGGGCTGCATGCGGATGGAGCGCTTGCCGGCCTCGGTCATCCGTTCAGCGGCCTCGACCATATCCTCGCCATGGTCGCGGTCGGTTTCTGGGCGTCGACGCTCGGAGGCAAGGCGCGCTGGATCATTCCCTCCGCCTTCGTGGCCTTGATGGCCGTTGGCGGCGCGATGGGGATCTACGGGCTGCCGCTTCCCATGGTCGAGAGCGGGATCGCGCTGACGGTGGCTGTGCTTGGCCTCCTGGTGGCCTTCGAGGTGAAGGTTCCGACGCCCGTGGCGGCGGCGGTGGTCGGTGTCTGTGCGCTTTTCCATGGCCACGCCCATGGCACCGAACTTCCGGCAATGGCGCATGCAGGCGGTTATGTCGCCGGTTTCCTGGCGGCGACGATAGCACTGCACGCCATCGGTATCGGGCTGGCCTCGCTGAGGTTCGGTAAAGCCGGGCAGGCAGCGATGCGGATCGCCGGCTGGGCTGTGGCCCTTGCCGGCGCGGCCCTGCTTGCCGGCTGAACCATTTCCCAAGGCTGAGGCCTGTCGGGAGCCCTCGGGAAACCCTGCGCCCGGCGGCTCCCGATCTTGTTTGATATCGAGAATTGAGGAAAGGCGTCATGTGCATAGGCATTCCCATGCGGATCATCGAGAGCAACGCGTTCATGGCTCGGTGCGAGCGTCACGGCGAGGTCTTTACGATCTCGCTGATGCTGGTCGGTCCGCAGCCTGCGGGAACATATCTGCTCACGCATCTCGGCTCGGCCATCCGCGTGCTCGATGCCGCGGAGGCGCGCGCGATCGATGACGCGCTTGCGGGCCTGGCCGAGGCGGTCGAGGGAAGGGAGTTCGCGTCCCTGTTCGCCGATCTGATCTCCCGCGAGCCCGAACTGCCGGCGCATCTGCGCGACAACTGAAAAGAATATTTCCGCAATGGAAATTGACTTTCCACTCAGGGATGCTCGATACTGGGCCTCAGGCGAATATTTCCCTTCCAGATCAACGGAATCCAACTTTCCCCGGTCTGGCACGCCGTTTGCACATCATCATTCGGAACGTTTTGCATGGTGATATGTGGAGGAGACAATGCCATCTGCCCTGGTCCGCGCGTTAAGCGAGCGGTCGCGCCTGCCTGTCGTCGATGAGACGAACATCGACGCCTTCCTCGCCCCGGGGGCGAGCGAGCCCGACAATGCCGTGCTGTTCTTCACCGGCGATCCGGGACAGCGCCCCGAGGCGGACGACGTCGCCGTGGTTCTTCCCGAACTCCTGCAGTTCTTCCGCGGCCGTCTGCGCGGCGGGGTGGTCAGCCGCTCCGCGGAGGACAAGCTCAAGAGCCGTTTCAATGTCGTCGTCATGCCAAGCCTCGTCGTGACGCGCCGGGACCAGCCTATCGGCGTGCTCGGCAAGATTCGCGACTGGTCGGAATATGTCGAGAAGGTCGCCGCCTGGCTGGCCCCCGATGCGCCGGTCATGGTGCCCTCGGGCGGGCCGAAGGTCGAAATCACGCATGCCGGCAGGGAGATCGTGCGATGAAGGCTGGTTTCTGGGTCGCCCCCGAGGGTGAAGACGCGGCGATGACCGTCATGCCGATCGGCGCAGAGCCGCCTCTCCGTGCGCGCAAGCTCAATTTCCTTGCCACCAGCAGCGCCGAGGAGATGATCCGCCGATGTCGGCGGACGGCGATGCTCCTGCCGGAGCTCGCCGATGCGCTCGCTGTCCAGAAGGCCGACCAACCGGGCCGGCTGTTCGATATCACGGACTATCCGGACGATGACAGGGAACTGATCACCCAGACCCTCGGCGAGGGCGAAGTCGCGGGCGTTGCAGCGCTTTCGAACGGCATTACCGCCCAGATGCAGGAAGCCGTCATGGCCGGCGTCTGGCGCATCCGCTTTACCGATGCCGACGGCCGGCTCGTCGCCGATTATATCGAGGTGGCAAGCATTCCTGCCGCGGTCCAGCAGGCATGTTCGACCCTGCCTGCAACCATCAGCCACGGACCCGCGCCCGCCGGCGCGATGAACGTCATGCCCGTGCTGACCGAGATCGGCGACCGGATCGGCCGCTACCGGGATGGCGATCCGGCTCATATCATGACGTTCTCCCTTTTCCCCATGAGCCCGGAAGACATGGCCTTCCTGCAGGAGACGCTCGGCGCGGGGCCGGTGCAGCTCACCTCGCGCGGCTACGGCACCTGTCGCGTGGTGGCGACGGGCGCACGCAATGTCTGGTCGGTCCAGTTCTACAACGCCATGGACGCGATCATTCTCGATACGCTTGAGATTTGCGGCATTCCCTCCGTCGCACTGGCGGCCGAGGAGGATTTCCGGGACTCCGAGGCGCGGTTGCGCGAAATCGAGGAGGCTTATTTCAAATGAGCGCCTTTGAGAATTTCGGCAAGCGCGAGACCCTGTCGGACGACGACCGGATGGAATGCGGTATCTGCTGGCATGTCTACGATCCGGCGGAAGGCGATCCGGTCTGGCAGATCCAGCCCGGCACGCCCTTTGCCGATCTTCCGGAAGACTGGCGCTGCCCCAATTGCGATGCGCTTCAATCGAAGTTCATGAGGCTGGGCCATGGAGGCTGAGCGCGCCGGGTCTGATCCTGCCCTTACGCTCGGGCGGCGGCTTGAGGACTGCTACAGGCATATTCACGCCACCGCCATGGCCGACGTGCCGATTTGCAACCCGGCGCTCGGCGTCGCCGCCACCGGCTTCCGGGCCTATGGCGGCCGCGTCTTCGGGATTGTCACGACACCCTGGTTCATGAACCTCGTGGCGCTCCATCTTCCGGATGCGCCGCCCGCCGCGCCCGCTGCGATAGGCACGACCGTCCGGATCGGCCTGCCTGCGGGTGAGGTGGATTTCATCGCCGGAGAGCTTGATACGATCGGGCGTATCGCCTCCTGCTCGCTGTTCTCGCCCGTTTTCGAATTCGCAACCATGGAGACGGCGCTGGAAACCGCCGAGGAGGCCATTCGGGCCTTCTTCGATCCCTCCGCGCTCGAACCGCCGCCGGCCCCTCCGGCTCCCCTCAATCGCCGCGACCTGTTACGCGGCAAGTTCCGCAAGCACGAGGAGGCGATGCCGGAATGACCTATCTCCTCGGTGCAGGCACGATCCGGATCGATGTAACGGTGTCGCGCACGCTCGCCTGCTCGGTCGCCGTCACGGCGAACCGGCCCCGGGGGCTCGCCCGCATGTTCGTCGGCCGCCGGCCGGAGGAAGCGCCGGTTTTGGCGGGACAGGTCTTTTCGCTTTGCGGTTTCGCGCAATCGCTTGCATCCAGGATCGCCGTCCTCAACGCGGCGGGCATGCCGATGAGCGGTGAGGAGCGCATCGCCGCCGGCGCCGGCCTGCTGGCCGAGCGGATCTTCGAAACCCTTCGCGCCCTGATATTGCACTGGCCCACGCCTCTCCCCGGGATGATGGCGGCCGGGGTCGGCCGGCAACTGCGTGAGGCACTCGCGGCCTCGCAGGCGATCGTGTCGCAGGCGCGGAACGGACAGATTGCGAAAGACAGCCTGGGGACCGATGCAGTACGGCTTTCCGCTGCGGCGCATGCCCTGGGTATTCCCCAGGATGGCGATGCGCCGCCGGCCGGTTCCGTCCTTTCTGCAATGCTTGGGGATCTCGGCGATGTCGCGGCTTTCGCGCAATGCAGCCCGGACCCGCTGACGGCGGAAGACGACGCCGAGGTGATCGCCTGTCTCCGCAGTGAACCGGATTACGCCGGCATGCCGCGCCTGCCCGGCCGCGTCTTGGAGACGGGCGCATTCGCCCGCCACGGCGGCGGCGCCTGGTCCCAGGAGCCGCATCTGGCGCGACGCCTGCTTGCCCGCATCGGTGACGTTCGTGATTGCCTCGTCCAGCTCGTGCGCCTCGCGGCATCCGGCGAGCCGGACTGGCCGTCGCTTGCCGCCGGCGGGCCGACGCCGGGCGCGGGCGGTTATGGCGCGGTGGAATGCGCGCGCGGCCGGCTCTACCATCAGGCCGAGATAGGCGGTGACGGCCGGCTTGCCGCCTATCGCATCCTTGCGCCGACCGAGTGGAATTTTCATCCGGCGGGGCCTTTCGTCGAGAGGCTGCTGTCGTCGCGGATCGGTACGGGCGAGGCGGCGGCGCGATCGGTTTCCCTGCTTGCCCTGCTCTTCGATCCATGCGTCTCCTTCGAGGTCGGCATTCGCGAGGCCGCCCATGCATGAGATGTCGTTGATGGAGAGCATGATCGACATCGCCTGCAAGACCGCCCGGCAGCATGGTGCAACCCGCGTCAGGTCGATCAGGCTCGACGTCGGCGTGCTGAGCCATGCCGATCCCGATGCGCTGCTGTTCTGTTATGAGGCGGTGCGGCACGGCACGATTGCGCAAGACGCCACGCTCGAAATCAACCGGGTTCCCGGCGAGGGCTGGTGCCTGGACTGCGAAAGGACGGTGGCGCTGGCCGAACGCTTCGGCGCCTGTCCGGATTGCGGGCGGCACCGGGTTCAGATGACGGCGGGTGACGAATTGAAGATCAGGGACATGGAGGTGATCTGATGTGTACGGTATGCGGCTGCGGAACGTCGGCCATCGAGGGCCACAAGCACGAGGGCGGGGACCATGCCCATGCGCATGGCCACCACCATCATCACGACCATGGGCACGAGCAGCATCACGATCATGACCACGGCCATCACCACCATGGCGACCACCATCATCCCGATGACGGCAGCGTCCATTATGGCCAGGGCATTGCCGGTGTCCATGTTCCCGGCATGAGCCAGGAGCGGATCATCCAGGTCGAGCGCGACATCCTCTCCAAGAACGACGCCTATGCCGCCGAGAACCGGCGCTATTTCGATCGTAACGGCATATTCGCGTTGAACTTCGTGTCCAGTCCCGGTTCGGGCAAGACCAGCCTGCTTGTGCGCACCATCAACGATCTCAAGGGCCGCCTGGCGATCAGCGTCATCGAAGGCGACCAGCAGACTTCGAACGACGCCGCTCGCATCCGCGAGACGGGCGCGCGCGCGATCCAGATCAATACCGGCAAGGGCTGTCACCTCGATGCCCATATGGTCGGCCATGCCGTGGAGGATCTCGCGCCCGAGCACGGTTCGGCGCTGTTCATCGAGAATGTCGGCAATCTCGTCTGTCCCGCCGCCTTCGATCTCGGCGAGGCGCACAAGGTAGTGGTCCTGTCCGTCACCGAAGGCGAGGACAAGCCGCTCAAGTACCCGGATATGTTCGCCGCGGCCGACCTGATGGTCCTCAACAAGGCCGACCTGCTGCCGCATCTCGATTTCAATGTCGGGCTCTGCATCGCCAATGCGCTGCGGGTCAATCCGCGCCTGCAGACGCTGACGGTCTCCGCCAGAACCGGCGAGGGTATGGAAGCGCTCTATGCCTGGCTCCAGGCTTCTGCCGCCAGCCGGGCCTCGCGCTCCAAGGTGGCGTGAGCCATGGCCGGCGCGATCGCACGATCGGTGGCAAACCCCGTCCGCCGGCTCAGGCTGCGGGTTCGCGGCGCCGTACAGGGCGTCGGCTTCCGGCCGTTTGCCTATCGGCTCGCACGCCGGATGCGGCTGTCGGGTTTCGTGCTGAACGACGGTGCCGGCGTGCTGATCGAGATCGAGGGGCCGGATGCGGATCGTTTTCCCGACATGATCCGCAACGAGGCCCCGCCGCTCGCCCGTATCGACTCGATTGACGTTCTGGAACTCGATCCCGCCGGTGGCGAAGGTTTCGATATCCGCGAAAGCCTGGTTGGCCGGAGCGCGACCCGGATCGGTGCCGACGCTGCGACCTGCTCCGAATGCCGTCGGGAACAGACCGATCCGTCGAGCCGGTTCTTCGGATACGCCTTCGTCAACTGCACCCATTGCGGACCGCGTTTTACGATTACCCGTGCGCTGCCCTATGACCGGGCGCAGACGTCGATGGCTTCGTTTCCGATGTGCGCGGCCTGCGCCGCCGACTACGCCGACCCCGAAAACCGGCGCTTCCATGCCGAGCCCGTCGCCTGCCCGGATTGCGGGCCAAGGCTCAGCCACCCGATCGCCGGGGTCGCCGCGAAGATCGCGGAAGGCGGTATCGTCGCGCTGAAGGGGATCGGCGGCTTCCATCTTCTCTGCGATGCCCGCAACGATGCGGCGATCGATCTCCTCAGGACGCGCAAGGCGCGCGACCGGAAGCCTTTCGCCGTGATGGTTCGCGACATTGACGCGGCACGGGCGCTTGCACGGCTGACGGAAGCGGAAGAGGCGCTGCTGGCTTCGTCTGCCAGCCCGATCGTCCTTGTGGAGCCGCGTGCGCATGAACTCTCCGGTCTCATCGCGCCGGGACTTGCGCGAACAGGGATCATGCTGGCCTATTCGCCGCTGCACCATTTGCTGTTCGATGCGCTGGCGGAAAGCTCGCACTGTTTTCCGGCGCTGGTCGCGACCAGCGCCAATCCCGGCGGCCAGCCGCTCGTCGCCGACAACGCGGAAGCGGAGCGCCGTCTCGCCGCGATCGCGGACCTGATCGTGACCCACGACCGTGACATCGCCGTCCGGGCTGACGATTCCGTCATGCAGGTGATCGACGGTGTGCCAGCCTTCATCCGCCGTGCCCGCGGCTTCGTGCCTGAGCCTGTCGATATCGGCACGGACGGCCCTTCGGTGATCGCGGTCGGTGCCGATCTCAAGAACACGATCTGCGTCACGCGCGGCCGCGAGGCATTTCTGTCCCAACACGTTGGCGATCTCGACAATGCCGAGGCGATCCGGTTCCAGCGCGAGGCGGTCAGCCATCTCTGTTCGATCCTCGACGTGAAGCCGGAATTCGCGGCCTGCGACCTCCATCCTGACTTTCGCTCGGTGCGCATAGCGGAGAGCCTGAATCTGGCTGTCGTGCCGGTCCAGCATCATGTCGCCCATATCGCGGCGGTGACGGCGGAGCATCAGCTCTCCGGATTGGTCCTCGGGCTTGCGCTGGACGGTCACGGCTTCGGCGCCGACGGTACGAGCTGGGGCGGCGAAATGCTGGCTCTCGATGGTCATCGCTGGCATCGCGCCGGCTCCCTGGCGCCGCTGCCGCTGCCGGGCGGCGACCGTGCGGCGCGCGAGCCATGGCGCATGGGTGTCGCGGCTCTCCAGGCGGCCGGATGTATCGCCCTCGCACCACAGCTCTGGCCGGGCGACAGCGGCGTTGCGCAGCTCACGGCGATGTTCGAGCGCGGTACGCAGGTTCCGGTTACGAGTAGCCTGGGGCGGCTTTTCGATGCCGCCGCAGCGATAACCGGCGTCCGCCGCGTCCAGAGCTATGAGGGACAGGCGGCGATGGAGTTCGAGGCCCTGGCGCGCAATCCCAGGGTATTGCAGAGTGGTTTCGCGATTAGCGGCGGCAGGCTCGGTTTTCATCCGCTCATCCTGCATCTCGCTCTGCAGGATCAGGACGCCCCCGCCGCAGCCGACCTTTTTCACGGAACCCTGATCGAAGGGCTTGCGGAATGGGCGGCGGAGGGAGCGCGCAACCTCGGCACCCGGCGGATCGCGCTTGGCGGCGGCTGCATGATGAACCGCGTCCTTGCGGCCGGGCTCGCGCGATCGCTCCGGGAGCGCGGCCTCGATCCCTATCTGCCGCGACTGGCGCCGGCCAATGACGGCGGCATCGCACTTGGCCAGGCGGCTTTTGCGCGCCAGGTCATCGTCAACGAATACGCATCAGTGGAGGAGAGCCGGACATGTGCCTAGCCATACCGGTCCAGGTGAAGGAAGTGCTGCCCGACAACATGGCGAAGGTGACGCTCGACGGTGTCTCGAAGATCATCTCGACGGCGCTCGTCGATGACATCGAGGTCGGCGACTATGTCGTGCTCCATGTCGGTTACGCGCTGGCGAAAATCGATCCGGAAGAGGCGGAAAGGACGCTTGCCCTGATCCGCGAAGCTGCGATGGGAGATGCGGCATGAAATATATCGACGAATATCGCGACGGCAGGCTGGCCAGGGATATTGCCCGGCAGATCGCGGCGGTCGCCGACCCGGCGCGTTCCTATCACTTCATGGAATTCTGCGGTGGCCACACGCATGCCATCTCCCGTTATGGCCTGGAGGACCTGCTGCCGCCGAATGTCCGGATGATCCACGGGCCGGGCTGTCCGGTTTGCGTCCTGCCGATCGGCAGGATCGACGCGGCGATCGCGCTTGCCATGCGGCCCGAAGTCACGCTCTGCACCTATGGCGACCTGATGCGCGTTCCAGGCTCCAATGGATCAAGCCTGCTCAAGGCCAAGGCGGCCGGCGCCGATATCCGCATGGTCTATTCGACACTCGATGCGCTGCGGATCGCGGAAGCGGAACCCGGTCGCGAAGTGGTGTTCTTCGCCATCGGTTTCGAGACGACGACGCCGCCCACCGCGCTCGCGCTCAAGGCGGCGATCGCAAGGGGGCTCGGCAATTTCTACATCTTCTGTAACCACGTGCTGACGCCGGCGGCGATCCAGAACATTCTGGAGAGCCCCGACGTCCGCAAGCTCGGCACGATCAAGATCGACGGTTTCATCGGACCCGCTCATGTCTCGACCGTGATCGGCACGGAACCCTACGAATTCTTCGCCGAGGAGTTTCGAAAGCCGGTCGTGGTGGCGGGTTTCGAGCCGCTGGACGTCATCCAGGCGATCCTGATGCTCGTCCAGCAGGTCAATGACGGCAGGCACGAGGTCGAGAATCAATATATCCGCGCCGTCACCACGCTCGGCAACGAGAAGGCTCAGGCCGAGGTGGCGAATTTCTTCGAGCTGCGCGAAAGCTTCGAATGGCGGGGACTGGGACAGGTGCCCTATGGCGCGCTGCGGCTGCGGCCGCAATATGCGGCCTACGATGCGGAGAAACGGTTCTCCATGGTGACGCCGGCGGCGAAGGACAATCCGGCCTGCGAATGCGGCGCCATCCTGCGCGGCGTCAAGAAGCCCGCCGACTGCAAGCTCTTCGGCACCGTCTGCACGCCGGATACGCCGATGGGCTCCTGCATGGTGTCGTCCGAGGGCGCCTGCGCTGCCCACTGGACCTATGGCCGCTTCCGCGAGAAGGTGCGGAAAGAGGATGCAGGGAGGGCCGTCGCATGAACATGGTGGTCAAGGCCTACAAGCGTAAGCTCGACATCGCCAACGGCCGCGTCGATCTCTCGCACGGCGCCGGCGGCCGGGCCATGGGGCAGCTGATCGAGGGCATCTTCCACAAGGCCTTCGACAATGACTGGCTGCGCGCCGGCAACGACCAGTCGGCTTTTTCGGTGCCCGGCGGTCGCATGGTGATGACGACGGACGGCTATGTCGTCTCGCCGCTCTTCTTTCCCGGCGGCAATATCGGAACGCTCGCCGTCCACGGTACGATCAACGACATCGCCATGGCCGGCGCCGTTCCGCTCTATCTCTCGGCAAGCTTCATCATCGAGGAGGGTTTCCCGCTCATCGATCTCGAACGCATCGCCGAAAGCATGGGCTCCGCCTCGCGCGAGGCCGGCGTGCCGATCATCACCGGCGATACCAAGGTGGTCGAGCGCGGCAAGGCCGATGGCGTCTTCATCTCGACGGCCGGCGTCGGCATGGTTCCCGGTAGCCTCGACCTGCGCGCCGACGCCGCTCGGCCGGGTGATGCGGTGATCGTCTCCGGTTCGATCGGCGACCATGGCGTGGCGGTCATGTCGAAGCGCGAAAACCTGGAATTCGACACGGCGATCGTCTCCGACAGCGCGGCGCTGCACGGGCTGGTGGCGACGATGGTCGCGGCCGGCGGCCAGCATATCCGGCTGATGCGCGACCCGACGCGCGGCGGGATCGCCGCGACGCTGAATGAAATCGCCAGCCAGTCGAAGATCGGTTTCCATATCGACGAGGAGGCGATCCCCCTCAAGCCTGAGGTGGCCGCAGCCTGCGAATTCCTGGGACTTGACCCCCTCAACGTCGCCAACGAGGGCAAGCTGGTCGCGGTGGTCGCGCCGGATGGCGCTGACGCCGTGCTGGCGGCGATGCGCGCCCATCCGCTCGGAGCCGAGGCGACGCTTATCGGCCATGCCGTTGCCGACGAAAATTGCTTCGTGCAGATGGCGACCTCGTTCGGCGGCGGCCGCATCGTCGACTGGCTCTCGGGCGAGCAACTGCCCCGGATCTGCTGAGAGGAGCCGATGCGCATCCTGCTGCTCTGTCACAGTTTCAATTCGCTCTCCCAGCGCCTGCATGTCGATCTCAGACATGCGGGACATGAGGTATCGGTCGAACTCGACATCCATGACGACCTCACCCGCGAAGCGATTGCGCTGTTTGCACCCGACCTCATCATCGCCCCCTTCCTCAAGCGGCCGATTCCGGCCGATGTCTGGCGCCGGACGCTCTGTCTGATCGTCCATCCCGGCATACGCGGCGACCGTGGACCGAGCGCGCTCGACTGGGCGATCCTCGAGGGCGAAGCGACCTGGGGCGTGACGCTCATCGAAGCGCGGGAGGAGATCGACGCCGGTCCGGTCTGGGCCTGGGCGGAATTCCCGATGCGGGCCACCCGGAAATCGAGCATCTACCGGCACGAGGTGACCGAGGCCGCAACGGCTTGTGTGTTCAAGGCGCTCGGCCGCATCGAGCGCAGCGAAGGTCCCGTCATGCCGGCGAACTGGGGCAGGGGGCGCGAGCGGCCTGCCTGCCGGAAGTCGGATCGGGTTCTTGATCCCACGGTCCAGTCGGCGGAAGACGCGCTTCGCATCATTCATGCATCCGATGGCGATCCCGGAGCGTCACTGACGATTGGCGGGAACCCCTTTCTGGTGTTCGATGCCGGGCTGGCGGCGGGAGTGTCGGGACCGCCCGGTGCGCTGGTCGCGCGATCGCGGCAGGCGGTGGCCGTCGCATTCCGCGAAGGCGCCCTTTGGATCGGCCAGCTCCGTCGGCCGGAAGCGCGCAGCCTGAAGCTGCCGGCGCTTCACCTCGTTGGCGCGGATGCGGCGACGTTACCCGTCGTCAGCGGTCCCGGGCCATGCCGCTATCACGAGGAGGACGGCGTCGGCTTCCTCGATTTCCGCTTCCACAACGGCGCGATGTCGTCCGGGGATTGCGATCTCCTCCGGGAGGCGATCGTGGCCGCGAAGGCGCGTGCGCCTGGCGTTCTCGTGCTGCGGGGCGACGCCGACTGCTGGTCGAACGGCATCCATCTCGGCGTGATCGAAAGCGCTGACAGCGCAGCCGATGAATCCTGGCGCAACATCAACGCGATGAACGACCTCGTGCGTGAGATCATCGAGACCGACGACCGGCTGGTTGTCGCCGCCGTGACCGGCAATGCCGGGGCGGGAGGCGTCTTCCTGTCGCTGGCGGCCGACGAAGTCTGGATGCGCGACGGCGTCATCCTCAATCCGCATTACAAGGACATGGGCAATCTCTACGGTTCGGAATACTGGACCTATCTCCTGCCCGCCCGGGTCGGCGAGGATCGCGCCCGCCGCGTGACGCAGGCGCGCCTGCCGATGGGGATCGAGGAAGCTATCGATCTCGGATTGGCGACCCGGCGCCTGCCGGGCGATGTCGATGCCGCCGACGGAGAACTGCGTCGCGCCGCCGTCGCACTCGCGGCGTCCCCGGATCTTGCGGGACGCATTGTCGAAAAGCGGGCGCGCCGCGCCCGTGACGAGGCCGAAAAACCCCTCGCCGCCTATCGGGAAGAAGAACTGCGGCGGATGCGGCGAAACTTCTACGGGTTCGATCCGAGCTATCACGTCGCGCGCTACAATTTCATCCGCAAGACGCCGAAATCGCGCACGCCGGTGACCCTCGCAATCCATCGCGCCGGCGACGTGGAGAATGACCGCAGGAGAAGCATGTGATGACCAGCCCGCACGCCACCGTTCTCGTGGTCGACGACGAATTGCGCTCGATCGAGGCGATCCAGCGGGTGCTTTCCGACGAGTTCGAGGTCATCGGCGCCCGCAACGCCAAGGAGGCAGAGGAGGTGCTCGAGGGCGAGATGGTGCAGGTGATCCTGTGCGACCAGCGTATGCCGGGCGAATCCGGCGTCGAATTCCTGAAGCGCGTGCGCGAGCTCTGGCCGGACACGATCCGCATCATCATTTCCGGCTATACCGATTCCGGCGACATCATCGAGGGCGTCAACAACGCGGGTATCTATCAATACATCACCAAGCCCTGGAATCCCGACAAGCTGATCGACTGCGTGCGCGAGAGCGCCAATCTCTGGCGCCTGCAGCACGAAGTCGCCGACATGCGGATCGAGGTGAAGCCGGCGAGCGATGCGCTCAGGAAGGTCATCAGCGATCGTCGCCGCAACCAGGGCCATTCCTTCGGCTTCGACCGCATCGTCCACCAGGGCGACAGTCCGCTGGTCGATTCCATCGCGCTTGCCCGACGCGCTGCGCGCTACGACGTCTCGGTTCTGATCACCGGTGCCTCGGGGACGGGCAAGGAACTTCTCGCCCGCGCGATCCATCAGGAGTCTGGGCGCGTGGACAAGCCATTTGTGGTCGAGAACTGCGGCGCCTTGCCCGACGAACTTCTCGAAAGCGAATTGTTCGGCTGCAAGAAGGGCGCCTATACCGGTGCCTACCAGGACCGCATCGGCCTCTTCGAGCTCGCCGACAGCGGCACCATCTTCCTCGACGAGATTGGCGAGACCTCTCCCGCATTCCAGGTGAAGCTGCTGCGCGTGCTGCAGGAGGGCGAGATCCGCCCGCTCGGGGCGCAGCGGCCGCGCAAGGTCAGCGTCCGGGTGATTTCCGCCACCAACCGTGACCTTCTCGCCGAGGTCGCCGCCGGCCGGTTCCGCCGAGACCTCTATTACCGGCTGGCGGCCTTTCCAATCCACATGCCGGCGCTCAGAGACCGGGCCGGCGACATTCCGGCCATTGCCGCGCGGATGCTCACCCAGATCAACCAGTCGTTCAACCGCCAGGTGCCGGGCTTCCACCCGCGTACCCTCGACCTCATGACGGCCTATGTCTGGCCCGGCAATGTGCGCGAGCTCCACAACGAGATCCAGCGGATGACCGTGTTGTCGGACGACAATTCGCCGCTCCCTCCCGAACTTCTGTCACCCGCCATCCGCGACGGCGAAATGGCGCCGGCTGCGGCATCCGACGGCGCGCGGCGTCAGTTGAAGGATATCGTCGCGGAGATCGAGAGATCGGCGATCGAGGCGGCTCTTGCCCGCCATGACGGCAATATCAGCCGTAGCGCGGACGAACTCGGCTTGTCGCGTGTCGGATTGCGGAGCAAGATCGAGCGCTACGACCTGAGGCGCTATCGCGATGACGAAACTGACTGACAAGACGGAACGCCCGACCAGCGAAAACCTGATCAGCAAGATCTCTCTTCCCGAGGTCTTCGCGCTCGACGGTTCGAGCGAAGGCATGTGGGTCGACGTCATCCACCGTATGGACGAGGTCTATTCCGAGCTGCTGCGCAACGAGACGGATCTCGAGCGCAAGAACGCCGAGCTCGAGGAGGCGAAGACCTTTATCTCCAGCGTCGTGGCGTCCGTCTCCGATATCCTCATCGCCTGCGGCAGCGACGGGGTGATCCGAAAGGTCAATCCGGCGTTTCTAAGCCTGATCGGAAACTCGGAAGCGGCCGTCATCGGCACGCGGATCTTCGATTACGTGGTCGAATCCGACCGCAAGGAGGCCGGGAGGCTGATGAGTGCCGGCCACGAGGGCAGGGTGCTGGAAGGCGATTTGCATTTCCGGGCCGCGGGAGGGCATGAGAAATGCCTGGCGATGCGTTGCTCCGCCTTGTTCGACGGCCGTCGCCGGCGTTTCGGCGCAGTGCTGACCGGGCGACCGATCAGCGAGTTGCGTCAGGCCTATCAGGCGCTCCACCAGGCGCATCTCGAACTGCAGCAGGCGCAACGCGAGCTGGTCGAACAGGAGAAGATGGCAAGCCTCGGCCGACTGGTTGCCGGCGTGGCGCACGAACTCAACAACCCGATCAGTTTCGTCTACGCGAATATCTATACGCTCGACCGCTATCGCAAGAATCTCGTTTCCTATCTCAACGCCATCCATGACGATTCCCGTGGCGAAGACGTCACGGACCTTCGCAAGCGCCTGAAGATCGATGCAATCCTCGCCGATATCGCGCCGCTCCTGGAAGGCACCATAGAAGGCGCCGACCGTGTCAGTGACATCGTCAAGAACCTGCGACGTCTGTCGTTCAGCGAGAGCGGCAAACGTCATGCCGTGGATATTGATCGGGTGCTGCGCAATTCCGCTCAGCTTGCCATCCGCGCAAAGAATTCGCGCGCCAAAGTGACGATCGACAGTGAGCCCGGCTTGTTGGTGGAGGCGCATGAGGGGCAGATTCACCAGGTTGTGGTCAATCTGATCGACAATGCGCTCCACGCGGTCGCCCATCGCCCCGATGGAAAAGTCGACCTCAGCGCGAAATCGCAGGGCGGCATGGTCGAGCTCATCGTCAGCGACAACGGCCGGGGGATACCCGAGGAAGAGCGAGGAAAGATCTTTGAGCCCTTCTTCACGACCAAGGTGGTCGGCGAAGGCACCGGTTTGGGTCTCTGGATAACCTTCAACATCGTTCAGGACTACGGCGGCGAGGTTACTGCCGGCGCCAGCAGGGATGGCGGGGCGGAATTCCATGTGCGCCTGCCCGCCTTGCGGTCGTGAGCAGGGCTGAATCCGATGGGTGGCGCGACCGCGCGAATGTGCTTCGCGCCGGTCGGGGCTTGGACTGGCCATCGTCAATGCGATAGCAGACCATATTGAAGCCGGTCGACGTCGTGTCTCGTTCTGGAAGGAGCGAGGGCGTTGAGGTGCGCGTACGCTTGCCGGTCGCCTGAGAGCCGCGCTCACATGTGTCATTAAAGCTTCAAATGATCTGCCTAAAGCAGGCGTTGCCGGGTATGCGGCGCTTGATCTGCAGCATGCTTTATCGAAACGCATCACAATCAGGAGTCGATATGTCCAACCGTCAGAAGACGAGGCCGCGCCCCAATCCGCGCCGCGCATTCGCAGAAACCTACGGAGAGGTGCTGGCCACCGGCATCGAGCGCCGCAGCGTGCTGACCGGCCTGCTGGCGCTGGCGGGCAGCTCCGTCGCCATGCCGTTCCTTGGCGGCGAAGCCAGGGCCGCCGACACCTCCACGCTCAAGTTCACGGAACTCAAGCGCGTGCGCGACCGCGAGGACCACTGGCCGGAAGGCTATGGCCGCCAGATCCTGGCGCGCTGGGGCGACGCGCTGTTCACGGACAGCCCGGCCTTCGACGTGGCCAAGCTCGACGGCAAGGCCGCCGAACGTCAGTTCGGCTACAACAACGACTTCACCTACTACATGCCGCTGCCGTTCGGCTTAGACAGTTCCGATCACGGCCTCATGATCGTCAGCCACGAATATGCCACGCCCTTCCTGATGTTCCCCGGCCTGAAGGACGAGGACTATCGCGAGAAGCTGACCGACGACCAGATCCGCGCGATCATGGCGGCCGTCGGCATTTCCGTCTTCGAAGTGCGCAAGGCCGGCAACAAATGGGAAATCGTCCTTGACGGCAAGCTCAACCGCCGCATCCACATGGGCACCGAGATGGCGATCTCGGGGCCTGCCGCCGGCGACGACCGCCTGAAGACCAAGGCCGATCCGGCCGGCAGGACGGTGTTCGGCACGATTTCGAACTGCAACGGCGGCATCACACCCTGGGGCACCATGCTTTCCGGCGAGGAAGGCTCTATGGACGTGTTTGCCGGAGACTTCAAGACGCTGGCCAATCAGGAACTCGTTGAGCGCCAGGGCTGGGACGAGGAAGACAACGACATCTACGGGGTCGGCCGGATCGAACCGCGCTTCCGGTTCGAGGAGGAGCCGAACGAGTGGATGCGCTTCGACTGGGTGGTCGAGATCGACCCGCTCGATCCGACGGCAAAGCCGGTGAAGCGCACGGCGCTCGGCCGGTTCACCCATGAGGGTGCGCAGTGCGCCGTGGCTCCCGATGGCCATGTCGTGGTGTTCATGGGCGATGACGACGACTTCGAATATCTCTATCGCTTCGTCAGCCGCGATCCGTGGAACCCGAACGACCGCGCCGCCAACCGGGACCTGCTCGACAACGGCACGCTCTCGGTCGCGAAATTCTCGAGCGACGGCACCATGCAGTGGTTGCCGCTCGTCGCCGGAGAGGGCCCGCTGACGGCGGAAGCCGGCTTCGGGAACCAGGCCGACGTCGTGCTCAACACGCGCGGCGCGGCCGACCTTCTGGGCGCCACTCCCATGGATGCGCCGGAAGGTTTCATTGTGCACCCGAGGACCGGCAAGCTCTACGTCGCCATGACGGAGAACGAGGATCGTCTGGCCGCGGGCGAAGGCGAAGAGAGGGAGCAGGTCAACCCGGCCAACCCGCGCGGCCCGAACCCGCATGGCCATCTGCTGGAACTGATGCCGCCGGGCAGCCCGGACAAGCCGGATTACGCCGCTGCGAGCTTCAAGTGGGACGTCTTTGTGCTCTGCGGCAATCCGGCCGTGCCCGAGGAAGGCGCGATGTTCCATCCGGCCACGTCCGATAACGGCTGGTTCACCGATCCGGACAACCTCTCGGTTGATCCGGCAGGCCGTCTCTGGGTTGCCACCGACGGCCCGCCGCCGGCAGGTATTGCGGACGCCCTGTTCGTGATGGACACCGAAGGCGAGGGCAGAGCGCTGCCGAAGCTGTTCTACGTCGCGCCGGTCGGTTCCGAATGCTGTTCGCCGACATTCACGCCGGATGGCAAGACGGTGTTCGTCTCCATCCAGCATCCCGGCGAACTGCGCTTCGAGGATGACGAGGACGCGACCTCCATCGCCGATGCCGGCACCAACTGGCCGGACTTCAAGGAAGGCCTGCCGGCGCGCCCCGCCCTCGTCGTGCTGAGCCGCGACGACCAGCAGGCGCTCGGCAGCTGACCGGCTTTAGAATCTTTCCTCCTCTGCCGACGAAGGTTCGAGGTAACGCCCGCGTTTACGATCGACGGGTGTTGCAGGGGATCTTCTGGCGGCTGAGAACCGGCGCGCCGTCGGTTGACATTCCAGCGTCCTTAGGCCTTAGACGACCTATGTGAACCGTTTCAACCAATAGCGTCGTGCGGGGGATGGGTCGGGCGAAGAGAATTCTTCGCATCCATCCGACCCGCCTCAATTCGCATCTGGCCACGATCTTGTGAGCCGACGACCTTGTGCAACTCGGATTGCAGGAGCCGCCTTTGGTCGCCTGATTTGATCTAATTTTTCGATCTGCGAAGGGTAACAACGCGTCGGGACTTGCAACTCCGCTTCTTACATGAATACTGATTCATAATTCACAACGAGAATGCGATGATGCGAAACGAGAGCATACCCGCCGCCAAGGAACCGAAAACCGCAAAAGGCGAAGCCACGCGCAGAGCGATATTGGCCGCTGCCGAAATGGTGATCGGGCGTCTTGGCTTCAACGAGGCTTCCATAGGGGAAATCACCCGGGTCGCCAGAGTGGCTCAGGGTACGTTCTACATCTATTTCAAGAGCAAGGACGAGATATTCTCCGAACTCGTCGCGGAGATGGGGCGAAGCCTTCGTCATGAAATCAGCATGGCAACGCATGGGATTGCCGACCGCCTGACGGCCGAACGCGAAGGGCTTCGGGCTTTCCTGACGTTTGTCGCCGCGCATCCCGAGCTGTATCGGATCGTGCAGGAGGCGCAGTTCGTCGATCCGGAAGCATATCGCGCCTATTTCCGGACATTCGCCAACGGCTATCGGCACGGTCTTGCGGAAGCGGTGAAGGTTGGCGAAATACGGCCGGGCGACGCCGAAATCCGCGCGTGGGCGCTTATGGGCATCGCACGGTCTCTCGGAGAGCGGGCAGTCATCTTCGGTGAAAACACGACCATCGATGACGTCGTCCAGAGCGCACACGACCTGATCGTTCATGGCTTGAAGAGGTGACCGTGCCCAGGCTGGAGGAGGACCGTTCGCGGGAGCCGTTGGTCATCGTGGAGGAGGAGGGGGACGTTGCGCGGCTTCGGCTGAACCGGCCGTCACGTACGAACGCCCTGGTGCCGGAACTGCTGGAGGAATTCATCGCGGGCGTGCGGCAGGCATGTGCCGAACGCCCACGGTGTCTCGTGCTGTCCGCCACAGGCAGGGCGTTTTCGACCGGCGGAGACATCGCCGGCTTCCTGGAGCGGGCCGGGAATCTGGAAGCGTTGCTGGCATATTCCGGTCGATTGGTCGGACTGCTCAACGACGCCATCCTGGAATTGCTGGCGTTTCCCAACCCCGTCGTGGCTGTTGTCTCAGGGCCGGTTACCGGTGGGTCTCTGGGCTTCCTGCTTGCGGCGGATCTGGTTCTCATGAGCGAGGACGCGTTTTTGCAGCCCTATTACGTCGATATGGGCTTTGCTCCCGATGGCGGCTGGACGGCCATGCTGCCGGAGCGCATCGGCGCCCGGCGGGCGCTCGAAATCCAGCTTCTGAACCAGCGTATCGATGCGCAGCAGGCGGCTGCCTTGGGACTGGCAAGCTCTGTCGTGCCCGCCGGGGAGCTCGAAGCGAAGCTTCAGGAGCATCTGGCCGTTCTCCGGAAGAAGGAGAGGGAGAGCCTGCGCGCGGCCCGCGCCCTCATCTGGGACGAAAGTCGACGCATGGAGGTGGAAAGGCGATTGTCGGCCGAAAAAAGCAGCTTCCTGAAGCTGGTCGCCCGACATGAAGTGATCGAACGGATGCGGGCATTCATGGAACAGCGCTGAAGGTTGACCGGCTCGCGCCAAACGGAGGAGGATGACATGAAACGGGTCACCGATATGGCGGCCAAGCGGGCGGAGCTGACACCGGAACGGATCGCGTTTCGCGACCACGAAAGCGGTGCGCAATTGACCTTCAGGACCATCAACGAAAGGGCGGATGCCCTTGCCTGGGCGCTCGATTCCGCCGGTCTTTCGAGAGGCGACCGTGTCGCCATTCTCTGCCAGAACCGGCCGGAATTCTTCCTTCTCCTGTTCGCCGCCCAGAAAGCCGGCCTCGTCGTCGTGCCGCTGAACTGGCGCCAGCCGCCCGCCGAACTCGCGCCGGTGATCCGCCGCTCGGGTGCAAGGCTGCTTTTCTTCGATCGGCAAAACGTTGGGACCGCCAGGGAGCTTGCGGAGGAATGCGGCACGGTCCTCGCCGGTATCGAAGCCGGCGGCGATGCGGCCGGCACGATGCATGCGATGATCGAAACTGCGCCTCCCGGCCCCTTCGGGACAGGGCAAGCAGACGCGGAAGCCCCCTGGTATCTGCTTTACACGTCCGGTACGACAGGCGTTCCGAAGGCCGTTATCCAGACGGCTTCGATGGCCTGGGCCAACGCGATCAACTATTCGCAGGCCGTCGATCTCGTCTCCACCGACAAGGCCCTGAATTTCCTGCCGCTGTTTCACTCAGCCGGCATCAATCTCTTCACCTTGCCGCTTTTCCTTGCGGGCGGGACATCGACGATCCTGCGGAAGTTCGATGAAGAGACCGTGCTCGACCTCATCGACGCGAAGCAGGTCACGGCCTTTTTCGGCGTCCCGGCGATCTATCAGGCGCTCGCTCTCAATTCCCGTTTTCCTTCCATCGATTTCTCCGCCGTTCGCTCGCTCGGCTGCGGCGGCGCGCCGATTTCCGCCGCGCTTCTCAAGACATATCAAAAACATGGCCTCACCATCTGCAACGGGATGGGCATGACCGAGACCGGCCCGACCGTCTTTCTGATGGACAAGGAGAATGCGGCCGCGAAGATCGGCTCCGTCGGCAAGGCTCAGATCCTTGCGGAAGTCCGTCTCGTTTCCCCTGACGGAGCTACCATCGGCCACGAAGGTGAGGGCGAGTTGCAGATCCGGGGGCCTGGCATCACGCCGGGCTATTTCGAAGACCCGAAGGCGACCGGTGACTGTTTCGCGGAGGACGGCTGGCTCAGGACCGGGGATGTGGCCCGGCGCGATGCCGACGGGTATTTCTATATCGTCGACCGCATCAAGGACATGTACATCTCGGGCGGGGAAAATGTCTATCCGGCCGAGGTGGAGCGGGTTCTGACGGCCCATGAGGCGATCATCGAGGCCGTCGTCATCGGTGTACCGGACCAGAAATGGGGTGAGGTCGGCGTCGCGTATCTGATCGTCGCACCCGATCGGAAGGTCGATGCCGGTGAACTCACCCTCTGGTGCCGCGAGCGGCTCGCCACCTACAAGGTGCCCAAAGGTTTCCAGGTGGCGACGGAATTGCCGCGAACGGCCGCCGGCAAAGTGCAAAAACACATCCTGAAGCAAACCTATCTGCGGACCGTGGGAGAGACCTGACAATGGCGGATATGGCATTCGAGGCGGAATGGACGCCAAGCCAAACGGATTTCGACCGGTTTGCAAGGATTTCCGGCGACGACAATCCGATCCATGTCGATCCTGATTTTTCAGCGCGCACCCGTTTCGGGCGAACGGTGTCGCACGGCATGCTTCTCTATAGCCGGGTCTGGGCGCTTATCCGGAAGGCCGCACCGGCACAATCGCACGAGATGCAATCCCTGATGTTTCCCAACCCCGCCTATGCCGGGGAAGAGCTGGTGATCCGTGTCGGCAATGCGGAGGAAGCCGGGCCGGGCCGGCTGCAAGTCAGCGTGCGGCGGAAAAGCGACGACGCGGTGGTGCTGCAGGGAGAATGCATGTTGGAAGAAGGAGCAGGCAATGACGCTGGCCGTGGGTGACACCGCTTCCGTCACACGAACCTACAAGGCAGGAGACGCGGCTGATTATGCCGATCTGGCGGGGCTCGACAGCGTGCCGGATCGCGTGCCCGAGCCTCTAGTCGGGGGATTGTTCTCCTATCTTCTCGGCGTCGAGCTGCCGGGCTTCGGGACGAATTATCTGAAGCAGGAAATGCATTTCCTTGCCGCGGCGGCCTATGACGAGCCTCTGACCGCGCGGGTGACCATCACGCGCCTGCGGCCGGAAAAGCATCTGGTCGACCTCGAGACCATCTGCGAGACCGCTGACGGCAGGCGGATTTGCGAAGGGCGCGCCCTGGTATATGTCGAGGATGTCGAGAAGGGGTAGACCGGGCGCGTTTCAGAGGACGCCGGTGGCAAGATCCAGCAGCAGACGGTTGAACTTGCCCGGCTCCTCCAGATGCGGGGCATGTCCCGATGCCTCGAACGTATGGATCGTCGCGTGCCTGATGTGCTCTGCCTGCCATGACGCCACGCGCCGATGGTAAAGCCTGCTGCGCGCGCCCGTTACCAGATGCGCCGGAATGTCGATCCCGGGGAGCAGCGCCCGGAAATCCTGGGCTGTCAGGGAGGCCCACATGGCTCTCAGCAGTTTCGGGTCGGCTGCGCCGATTTGCGTAACGGCGAAGGCCAGCATCTCTGGATCGGTCTCGGCTTCCCTTGCGAATATGCGGTCCGCGATCCGATAGCTCAATTGAGGCCAATGAGATTCGATCGTACCCAGTATCTGCGCGTTTCGGGCGGAATCCGTGCCGTCGCTCGTGCCGAGCTTCCAGCCGTCGTCGTTCAGCACTTTCGCGGTCATGTCCTCGATGACGAGGCATGCCAGTCGTTCCGTTCCATGCCGCTCGACCAGGCTGTAGGCGACATGCGCGCCCATCGACCAGCCGGCAAGCACGGTGTCGTGCAGATCTTTTTCCGAAAGCAGAGCCGCAACCTCGTCGGCAGCTCCCTCTATCGTGAGTTCACTCTTGTCTGCGGTCCTGCCATGGCCCGGCAGGTCGGGTGCGATGACGATCGTTTCCCCGGCAAGAGCGGAAAACTGCGGATCGAAAAATCCGCTGTGGCAGGACCACCCGTGCAGGAGAACGACAGGCTTGCGTCCCGGGCGGATGTTTCCGGCGGACCGCACGGCCAGGCGGCAGGCGCGCTTCTCCATCATCCGCTCCGGCCCCTGAGCCGTCCGACTATGCCCGTGGGAAAGAAATAGACCGACAGGATGAACAGCACTCCGAGCCAGAGCAGCCAGCGCTCCGGCGCCACAAGTATGGGCACCAGCGGCAAACTCTCGGTCGCCTTCGCGGCCACGCTCATCGCATCCTGAAGATAGGTCTGGGCGAGAATGAAAATCGTCGCCCCGATCACCGCGCCATACATGGTGCCCATGCCGCCGATCACGACCATCAGCAGAATGTCGACCATGATTTCCATGGAGAGCGTGGTTGCGGGGCCGGTATACCCCAGCCAGATGGCGAGCAGCGAGCCTGCCAGTGCGGCCATGACCGCCGAAAGGACGGTCGCCGCCGTGCGGTACCAGACCGCGCGGTAGCCGATCGCTTCCGCGCGGAAGCCGTTGTCGCGCACCGCCTGGAGCGTACGCCCGAACGGCGAGTTGACGATCCGCAGCATCACCAGGAACAGGAAGGCCGACAGGAAAAGTATCAGGTAATATGCAAACAGCCGCCCGGTGACCGCCACGCCGAGGATCTTTTCCCTGGTCGGGCGAAAGGCCGGCGTGAGTTCCCGCGGTATGCGATAGGTCAGACCATCCTCGCCGCCCGTGATGCTGGACAGTTGCGACATCAGGACCGCGAAGGCGCCGGCGATGGCAAGCGTCACCATTGCAAAGAAGATCGCCTTCACGCGCAGCGAGAACAGTCCGATGGCAAGCGCGAAAACCGCGGCAACCACGGCCCCGGCGAGCGTGCCAAGGATGATCGCCGTGAAGCCTGGCCCCATGGAGGACAGCGCGAGCGCCGTTCCATATGCGCCGATGCCGAAGAACATGGTGTGGGCGAAGGAGACAATGCCCGTATAGCCGAGAAGCAGGTCGTAGCTTGCCACCAGCACGACGAAGATCGCGATCTTCGCCGCCGTGTCGAGGGATTTCGTGCCGGGATAGAGAAACGGTGCGAAGAGAAGCGATATGCCGATCACCAGCACGATGAGGCTGAGAATGCGGCTGCGGGGATAGTCACCGGAAAGAAGGGTCTTCAGCATCCTGTCCGCCTCACTTTGCCTTCACCACGGGAAACAGGCCCTGCGGGCGCCACATCAGAATCGCGACCATCAGCGCGATCGTCGAGACAAGGGCGATCTTTGGGGCGAGGAAGGCGGTGTAGTTCGACAGGAGACCGACCATCAGCGCGCCGATGAAGCATCCCTCGATGGAGCCGAGGCCGCCGATGATCACGACGATGAAGACCAGCACCAGGATCTCCGATCCCATGTGCGCGGTGATCGTCTCCTGGTAGAGCCCCCACATCACCCCGCCAAGGCCGGCGAGCGCCGAACCCGCGATGAAGACCAGCAGGAACAGACGCTTGATGCGGTAGCCGAGCGCCTCGACCATCTCCCCGTTTTCCACGCCCGCGCGGACCAGCAATCCGATCTTGGTCGAGCGCAGCACGTATCGCATCGCCAGGAAGAGGGCGAAGCCGATGCCGACCGCCATGATGCGGTACTTTTCGATGGCGGCGCCGGCGATGATAATGGAGCCCTGCAGCGTACTCGGCCGGGCCAGATGGATGGCGTCCGGACCCCAGATGACGTGAATGAGCTGCTGCGTGACGATGAGGCCGCCCATCGTCACGAGAATCTGCCTCAGATGATGGCCGTAGACGGGCATCACGATGACGCGTTCGAAGACGTAGCCCATGGCCCCCGTGACGAGGGCCGCCGCGCAGATCGCCAGAAATACCGCCGAAAGGTTGAGAAGGACGCTGGGAGACGCCGTCCAGCCGCCCATCCAGGCCAACGCCGTGAACCCGACGAATGCGCCGACGGAAACGAAGGCCCCATGGCCGAAATTGATGACGTCCATGAGGCCGAAAACCACGGTCAGCCCGGATGCCATGACAAAGATCATCAGGCCCATCGCAAGGCCTGCGACCGTGAGCGTGAGCCAGGTCGTCATGTCGCCGATCGCGGCAAAGCCCAGCGCGGCGAGAACCGGGACGAGAAGGATCGGCAGGGCGGTCTTCAGCCGGTCGGCCACCCCGGTCTGCTCCATCCTCGGTCGAATGGCGGTATCGCTCATTGGTGGGCCTCCAGGCTCAGTCCCATCAGCTTCTCCTGAAGCGTGGTGTCGACCGCCAGCGCTGCCATATCTCCCGCATGGGCGATGCGTCCGTCATCCATCACGGCGACGGTGTCCCCGAGCGCGCGGGCCATGGAGAAATTCTGCTCGACGAGCAGGATGGTGGTCTCGGTTTCCTTCAACTGTTTCAGGGCGCCCGTCATCGACTTGATGATCGCCGGCGCCAGTCCCTTCGTCGGCTCGTCGATCAGGATCAGGTCGCGCGGTTCGATGATCGCCCGGGCCACGGAAAGCATCTGTTTCTGGCCTCCCGACAGCGTACCGGCGGATGAATCCCAGAAAGTGCGGATCGGCGGGAAAAGATCGCAGATCCAGTCGAGACGGCGTTTGTCGGGCGCGCCTCTTGTCGCCGCCAGCGTCATGTTTTCCGCCACCGTGAGATCGGTGAAAATGCCCATGTCCTCCGGAACGAAGGCGATGCCCTTTCGTGAAATGGAAGGCGTGTCGCGCGCGGTGATGTCCTCGCCGCGAAAGCGCACCGCTCCCGTGCTTGCCTTCCACAGCCCCATGATCGTGCGCAGGGTTGTGGTCTTCCCGGCGCCGTTCCTGCCGAGCAGCATCGTCACGCCGCCCTCGGGTACGGCCAGATCGACGCCGTGCAGGATGTGATAGGGCCCGATATGCGTATGGACGCCGTCAAGCGTCAGGATCGGTTCAGGCATCGGCGGCCTCCCTGATCGCCGGCCCGGGTTCTTCCGGGTCCCTGCCAAGATATGCCTGCTGGACGACGGGCGACGCGATGACATCGGCCGGCAGCCCATCGGCCGCCAACGCGCCATTGTGCAGAACGATGATGCGGTCGGCCAGCGACCGGATGACGTCCATCTTGTGCTCGACCAGCAGAATGGTTCTGTCGGCGTCGGCCTTGAGGGTTCGGATGAGATCAAGGATCACGGGAACCTCGTCGACACTCATGCCCGCGGTCGGCTCATCGAACATCAGGACCTGCGGGGCGAGAGCGATCATCAACGCCACCTCGAGCTTGCGCTGGTCGCCGTGCGCAAGGGCTGCAACGGTCAGGTCCGCCTTCTCGATGAGCTTGACCTCGGCCAGGATATGTTCGGTGCGCTCGATCAGCTCGACGTGGTTCCCGGCGATGGAGAAGAAGTCGAACCCCTTGTGCGCCTTCGCCTGGGAAACGAGGCGGACGTTTTCACGCACCGTCAGCGAGGGAAAGAGGTTCGTGAGCTGAAATGCCCGGCCGATGCCCTTTTCCGTCCGGCTCGGCACGGAGGCGCGGGTTATGTCCTCGCCGTTGAGGATCACCTTGCCGGCCGTCGCGCGCAACTGCCCGGAAATCAGATTGAAATAGGTTGTCTTGCCGGCGCCGTTCGGGCCAACGATCGCCGTCAGCGTCCCTCGGTTGAAGGCGCAGGACACACGATCGACGGCGACGTGTCCGCCGAAGCGGATCGTCAGGTCGCGCGTTTCCAGGATCGGATGCTCGCTGGTCAAGGAAGTTCCTCCGTGATCCGGTCGCGGGAGAAAAGTCCGCCGGCGCGGCGCTTGCAGCCGCCGGCGGACTTCCCGGAACGGTCAGTTGCGAATGGGGACGTTCATGTCCTCGATCTTCAATTCGCGGACGAGCTCGGGAATTCCCCACTCGACGTTCGGGTCGACCTTGATCTTGAAGTGGTACATCGACTGGAGCGCCTGATGGTCCTTGGGGCGGAAAATCATCTTGCCCTTCGGCGTATCGAACTCCATGCCCTCCATCGCGGCGATCAGTTTTTCGCTGTCGGTGGAGCCGCCGGTCTTGCGAAGCGCCTCGACGATCGCCATGCCTGCGGACATGCCTCCCGCGGTGAAGAAATCGGGCGGCGAGTTGAAGCGCTTCCGGTGTTCGGCGACGAGCCAGTCGTTCGCCGGATTCTTCGGGATCTCGTAGTAATAATAGGTCGCACCTTCCATGCCCGGCAGGGCCTTGTAGGCCTGCATGGCGCTCAGGATATTGCCCCCGGTGGCGATCTCGACGCCAAAACGCTCGGGTTCCATCGCCTTGATTTTGCCGATCGGGTTGTTGCTGCCGGCCCAGATGACGAAGAGAACCTTGCGCCCCGGCTGGTTCTTCAAGGCATCGAAAATGCGCTGGGCGCTCGCCGTGAAGTCCTGGGTATCGGTCGGAGCGTATTCCTCGAAGACCAGCTTTGCGCCGGTATTCTGCAGCGCTTCCTTGAAGGCTGCGACGCCATCGCGCCCAAAGGCGTAGTCCTGGGCAAGGGTCGCGATGGAAACGCCCTTGCTGCCGAGTGCCACGGCGTTGGCGATGGCGTCCTGCGAGGAATTGCGGCCGGTGCGGAAGATGAAGCGATTCCAGTTCTCGCCCGTCACCGAATCGGCGACCGCCGGTTCGACGATCAGCACTTTTTCGTGTTCCTCGGCGACCGGCAGCATCGCGAGCGCGTCGCCGGAGGAAACCGGCCCGACAGCGATGTCGGCCTCGTCGTCGCCATACGCTTCGGCAAGGACAGTGCGGGCTACATCCGGCTTGAGCTGGGTATCCTTTTCGATAACGACGATTTTCCGGCCCCCGACCTCCATCGTGCCTTTCGTCGCATATTCGAGGCCCATCATCAGGCCATTGTGCGATTGCTTTGCGTAAGCCTCGAGCGCGCCGGTCTTGCTGTAGACATGCGCTATCTTGATATCCTCCGCCATCGCCGGGCCAAGCATGCCCACGGAAAAGGCAACGCTGGCCGCAAACGCGACCCTCTTGATCATTCGGTTCATTGCTGCTCCTCCCTATTTCGCAGCCTGTCGACATCTCCCATGCGCAACGCGGACCGATGTTCGCAGCGCGCATCCACAAATCTTGCACACGCCGGTGACGGTAAAGATTTGCAACCTATATGACGCATGAATCAGTCGTCATGTCAAACTGATCTGAGACCGAAATCCGGACCGCTGGTTTTCGGATTGACGTCGAACTGCGGAAAGGCCGAGTTCGTCACATGCGCGACGGATGCCCCTTCCTGAATCTGTTCGAGATCGGGCGGGGCTCAACGCGCGGACCGTAGACCAGACCGGGCTCGACAGGCATCCTTTCCAGCCTGCAGTCATGGTGGCGCATCTGCTCTTTTCCGTCGCAGATGCGCAGATCGAAACCTTTCATCCCGAAACGTCGACGGCCTGAAGCGGAGTGGCGCTTTCCGGCCCACCTGCAAAGCGGGAAAGGCAGAAGCGGCGCAGTTCCTCGCTGCGCTGCGTCGCGCGCAGGTAGGTGGAGCGGGCCAGCACGACATCGTAGGCGAAATCGAGGCCGGCGATTTCCCGGACGGCCAGCCGCTTCCCCTCATAGCTGAGATCGCCCGGCGGGTGATGTAGCAGCACGGCATAGCCGAAACCGTGGCCGACGAGCGAGCGCACCAGCTCGATGCTCGGCGCGCTCAGCCCCTGCCTCAGGGGCACGCCGAGGGTTTCGAAGATGCGCCGCGTATTACTCAGCGCCGGCTCCACGTCGAACTGCACCAGCGGCTCGCCGGCCATGGCGGCAAGGTCGATTTCCGGGGCGGCGGCCAGCGGATGCTCGGCGGGAAGAACGATGCGCGGCCGCACCCTGTAGAGCGGGTCGCAGGCGGTTGCCGCCGAAAGGTTGAAGTCGTAGACGAGGCCGAAATCCAGATGGCCTTCGTGCAGGCGCTGGCCGATCTCCTCTCCAGAGCCGTAGAACACGTCGAGTTCCACGGAAGGATGATGCGTGCGGAAAGCGCCGATCAGTGCCGGCATGACGAAGGGGGCGAGTGTCATGTAACAGCCGATGGAAACCCGGCCGGCAAGCGCGCTTCCCCGGTTTTCCGCCGCCGCCTGGAACTCCGCTGCCGCCGCCATCAGCGCCCGGGCATGGGCGATCAGTTCCCGCCCGCTGCGGGTGAGCGACACGCCATGCGCCCGGCGGCGGACGAAAAGGCGCACCGCCATCTGCCTTTCCAGCTCGTCCAGCGCCTCCGTCAGCGCCCCTTGGGAGATGGCGAGACGCACCGCCGCCTCGCTGATCGTGCGGGCCTCCGCGACGGCGAGGAAGTAGCGGATCTGGCGAAGCGAGAAGCGGGGCTGGTCCATGACGGCGCCTATAAATTGGATTTTCCGAAAAATAATACGGAAATATCTGTTTTACAAATGAATATGCCCGGCTGAAACTCGCCGCTGGGTTCCAGAGGAGGAGCCCGACGATTTGCCCCCGGTGACCTGACCGTGGGGACCTATGGGAGGAACCGATGACCGTACAATCCGTGACGGTCGGCGAGAACGTGCATCTTGCCGAACTTTTTGCCGATCCTTATCCGACCTATGCAAAGCTGCGCGAGAAGGAGCCGGTGTGCTTCGTGCCGGCCGCCAACCGCTATCTCGTGACGCGTCATGCGGATATCGTCCAGCTGGAGCGCGATCCGGAGACGTTCAGCGCCAACGAGGCGCAGTCGCTGATGAAGCGGGTGATGGGCCATACCATGCTGCGCAAGGACGGCGCGGTCCACAAGCGGGAGCGGGTGGCCTGCGAGGCGGCGCTTCGCCCCAATGTCATCCGCGGCCACTGGATGCCGGTCTTCCAGTCCATCGTCGATGATCTCATCGACCGGATGATCGAGAAGGGCGAAACCGCCGATCTGTTCGACAGCTTCGCCGCGCCCTGCGCCTCGCGTGCGCTCGCAGCCCTTCTCGGCCTTACCAACGTGCCGTGGCAGAACCTCGCCATCTGGTCGCAGGCGATGATGGACGGCACCGGCAATTACGGCAATGACGCGGAAATCTGGCGGCGTAGCGACGAGGCGGCGGCCGGCGTCGATGCGGCGCTGGACGAGATGATCCCCTATCTGCAGAAGAATCCGGACAATTCGATCATCTCCGCCATGCTGCATGCGGCCGACCCGCTGAACCGCGAGGAGATCGCCGCCAATGTGAAGGTCATCATCGGCGGCGGGTTGAACGAGCCACGCGACGCCATCGGCACCGCCGTGGCCGCCCTTCTCGAAAATCCCGACCAGCGGGCACAGGCGGAGGCCGACCCGGCCCAGTGGCGCAACGTCTTCGAGGAAACCGTGCGCTGGGTCTCGCCGATCGGCATGTATCCGCGCCAGACGACGAAGCGCGTCGAGTTGGGCGGCACGGTTCTGGAGGAAGGCGCCAGGATCGGCGTCGTGCTCGCTTCCGGCAACCGCGACGAGGCGGTGTTCGAAAATGCTGAAAAGTTCGACATCAACCGCGAGAAGAAGCCGCATGTGGCCTTCGGCGGCGGCCCGCATTTCTGTCTCGGCACCTGGGCTGCCCGCGTGCAGGTGGGCGAGGTGGCGCTGCCAACGCTCTTCCGCCGGCTGAAGGGGCTGCGGCAGGGCGAGGGGCCGGTGACCTGGGCCGGCTGGGTGTTCCGCGGCCCGACCTCCGTTCCGGTCGCCTGGACGAACTGAGGGAGGCGCGATCATGACGACGATCGTTTTCCGTCAGCCCGACGGTTCCGAACGGCTGATCGAGGCCGAAGCCGGCACGTCCGTGATGCAGGCCGCCATCCTCAACGGTGTCGAGGGTATTGTCGGCGAATGCGGCGGCTCGGCCATGTGCGCCACCTGCCACGTCCATGTCGAGGAGGGGGCCGATGGCCTCGACGCCATCGGCGACACCGAAAGCGAGATGCTCGATTGCACGGCAAGCCCGCGCGATGCCTGCAGCCGGCTGAGTTGCCAGCTCTTCGCCGGCCAGGTCGAGCGCATCGCGGTGCGCGTTCCGGAGCGGCAGGTCTAGCCATGATGCCGGATCGCATCGTCATCGTCGGCGCGGGGCAGGCGGGCTTGCAGGCGGCGGTCTCGCTGCGGGAGGTCGGGCATTCCGGGCCGATCACGCTCATCGGCGACGAGCCGGGCCTGCCCTACCAGCGTCCGCCGCTGTCGAAGGCCTTCCTGCTCGGCAAGATCCCGGCTTCGGGGCTCGACCTGCGCAGCCCGGATTTCCTTGCCGCGCAGCGGATCGATCTCGCCGGGGCCGATCCCGCGCTTGTTCTCGACCGGGCCGGGAAAACCGTCCGGCTGGCCTCGGGCCGGGAACTTGCCTACGACCATCTCGTGCTTGCGACCGGCGCGCGGCGGCGGGAGCTGGCGGCGTCCGGCTCAAACCTGCCGGGCATCCATTATCTGCGCAGCCGTGCCGATGCCGAGGCGCTGAAGGCGCGGCTTGGTGGCGCGGAACGGGCGGTGGTGGTCGGGGCGGGCTTCATCGGGCTCGAATTCGCCGCTGTCGCCGCCGATCTGGGGTTTGCCTGCACGGTCGTCGAGGCGGCTCCCGTGCTTCTCGGCCGCGCAGTGTCGCGGGCGACGGCGGACCATGTCCGGGCGATGCATGAGGCGCGCGGCACGCGTTTCCTGTTCGGCGAGGGCGTTGCCCGTTTCGAGGCGGGCGCGGATGGCCGCGTCGCCAAGGCGGTCACCTCCTCCGGCGACGCGCTCGAAGCGGATCTGGTTCTCGTCGGCGTCGGCGTGATCGCCAATGACGGGCTGGCGGCGGAATCGGGCCTTGCGACGGATGGCGGCATTGTCGTGGATCGGCGGTTACGGACATCCGATCCGGATATCTCGGCCATCGGCGATTGCGCGGTCGCGCCGCATCCGCAGTCGGAAAGGCCGCTCAGGATCGAAAGCGTGCAGAATGCCATCGACCAGGGCCGGCATCTCGCCCGCGTCCTGGCCGGTGCGGACGAGGCTTACGCAGCCTTGCCGTGGTTCTGGAGCGACCAGGGCGGCATCAAGCTGCAGATCGCCGGCCTGATCCATGGCCACGACCGCACGGTGCTGCGCGGCGATCCGCAGAGCGGGCGGTTTTCCGTCTTCTGCTATCGCGGGACGCGCCTGCTCGGCGTCGAAAGCGTCAACCGCCCGGCCGATCATATGGCCGCCCGGCGCTTCGTCGGCACGTCGCTCGCGCCTGTCTTTGCCGAGGCATCCGACGAAAGTCTCGATCTGAAGCGCTTTCTGCCTGCCGCCTGAGGCGGCTTGCCAGTCCTCTTGAATCCAGGGCGTTGAAGGCCGGGAGCCAGTGGTTCCCGGCCTTTTCCGTTTCGTCTTCACGAAACTGGCAAACCACAATCGGGCCGTTGATTTGATAAAATGAACATGTTAAATACTTTTTGCGTCTGGGAGGCGCGGGCGGAATCCAGGAAGGTTCCGTCTGGGGAGATTTCAACTAGGGAGGGATTCATGCGTCGTCTCGCGCATGTGGGGTTCATCGGTGTTCTCGCATCCACCGTCTTCATGGCATCGCAGGCTCTGGCCGAGATCAAGGTCGGCGCCATCCTGTCGCTGACGGGGCCGGCGGCCTCGCTCGGTATTCCGGTCAAGAATACGATCGACATCCTTCCGCGGAAGGTCGGCGGCGAGGAGATTCGCTACATCGTGCTCGATGATGCCAGCGATCCGTCGGCGGCGGTGCGCGCGGCGAAGAAGCTGATCGAGGAAGAGAAGGTCGACATCATCTTCGGGCCGTCCGTCACGCCCACCTCGCTCGCCGTCGTGGAAGTGGCCGGCCCGGGCAAGACGGCGATGGTTTCCGCCGCCGGCTCCGCCGTCATCGCCCGCCCGGTCGAGGGCAACAAGAAGTGGGTCTTCAAGACCGCGCCGGAAGAGCCGGCGATGGCTGCCCGCGTCTATGGCCAGATGGAGAAGGACGGCGACAAGACGGTCGGCTTCATCGGCTTCAACGACGCCTTTGGCGACAGCTTCATCGGCGCCTTCAAGAAGGTCGCCGAGACGAGAGGCGTCAAGGTGGTCGCCGACGAGCGCTATAATTCCAAGGATACGTCGGTGACGGCGCAGGTGCTGAGCGTGATCGCCGCCGCACCGGATGCCGTGGTCATCGGCGCTTCCGGCACGCCGGGCGTCGCGCCGGTGCTCGAATTGCGCAACCAGGGTTATGACGGCGCGATCTACATCAACCAGGGCATGGCCAATCCCGACGTGCTGCGCGTCGGCAAGAGCGGGCTGGACGGCGTCATGCTGGCCGTTCCCCCCGTCCTCGTCGCCGAGCAGCTTGCCGAGAATGATCCGGTCAAGCCCGTCGCGCTCAATTATATCAAGGCCTATGAGGGCAAATACGGCCCCGGCACGCGCTCGCTCTTCGGCGCGACGATCTGGGACGCCTATCTGATCCTCGAAAACGCCATCCCCCGCGCCCTGCCGGCGGGTAAGCCCGGAACGGAAGCGTTCCGCACGGCGCTGCGCGACGCCTACGAAACGACGCCGGAACTGGTCGGGACACAGGCCATCTTCAGCATGAGCCCGACCAACCACAACGGCACGGACGAACGCGCCGAGGTCCTCGCGAGGATCGAAGGCGGCAAGTGGAACTACGTCCCGCAGAAGTGAAATCATTCTGCTGAAGGCCGGGCCGCATGTGCGGCCCGGCGGAATGCCCGGCGCCGGCGGCACGGCGAATTGCCGGAACGGCCGGGTGTGGCTTTCTTTTCCAACGGGTCCAACAGATGAACAGCAATATCGCAGTTCTGCTTGCGCAGGACGCCCTGATCAACGGAGCGATCTATGCCCTGCTGGCGCTGACGCTGGTCATGGTCTTCTCCGTGACGCGGGTCATGCTCATACCGCAGGGTGAGGTCGTGTCGCTCACCGCGCTCAGCCTTGCGGCCATCGAAACGGGCGTCGTTCCGGGAACCGTCTGGCTGCTCTGCGTCGGTGGCGGGCTCGCCGCCCTGATGGAGCTTTATACCTGGCTGCGCGAGCGTGATCGCCGGGCCTTGCGCGCGGCATTTTTCTACATCGCCTATCCGGCGGCGGTCACGGCGCTGGCGCTCGCCACCGTGCCGCTCGCCTCCAGCGCCTGGTATCGCATGTTCCTGACGCTGCTCATCGTCGTGCCGCTTGGCCTGATGATCTATCGCGTCGCTTTCCGGCCGCTGGCGCATGCCTCCGTGTTGGTGCTGCTCATCGTCGCCATGGCGATCCATTTCATCCTGCTCGGCTTCGGCCTCATCGCCTTCGGCGCGGAGGGCGTGCGCACCGCGCCGATCTTTTCCGGCGTCATCCGGCTCGCCGGTTTCCCGATCAAGGCGCAGGCGATCTTCGTGGTGGCGGTGGCGCTTGCCCTCATCGTGGTCATGGCGCTGTTCTTCGGCCGCACGCTGATCGGCAAGGCGCTACGCGCCACCGCCTTCAACCGCACCGGCGCGCGCCTCGTCGGCATCCGCACGGAAAGCTCGGGAACGCTCGCGTTCTTCCTGGCGGGGCTGATCGGGGCGATCTCCGGCCTGCTCATCGCCCCGATGACGACGATCTATTTCGACACCGGCTTCCTGATCGGCCTCAAGGGCTTCATCGCCTCCATCGTCGGCGGGCTTGCCTCCTATCCGCTCGCGGCGGGCAGCGCGCTGCTCATCGGCCTCATCGAGTCCTATTCGTCCTTCTGGGCGAGCGCCTTCAAGGACGTCATCGTTTTCGCACTCATCATTCCCGTCCTGCTGTGGCGCAACTACAGTGCCGCGCATGCCGAGGAGGACGACGAATGAACCCCCGTTACCTGTCCCTGATCCCGGTTGCCGTGGCGGCCGTCGCGCCGCTCGTCCTGCCTGCCTATTACATCACGCTGATGAATTTCATCGGGCTTGCCAGCATCGTCGTCATCGGCCTGGTGCTGCTCACCGGCATCGGCGGGCTCACTTCCTTCGGGCAGGCGGCCTTCGTCGGCGTCGGCGCCTACACCACGGCTTGGCTCACCGCCAATTTCGGCCTGTCGCCCTGGCTCACGATCTTCGCAGCCGTCATCGCCACGGCCATTTCCGGCTGGCTGATCGGGCTTCTGACGCTGAAGCTTTCCGGCCATTACCTGCCGCTTTCGACCATCGCATGGAGCCTCAGCCTGTTCTTCCTGGTCGGCAATATCGCGGCGCTCGGCGGCCATGACGGCATTCCCGGCCTTCCGGGCATTTCGGTCTTCGGCCGGCCGCTTTCCGGCCCCGCCTATACCTGGCTGATCTGGATCTTCGTCGCGCTTGCCTTCCTCTCGGTGCGCAACCTGCTCGACAGCCGTAACGGCCGGGCGGTCCGCTCGCTGCGCGGCCGCACGGTCATGCTGGAGGCCTTCGGCGTCGACACCGCCGGGCTCAAGACGCTGATCTTCGTGCATGCGGCTGTGCTTGCCGGCATTTCCGGCTGGCTCTACGCCCATCTGGTGCAATTCGTGAACGCCACGCCCTTCGGCCTCAACAGCGGCATCGAATACCTGTTCATGGCGGTGATCGGCGGCGCGTCGAGCCTTTGGGGCGGCATTCTCGGCTCCGGCCTTTTTATCCTCATCCGCGACGGTCTCCAGGATATCGTGCCGGGGCTGATCGGCACGTCGGGCGCCGCCGAGAGCGTCGTCTTCGGCCTGCTGATGGTGCTCATCCTGCAAAAGGCGAGCGGCGGCCTGACGCCCTATCTCGCAAGGCTGCTGCCGCCCGCGCCGCCGCGCATCGTGAAGGACGACGCGGCCACCCTGCCGGCTCGACCGAAGCCCGCGGCCGGCACCTCGATCCTGAAGGTGGAGGGTCTCGTCAAGCGCTTCGGCGGCCTGACGGCGGTCAACGGCGTCGGCTTTAACCTTACCGCCGGTCATATCCTCGGTGTCATCGGGCCGAACGGCGCCGGCAAGTCGACGCTCTTCAACCTGCTGACCGGCGTGCTGACCCCGAACGAAGGCGTGATCGAACTTTCGGGCGAGCGCATGGACAGGCGCCCGCAGGCGGCCTTTGCGAAACTGGGCGTCGCCCGCACCTTCCAGCACGTCATGCTGCGCGGCGACATGAGCGTGCTCGAGAATGTCGCGGTCGGAGCGCATCTGCGCGGCCGGCGCGGCGCCTTCTCCGCCATCCTCGGTCTCGACCGTGAGGAGGAGGCGGCGATCTTCGCCAATGCCAGGCGGCAATTGGAGCGTGTCGGCCTCGGAGAATATCTGCATATGCCGGCCGGCAGCCTGGCGCTCGGCCAGCAGCGTATCCTCGAAATCGCCCGGGCGCTCGCCGCCGATCCCGTCGTGTTGCTGCTCGACGAGCCGGCCGCCGGCCTGCGTTATCACGAGAAGCAGAAGCTGGACGAGGTGCTGCGCCAGCTCCGCGAGGAGGGAATGACCATCCTGATCGTAGAGCACGACATGGAATTCGTCATGAACCTCGTCGACCGCCTCGTGGTGGTGGATTTCGGCCAGAAGATCGCCGAGGGCCTGCCGGAGGAAATCCAGGAAAACAGCCGCGTGCAGCAGGCCTATCTCGGAGTGGACGCATGACCGCCCTGCTCGAAGTCAACAACCTTTCCACCGGCTACGGCAAGGCTGAGGTCATTCCGGGCCTGAGCCTTGAAGTGAAGGCGGGCTCCATCGTCACCGTCATCGGGCCGAACGGCGCCGGCAAGACGACGCTGCTCAACGCCATCATGGGCCTGCAACCCTCGAAGGGCGCGGTAACCCTCGGCGGGCGGGACATTTCCGCCACCCCGGTCGAGGAGCGGCTCGTCGCCGGCCTCTGCCTCGTCGCCGAGAAGCGCGAGCTGTTCGGCCAGATGAGCGTTGCCGACAACATGGTGCTCGGCGGCTACAGCCGCCGCAAGGTGCGCGACGACAGCCGCGAACGCGATCTGGAGGAAGCCTACCGGCAGTTCCCGCGCCTTCTGGAGCGCAGGCATCAGGTGGCCAACACGCTTTCCGGCGGTGAGCGGCAGATGCTCGCCATCGCCCGCGCACTGATGTCACGCCCGAAGCTCCTGATGCTGGACGAACCGAGCCTTGGCCTCGCTCCGCTCATCGTCAAGGAGGTGCTGGAGAAGGTGAGCCAGTTGCGCGACACCGGCGTCTCGATCCTGATCGTTGAGCAAAACGCCCGCGCCGCATTGCAGATCGCCGATTACGGTTATGTGCTGGAATCCGGCACTGTCGCCATGGAAGGGCCGGCGGCGGAACTTGCCGGCGACCGGCACATCATCGAGACCTATCTCGGTGCCCGGAAGCACTGAGCGCCGCCCACCCGCTTCAGCCCGCCGGCTTCCACCATGACCGCCTCCGCTCCCTCCGGGACAGGGCGGTTTTGTTGACATCACAATATAATTAACATGTTTATCAGTTGATCTGGATCAAGACCCGCGGCGCGTTTCTGCTTTAATGTCGTAATGCGGGCGGTCCGGGAGAGCGCCTGCATCCCGCCATAGGAGGAGGAAACCATGGGCGAACTGTCGCTTGCCGCCAAGATCACGCATGTCCCGTCGATGTTCATTTCCGAAATGCCCGGCCCGAACCACGGCTGCCGTCAGGAAGCGATCGACGGGCTGAAGGAGATCGGCCGTCGCTGTGATGCGCTGGGCGTCGACACGATCGTCGTCTTCGACACGCACTGGCTGGTGAACACGGCCTATCACATCAATGCCCGCGCGCATTACAAGGGCATCTATACCAGCAACGAGTTCCCGCATTTCATCCAGGATCTCGAATACGACTATCGCGGCGCGCCCGAACTGGGCGACGAGATCGCCCGGCGGGTCTCCGCCGAAGGCATCCGGATGATGTCGCATCATGTCGATACGCTGGAGCTGGAATACGGCACGCTGGTGCCGATGCGCTATATCAACGCCGACGCGCGTTTCCGTGTGCTGTCCATCGCCGCTTGGTGCCCCTGGCACGAGATGGAGGAAAGCTTCCGCATCGGCCGGGCAGTGCGCGAGGTGATTGAGGCGAGCGGGCACAAGGTCGCGATCTTGGCCAGCGGATCGCTGTCGCACCGCATCCATGACAACAACGCCGCGCCGGCGGGCATCCACACGATCTCGGACGAATTCTACAAGCAGGTGGACCTGCGGGTTCTCGACCTTTGGCGTGCCGGCCGCAATGACGAATTCGTCAAGATGCTGCCGCTCTATTCGAAGCTTTGCCACGGCGAGGGCTTCATGCACGACACGGCCATGCTGTTCGGCGCACTCGGCGGCGACCATTACGGCGGCAGGGCGGAAATCCTGACGAACTATTTCACCTCGTCCGGCACGGGGCAGGTCAACGCGGTCTTTCCGCTTGCAGCCTGATTCACTCTTCCAGCAGGGATGAGCCCGCCTCGTTACGCAGAGAGACGAGCTCGTCCAGCATTTCCACGAGGTTATCCATCCGCTCGCGGCCGTAGCGCTCTTCGAGCCATTGATAGATCTTGCGGCTGTCGGGAAGCACTTCGCGAATCATCGCCTGACCGGCCGGCGTGATCTGCAGCAGCACGCGTCGCCCGTCGCCCTTGTCCTTGTGCTTGGAAATGAAGCCGCGCTCCTCGAGCGAGCGGATCATGCGGGTCAGGCTCGGGGCGAGGATGAAGGCGCGTTCGGCCACTTCCGAGGCATCCAGCATGCCGGCTTCGTCCAGCACGCGGATCACCCGCCATTGCTGCTCGGTGACGTCGTGCTGCGCCAGCATCGGGCGGAAATGGCTCATCACCGCCTCTCGGGCGCGCAACAGGGCGATAGGCAGCGACCGGCGCGTGGCGCGCGGCCCGGCGGTGCTTTCCGCCCCGTTGTTGACCATATCCTCTCGCAGCAGTCCGTCCGGCATCTCTCCTCCACGGCTTGGACCGAAACCATTAACACGTTCATTGTCTTATCTTGGAGAAAACTGCAAGATCATATGGAATACAATGCTTTTTTGCAGTTTTCACCCGATCGTGGCGAACGAAGTGTCACGCCGGCCTGTTCGCCTGCCCGGCACGCCATTCGCCGGGCGGCTGGCCGATGCGGGCGCGGAAGAACCGGGAGAAATAGGCCGGATCGCGGAAGCCGATCTCGTAGGCGACGTCCTCGACGGAGCGGACGGTGAAGAGCAGCAGCCGTTTCGCTTCCAGCAGGCGGCGCTCGTCGATGAAGGCCTTGACGGAAAGGCCGTATGCCTCCCGGCAAGCCTTGGCGAGCAGGTGCGGCGTGGTGCCGAGCGCTGCCACATAGTGCTCGACCGGCCAATTCTCGCGATAATGGCCGTCGACCAGACGCCGGAAAGCCTGGGCCAGTTCGTTGCCGCCCCGGGCCGCGCCCGAGCCGGTGCTGGCGAGGTTGGCGATGTCGTTGGTCACGACGGCGACGAGGGCGGAAAGCGACGTCGAGAGACCCTGCCGGTAATCCTCGTGGAGGCGTTCCATGATGTGGCGTAAACGGCTCCAGGCCGGATTTCCGGCCTGCCCTCGGACCATGACCGGCCCGTCGAAACCGAGTGCCGAGAGCATGCGGATCGGCGGCAGGGCGCTGTCGGCGATCGAGGCGACCAGCGCATCCGAGGCATCCGGAGCAACGGAGAAGCCATGCACGACGCCGCTCGGGATGAAGCTCACCGCCGGCGCGATAAAATCCAATCTGCGGTCCTCGATGAAATAGGTGCCGCCGCCGCTGGTCCAGAAGGTGATCTGCGCCATCCGGTCGTGTTTGTGCGCATCCACATGTCCATTGTGAATCTGGCGCCGCTCCATGATTGTTTCCACATGCATGAAGCCGATGTCGAGCGGTTTGTCCGGTTCGCCGTAGATGAAGAAGCTGGGGACTGCCATCAACGCCATTCCGCCGGAAAAAGTACAATCGATTTTGTCATTCTGTCCATGGTTGGCGTCGCTGGCAAGGGTTAGCTTTTGATCATCGTCAAGGGAGGATCAGATCATGAAGGCCGAAGACTTTCGTTCCGACAAGGCACGCCCGTTCACGGGCGCCGAATATATCGAATCGCTGCGCGACGGCCGCGAGGTCTATATAAACGGCGAGCGGGTGAAGGATGTCACCGCGCATCCCTCGATGCGCAATTCCGTACGGTCGCTGGCGCGGCTCTACGATGCGCTGCACGACCCGGCGAAGAAGGATATCCTGACCGCGCCGACCGATACCGGCAATGGCGGTTATACCCACAAGTTCTTCCGCCACGCCCGCTCGGTGGACGATCTCGTCGCCCAGCAGGCGGCCATCACCGAGTGGGCGCGCATGTCCTATGGCTGGATGGGCCGCACGGCGGATTACAAGGCGGCGCTGATGAACACGCTCGCCGTCAATGCCGAGTGGTACGGCGACTATGCCGACAACGCCCGCAACTGGCACAGGCGCACGCAGGAAGCGGCACTCTTCCTCAATCACGCCATCGTCAATCCGCCCATCGATCGCCACAAGCCGGCCGAGCACGTCAAGGACGTCTTCGTCCATGTGACGAAGGAGACTGATGCCGGCGTCTATGTCTCCGGCGCGAAAGTGGTCGCCACCTCCTCGGCCCTGACGCACTACAACCTGCTGGCACAGGCATCGGCGACCGTGACGGAGGACCCGTCGCTGTCGCTCACTTTCATCGCGCCGATGAACGCGCCGGGTATCAAGATGTTCTGCCGCACCTCCTACGAGGAGGCCGCCAACCGTCTCGGCCAGCCCTTCGACTATCCGCTGTCGTCGCGCTTCGACGAGAACGACGCGATCCTTGTGCTCGACAATGTCTTCGTGCCGTGGGAGGACGTGCTGATCTACAAGGATGCCAAGCGCATCCTGTCCTTCACCGTCATGTCCGGCTTTATGCACGGTTATTGCTTCCAGGGCTGCGCCCGCTTCGTGGTGAAGCTGGAATTCCTGGCCGGCCTGCTCGCCAAGGCGTTGCGCGCCACCGGCGGCGACGCCTTCCGCGGCAACCAGGCCATGCTCGGCGAGGTGATCGCGCTGCGCCACAAGTTCAGGTCCTTCTCCGATACGATGGCCCGCCATCCGATCGACTGGGCGGGCGGGGCGAAGCTTCCGAATCTGGAGGCCGCGCTCTGCTATCGCGCCTTCATGTCGGACGCCTATCCGCGCATCATCGATCTCGTTCGACGCGCCATCGCCTCCGGCCTCATCTACCTGCCGTCGTCGGCGAAGGATTTCGCCAATCCGGATATCGACCGTTATCTGGCGCAATATGTCCGCGGCTCCAACGACATGGGCCACAAGGAGCGCATCAAGATCATGAAGCTGCTCTGGGATGCGACGGGAACCGAATTCGGCGGCCGCCACGCGCTCTACGAGCTGAACTATGCCGGCACGCCGGAAGACGTTCGTCTCCAGGTGCTGAAGGGCGCTGAAAAGGGCACGATCCTGCGCGACATGGAAGCGCTCGTCGACACCTGCATGAACGATTACGACGAGCATGGCTGGACCGGCGACACATGGCTTCAGCCGCTCGACAACCGCGCGGAAGGTCTCCGCGACGCTGCGGAATAGGGAGGCGGCCATGACGCAAGCCGTCGTTTCCCGCGCCGAGTTTCGCGACGCCATGGCGCGGGTCTGCGCGCCGGTCAACGTCATCACCACCAACGGACCCGCCGGGCGCGGCGGGTTCACCGCCACCGCCATGTGCTCCGTCACCGACGAGCCGCCGACGCTGCTGGTCTGCATGAACAGCAATTCGGCGCAAACCGGGCTTTTCCTCGAAAACCGCCGCTTCTGCGTCAACGTGCTGACCGGCGATCACAGGGATCTCGCCGGCTATTTTGCCGGAAAGCAGTCCGACATGGCCGCGCGTTATGCTGCCGCCGATTGGGTGGATCTCGCTTCGGGCAACCAGGCGCTCAGCGATGCCATCGTCTCCTTCGACTGCGGTCTGAGGGAGGCCCGGCTTGTCGGCAGCCATAACGTCATGATCGGCGAGGTGGTGGAAATCCGTGCCCGTCGCGACGGGCAGGCGCTCCTCTATTTCGACCGCAATTTCGTCCATGTCCCGACGCCTGCCGCGCTCACCGGCTGAATGACGGCCATACTGCGCTGCAGCATGCATTCTTCCGACATGGCGGCGTATGCCCTCTTGACAGCTTCCTCCATATCGTTAACATGTTAAACATAATTGGATCGTGCGGGAGGAAGCATGCCGCATTTCAACATGGAGTATTCGTCCAACCTGGACGGCAGGGTGGATTTCGACGCCCTTTGCGGGCGCGTTCTCGACGCGCTCGTGGAAACGGGGCTGTTCGAGATCGGGGCCTTGCGCGTGCGCGCTTTCAGGGCGGAAGCTTATGCCATCGCCGACAGGCTGCCGGAAAATGCCTTCGTCGACATGTCGCTGCGCATCGGCGCCGGCCGCAGCGCCGAGGACAAGAAGCGGGCAGGGGAGCGCATTTTCGCGGTGGTGACCGAAGAGCTTTCCGAGCTTTTTTCGACGCCGCATTTCGCGCTTTCGCTGGAAATCCGCGAAATCGATGCGGAACTGAGCTGGAAGAAGAACGCCATCCACCCGCGCTTTCGGCAAAAGGCCGGCTGAGGCGGCGTCCGGACGAATTCACAGGAAGATTGAGCGCGCGACGGGTGGTGGGCCTCCGGCCTTGCCGCTGTCTCGCAAGAAATGGAGATACCATGTCCAAGCTTGAGGAAAACATCCAGAAGGCGAAGGGTTACCTTGCCCGCTTCGCGGAGCGGGGCGTCCTGAACCATATCAACGGCGAGGCGGTTCCGGCGCTCGACGGAGCGACGTTCGAAACCATCTCGCCGGTCGATCTGAAGCCGCTCGCCCAGGTCGCTCACGGCAAGGCCGCCGATATCGATCTCGCCGCCAAGGCCGCCCGCGCCGCGTTTCCCGTCTGGGCGGCGCTGGATGGCGATGCCCGCAAGGCGCTGCTGCACAAGATCGCCGATGCCATCGAGGCCCGCGCCGAGGAGATCGCCTTCGTCGAATGCATGGATACCGGGCAGTCGCTGAAGTTCATGGCCAAGGCGGCTCTGCGCGGCGCGGAAAATTTCCGTTTCTTCGCCGACCGCGCGCCGGAGGCCCGAGACGGCAGGAGCCTGCGCATGAAGGGCCAAGTGAACCTGACGACCCGCGCGCCCATCGGTCCGGTCGGCATCATCACCCCGTGGAACACGCCTTTCATGCTGTCCACCTGGAAGATCGCCCCGGCGCTCGCCGCCGGCTGCACCATCGTCCACAAGCCGGCGGAATTCTCGCCGCTGACGGCCCGCCTGCTGGTGGAGGTCGCCGAGGAAGCCGGCCTTCCCAAGGGCGTGTGGAACCTGGTCAACGGTCTTGGCGAGGATGCCGGCAAGTCGCTGACGGAGCATCCGCTGATCAAGGCGATCGGCTTCGTCGGCGAAAGCCGCACCGGTTCGCTGATCATGAGGCAGGGCGCCGACACGCTGAAGCGCGTTCATTTCGAACTCGGTGGCAAGAACCCGGTGATCGTCTTCGCCGATGCCGATCTGGAGCGGGCGGCCGACGCCGCCGTCTTCATGATCTATTCGCTGAACGGCGAGCGCTGCACCTCGTCCTCGCGCCTTCTGGTCGAGGCCGACATCTACGACAGGTTCACCGCGCTGGTGGCGGAAAAGGCGAAGCGCATCAAGATCGGCCATCCGCTCGATCCGGAAACGGTGATCGGCCCGCTCGTCCATCCGGTGCATGAAGAGAAGGTGCTGGAATATATCGCCATCGGCAAGTCGGAAGGCGCGACGGTTGCCGCCGGCGGCGCGAAGTTCGATGGTCCGGGTGGCGGCTGCTACGTCTCGCCGACGCTGTTCACCGGCGCCAACAACGGCATGCGGATCGCCCAGGAGGAGATTTTCGGCCCGGTCCTGACCGCCATCCCCTTCACCGACGAGGCTGAGGCATTGAAGATCGCCAACGACGTGCAGTACGGCCTGACCGGCTATCTCTGGACTTCCGACGTGACCCGCGCCCTGCGCTTCACCGATGCGCTGGAAGCCGGCATGATCTGGGTGAATTCGGAGAATGTTCGCCATCTGCCGACGCCGTTCGGCGGCGTCAAAAGCTCCGGCATCGGCCGTGACGGCGGCGACTGGTCCTTCGATTTCTACATGGAAACGAAGAACATCGCCTTCGCGACGACGGCGCACGCCATTCCGAAGCTCGGAGGCTGATTGCCCGCAGGGGTTTCCGCCGCGCTGCCCCGGCAGCGCGGCTATCGACTGAACGCAACAGGCATTCGTCGGGTGGTTCGCGCCCGGCTCGCGAGGAGGAGGCGGATCATGCCGCTGAAGGACCCGACATTGCTGCGGCAGGCGGCGCTCGTTGCCGGAGAATGGATCGATGCCGGCGAAGACGGCATCGCGGTGACGAACCCGGCCACCGGTGAAGTGATTGGCCGCGTGCCGAAGCTCGGCGCTGCCGAGACGCACAAGGCCATCGCTGCGGCGGAACTCGCGCAGAGGGAATGGGCCGCCCGCACCGCCAGGGAGCGCAGCGTCGTCCTGCGCCGGTGGTTCGAGCTGATGATGGAAAACCAGGACGACCTCGGCCGCATCCTGACGCTGGAGCAGGGCAAGCCGCTCGCCGAGGCGAAGGGCGAGATTGCCTATGGCGCAAGTTTCATCGAATGGTTCGCGGAAGAAGCGCGCCGCGTCTACGGAGACATCATCCCCGGCCACCAGAGGGACAAGCGTATCCTAGTGATGAAGCAGCCGATCGGGGTGGTGGCGGCGATCACGCCATGGAACTTTCCCAATGCCATGATCACCCGCAAGGCCGGGCCGGCGCTCGCCGCCGGCTGCGCCATGGTGCTGAAACCCGCCGCCCAGACGCCGTTCTCCGCCATTGCGCTCGGCGTTCTCGGCGAACGCGCCGGCCTGCCCAAGGGGCTGTTTTCCGTCGTCACCGGCTCGGCCCGCGAGATCGGCGCGGAGATGACGTCCAATCCCGTCGTCCGCAAGCTGACCTTCACCGGCTCGACCGAAGTGGGTGCCGAGCTTTACCGCCAGTCCGCCCCGACCATCAAGAAGCTCGGGCTGGAACTCGGCGGCAATGCGCCCTTTATCGTCTTCGACGATGCCGATCTGGACGCCGCCGTCGAGGGCGCGCTGATCGCCAAGTTCCGCAATAACGGTCAGACCTGCGTCTGCGCCAACCGGCTCTACGTGCAGGACGGCGTCTACGACGCCTTCGCCGAGAAGCTTTCCAGGGCCGTCGGCACCCTGAAGACCGGCAATGGTTTCGACGAGGGCGTCGTTCTCGGCCCGCTGATCGACGAGCCGGCGCTGAAAAAGGTCGAGGAACATGTCGCCGACGCCCTGTCGAAGGGCGCGACCGTCATCCAGGGCGGCCGGCGCCATGCGCTGGGCGGCACTTTCTACGAGGCGACCGTCCTTGCCAACGTGACGCAGGACATGGCGGTGGCGACGGAAGAGACCTTCGGCCCGGTCGCGCCGCTCTTCCGTTTCAAGGACGAGGCGGATGTGATCGCCAAGGCCAACGACACCGAATTCGGCCTCGCCTCCTATTTCTACGCGAAGGATCTCGCCCGCGTGTTCCGCGTGGCGGAGGCGCTGGAATACGGCATGGTCGGGGTCAATACCGGGCTGATTTCGACGGCGGAAGCGCCTTTCGGCGGCGTCAAGTCTTCCGGGCTCGGCCGCGAGGGCTCGAAATACGGCATCGATGACTTCATCGAGATCAAATACGTCTGCCTCGGCGGCGTGGAATAAGGAGATTGAGGATGTCCCGCCCCAGATTCGCGAGCTTCACCACCGGCAAACGCCAGGGCTACGGCCTGATTGTCGGCGATGGTGTGATCGACCTGTCCGCCCGTTTCGGCGCGCGTTACCCGACCTTGGGAGAAGTGGTCAAGGCCAATGCCTTCAACGAGCTTGTCGAGGCCGTCGCCGACCATCAGCCGGATTTTCCGGTGAGCGACATCGCCTATGAAATCCCGATCCCCGCCCCGGAGAAGATCATCTGCGTCGGCGTGAATTTCCCGGATCGCAACGAGGAATACAAGGACGGACAGGCGGCGCCGTCGAACCCTTCGCTGTTCATCCGTTTCCCGCGCTCCTTCACCGGTCACGACCGGCCGCTGATCCGCCCCCGGGAAAGCCATCAGCTCGATTACGAGGGCGAGATCGTCATCGTCATCGGCAAGGGTGGCCGTCGCATTCCTGAAACCGAGGCGCTTTCGCACATTGCGGCATTGACGCTCAGCAACGAGGGTACGCTGCGCGACTGGGTGCGCCACGCCAAGTTCAACGTCACGCAGGGCAAGAATTTCGACGCCTCCGGCTCGATCGGCCCGTGGCTCGTGCCGTTCACCGACGAGAGCCAGATCGCGGACATCAAGCTGGAAACCCGCGTCAACGGCGAGGTGCGCCAGAGCGACCGCACCAGCCGGATGATCTTCTCCTTCCGCAAGATCATCAATTACATCTCCACCTTCACCACGCTGGTGCCGGGCGACGTGATCGTCTGCGGTACGCCGACCGGGGCCGGTGCGCGCTTCGATCCGCCGATCTGGCTGAAGCCGGGCGATGTCGTGGAAGTCGAGGCCGACGGCATCGGCACCTTGCGCAACACCATTGCCGACGAGGTGATCTGACATGCTGACCGCGGACCAGATCGAAGCCGCCGCCGCCAGCCTGGACGAAGCCGAACGCAGCCGCGTCCAGACCGGGCTCCTGTCGCTGAAGCACCCGGATATCGCCATGGACGACGCCTATGCGATCCAGGGCGCGTGGGTGAAGAAGAAGATCGCCGCCGGCCGCAAGGTGATAGGCTGGAAGATCGGCCTCACTTCCAAGGCGATGCAGTACGCGCTGAACATCGACATCCCGGATTCCGGCGTGCTGTTCGACGACATGGTCTTCGAAGACGGCGCGACCGTGCCGGCGGATCGCTTCATCCAGCCGCGCATCGAGGCGGAAATCGCCTTCGTGATGAAGGCGCCGCTGAAGGGGCCGGGCGTGACCGTGTTCGACGTGCTGAACGCCACTGACTATGTGACGCCGGCGCTGGAAATCCTCGACACGCGCATCCTGCGCGTCGACCCTGAAACGAAGAAGGCGCGCAATGTGTTCGACACGATCTCGGACAATGCCGCCAATGCCGGCATTGTAACCGGCGGCCGAGCTGTTCGTCCGGACCAGATCGACATGCGCTGGATGGGGGCGATCGTCTCCCGCAACGCCGAGGTGGAGGAAACCGGGCTCGGCGCCGGAGTGCTCAACCAGCCGGCGCGCGGCGTCGCCTGGCTCGCCAATCGTCTGGCGCAGTATGGCGACGGCATCGAGGCAGGGCAGGTGGTGCTTGCCGGCTCCTTCATCCGCCCCATCGAGGCGCGCCACGGCGACACCATCGTCGGCGATTTCGGGCCTTACGGCTCGGTCAGCCTCTTTTTCGCGTGAGGAGGAGAACGATGCCGGCTCCGAAGAATACCTTTAAACAAGCCCTGAAGGAAAAGCGCGCCCAGATCGGCTTCTGGCAGGCGCTCGCCAATCCCTACACGGTCGAAATATCGGCGGATGCCGGTTACGACTGGCTGCTGCTCGATGCCGAGCATGCGCCGAACGACATTCCGCTCCTGATGGCGCAATTGCAGGCGATGAAGGGTTCGGCGAGCCATCCGGTCATCCGCCCACCGGTCGGCGACACCGTCATCGTCAAGCAATTGCTGGATATCGGCGCGCAAACGCTGCTGGTCCCGATGGTCGACAGCCGCGAACTGGCCGAGGCCATGGTGAAGGCGGTCCGCTATCCGCCGCACGGCGTCCGCGGCGTCGGTGCGGCGCTCGCCCGCGCCTCCCGCTTCAACCGCATACCGGATTATCTCGAGACGGCAAACGACGAGATCTGCCTCCTGCTGCAGATCGAAAGCCGGGCGGGGCTTGAAGCGCTCGACGGGATCGCCTCGGTCGATGGCGTCGATGGCGTGTTCATCGGTCCGGCCGATCTGGCCGCCGACATGGGCTATCTCGGCAGGCCGGGCGCGCCGGAAGTGCAGGCGGAGGTGGAAAAGGCGCTCCTGAAGATCCAGTCGTATGGCAAGGCGGCCGGCATCCTGATCGGCGACCTGGCGCTTGCCAAACGTTATGTCGAACTGGGCGCGACTTTCGTGGCGATCGGCAACGATGTGACGCTGTTCGCCAATGCGACGACGAAGCTGCTCGCCGATTTCAAGGCTGCGAAAGCCGCCTCCGGCCAAGCTGCGGCGAAGGTTTACTGAGCGGCCGCGGAGGGAGCGATCGCCCCGCGGCGCCCGGCTTCCGTTCCACTTTTAACAAGACCAAGACTTCTGATTGAGTGAGGAGATTCCTGACAATGACCCGCAAGCTCGTTCCCGCACCGGATGTTCCCGTTCCGGACATTCTGCGTTGCGCCTATATGGAAATTCAGGTCACCGACCTGAAGGCGTCGCGCGAATTCTACGTCGACGTTCTCGGCCTGACCGTGACAGCCGAGGATGAGAACACCGTTTATCTGCGCACGCTCGAGGAATTCATCCATCACAACGTCGTGCTGCGCCAGGGGTCGATTGCGGCGGTCGCGGCCTTTTCCTTCCGCGTCCGCGCGCCGGAAGACGTCGACCGCGCCGAAGCCTATTTCAAGGCGCTGGGTTGCCGCACCGAGCGCCGTGCAGAGGGTTTCGTCAAGGGCATCGGCGATTCGGTGCGGGTCGAGGACCCTCTGGGTTTCCCCTACGAATTCTTCCATGATGTCGAGCATGTCGACCGGCTGGCCTGGCGTTACGATCTCTACACGCCCGGCGCGCTCGTGCGTCTGGACCATTTCAACCAGGTCACGCCCGACGTGCCGAGCGCGGTCAAGTATATCGAGGGCCTCGGCTTCCGCGTCACCGAGGATATTCGCGACGGCGACGGCGTGGTCTATGCCGCCTGGATGCGTCGCAAGCCGACCGTGCACGATACGGCGATGACCGGCGGCAACGGTCCGCGCATGCACCATCTCGCTTTCTCCACCCATGAAAAGCACAATATCCTGGCGATCTGCGACAAGCTTGGCGCGCTGCGCAAATCCGACCTGATCGAGCGCGGGCCGGGCCGCCACGGCGTCTCCAACGCCTTCTATCTCTACCTGCGCGACCCCGATGGGCACCGCGTCGAGATTTATACGCAGGATTACTATACCGGCGATCCCGACAATCCGGTGGTGAGCTGGGACGTGCACGACAACCAGCGCCGCGACTGGTGGGGCAATCCGGTCGTGCCGAGCTGGTATACCGAAGCCTCTCTCGTGCTCGACCTGGATGGAAACCCGCAGCCGGTGACCGAGCGTTCGGACCGCAGCGAAATGGCCGCCACCATCGGCGCGGATGGTTTCTCCTACACCCGCAAGGGGGATGCGGAGCAGGGTTTCAAGCTCGGCAACTCGCTTTGAGGTCACACGGGCGGCCCGACATCGGGCACCGCCCCGTGCCCGCATCCCGGAAGGCCGGACCGGCCTTTCCGGCCTGATGCAGGCGCAGGCTTCGCCGCAGCTTCATCGAGATTGCGGCCGGCCGGCTCCAGAATCAAAGAACTGAAGCACGGTTCCCGGTCCTTTGCAGGATGCGGCGATTGCCACCGGCATCGGCAGTGGTGCCTGCGCGGGCCGGCTTCCGGCGAGGTGCCTGAGCCCGCCCGCTTTCCTGTTTTCCTCTCTCTTATTCCTGTGTGCTGATATTGCCATGACAACATCCACCGAACCCCTTTCCACGCAACCTCTCGACAATCAGGTCTTGCGCCGGGTCACCTGGCGGCTCATGCCGCTGCTTCTCGTATGTTACGTCTTCGCCCATCTGGATCGCGTCAATGTCGGCTTCGCCAGGACCACGATGATGGCCGATATCGGCATGTCGAACACCATGTACGGCGCGGGAGCGGGCCTGTTCTTCATCGCCTACATGCTGTTCGGCGTGCCGAGCAACATGCTGCTTGCGCGTTTCGGGCCGAGGCGCTGGATCGCCGTCATCATGGTGCTCTGGGGCTTGCTGTCGGTGAGCACCCTTTTCGTTTCGAACCACTACGAGTTCTACGCCGTCCGCTTCCTTCTCGGCATGGCGGAGGCCGGCTTCTTCCCCGGCATCCTCATCTATATCAACAGCTGGTTTCCGGCGCGCCGCCGCGGCAATGTCACCGCCATGTTCACGCTCGCCGTGCCGCTGGCCAGCGTACTGGGCGCTCCCATATCCGGCTGGATCATCGAGCATACGCATGGCTGGGCCGGTTTTCACGGCTGGCAGTGGATGTTCCTGCTCGAAGGTGCCCCCGTCGTGCTGCTGGGCCTGATCGTGCTGTGGCGGCTGCCCAACCGGTTCACCGACGTGTCCTGGCTGACGGCGGAGGAGAAACGCCGGCTCGGCGCCGAACTGCAGCGGGAAGAGGCGTCCAAGGCCAGCATCTCCTTTGCGAAATTCATCCTCGATCCCAAGCTCCTCCTGCTGTTCGGCATCTATTTCGCCGTGATGCTGGTGATCAACACGCTGAATTTCTGGACGCCGGGCATCATCGCCGACAGCGGCGTCGGCAGCGAGACGACCGTCGGCTTCCTGACCGCCATCCCCTGGCTGCTGTCGTGCTTCTTCATGGTCCTGTGCGGCATGTCCGCCGACCGCATGAACGAGCGCCGCTGGCATCTGGTCGTGCCGTTGCTCATGGCGACCGCCGGTTTCATCGGGACGGGCCTGTTTACCGGCAGCACGGTCATGGTCGTGCTGTTCCTCAGCCTGGCGACGATGGGAGGAGCCACGGCCCTGCCGATGTTCTGGCAGATCCCGCCCATGTTCCTGTCGGGGCGCGACGCAGTCGCCGGTATCGCGCTGGTCAGTTCGCTCGGCAATCTGGCCGGCTTCCTGGCACCCTACCTCATCGGGCTGGTCAAGGACCTGACGGGCGAGCCCAGCACGGGCCTTTACATCCTGGCGGTACTGATCGCGCTCGGTGCATCCCTGGTACTGCTTATCAGGGGTCGGGCCACACCTGCCTCCGGATGAGGGCATGGGGAGGAGGACAACGGCGCGCAGGAGATCGTCAAGCAGTCAGTTATTTCCTGGAGTGAGACAACGTCTCAAAACACGAAGGACCACTGCAAGATTATCGGACGTTTGTACCCGCAGACATGATGTGCGGTTAGGTGCAATTATGTTGGCTTAAACCGCACATATGATTTATGGTCTACGGCATGGATTCGCCCGTCACGCCGTCTCCGATGCCCCTGACCTGGACGCCGCGCCAGCCCGAATGGGCGGCGACGCGCGGACGCGATTTCGCGGAAGCTGACGCCTCCTTTGCCGGCGGCATCGCCTTGAAATCACTTGACGATCTCGTGCGTTCAGATCCGGTCTGGGCCGGCTGCTGGCGATCCCGACAGGCCCTGAAATGCGCTACGGCCGCGGTGCGCCTGATCGGCCGAACCGAGAACGAGACGGCGCTGCGCGACGCTGTGCTGCTCATCGCAGCGAACGACGATCCCGGCCCTGCCGGGAAGGTGTTTTCGGCCTACAAAAGGCTCGCCGTGCGAAAACCCGGGTTTTCGTCGAGATTTGTCGCCGAGCTGGCTGATCTGATGGGCTTCGGTCACCACAGGCCTTAGCTCCGCTGCGAAAATATATTTAGTAAACTAGCGTTCAAGCTGAATGGAAGGCTGGAACAATGACCTCACCCTCGGACAGGTCAGAACAATGCCTCCGCCAGGCCGCAGGTAGGATCGACCGGGCTCTTTCCCGCGAAGGGGATTTCGCCAATCAGCGCCTTCACGAGTGCCTTCTGCACAGGCAGAACGGCGGCATAGCCGTTCACGAAGGTTTTGCATTCCGGCATGTGGTAGAGCAGGAAGGGCGTGCCGAGCGAAACGTATACCGTCGGGAGATAATCCCAGAGCCGCTCCATCGAATGCGGAAAGAATCCGTGCAGATCCTCTCAGTGCGGCCCGAGGTCTTCCTTGGCTGAAACACCTTCCTCGGCAAGAACGTACATGCCGACATCATGGGCCGCCGGATCGATAGCTTCGCTCCTGCGATGGAGCGTCACTTCGAAGCCCCGTTGGCGCAGGAGGTCAGCCACCTGCAACTGCGGTAGCGGACCGGAAGGGCTCTTCCGCCCGTCGAGTTGCGACAGAAGAACGCGCCGGTGCCGGACGGGATCGAGTGGCAGCAGGGCTTGCGTATCCTTGACCAGCGTAATTCCGGCTTGTGCCGCCGAACTGGACCACTCGGCATGTTCAGCGCCACCCAGGAACCGAACGCGGTCCGGCTCTGCAGGCAGGCGGCCTCTCGTCTTGTGGAGCTTGATCGATGCCTTCAGGCCCAATATACGCAGCACGGCTTCATCGACGCGCGCCTGTGTCAGGATGCCTGTTTCGAGGCCTTGCCGGAGATAGCTGATATCATTATCGAGATCGTCCGGCAGAAGCAGGATGTCGCAGCCGGCCGCGATGCAGAGCGGCACGAGTTCGCGCCGCGTCCCGCGGGCATTGAAGCCGACCATGCCGCTTGCGTCGGAAACCACCAAGCCGTTGAAACCGAGCTCATCCCGCAGGAGCGTGGTCGTCAGGTCGAAGTTCAGCGTTGCTGGCATATGCGAGGAACTGCGTGCGGACGATCCGAGTTCGGCGGTATAGGCGGGCAAGGTGATATGCCCGGACATAACCACCTGTACGCCCTTGGCGATGGCTTCGGAATAGATCCGGCCAAAGGTTTCGCGCCATTCGTCCATAGACATGGTATTGTGAGTGGTCGCGAAGTGCTGGTCGCGATCGTCCAGCCCGTCGCCGGGCTACTAGAGGGGACGCCAGCCGAATATCCCATCTAAACAGGCGCATTGAGACGGCGCTGTATGGTGCGACGATTCCGCTCCTGCTTGGCCAGTATTTGACTGATTGTCCCTTGGGAGACCTCGAATTCTTGGGCCAAGTCAGCAAGGGTTGCCCCTCGCGCCGCTTCTTTTCAATCAATATATTTCCGGCTGGCTTTGCTTGCCGTCATTTCATTTCTCTCTATAGCGGTGGTCAGCACACGCGCTATAGCATGTCTGCGTGCGTTCTGCATTTGTTTTTCCGCCTGTAGGCCGGATTCCTCAGAATAACCGGGGCGCGGTCTTGTACGGCCCAGCCAGTCATCAACGATTCGCGACTGCCATTTCGCCTTCTTCCCTCCAGTGGTTTGCTGGGGCGGCGTGCCGGTTAGAACCTAAGAAACCGTGACCGTCGGGCAGTTCGGTGGTTGGAATAATCTTAGCGGGCATGCCGTTATAGTCGCGGCAAGGTAGCTGGAAACCGATATCCACGGTCTCTGTCGCGGAGTGGAGGCGTCCACATCATCACTCCACAAAACCCTCCAGCGTGCCATCATGAAACCTTCATACAAATGCCTATGTGCTGAGCGGAATAAATGTTTGGATTTCACGTTCTTCTGAGGCAGTCAACATAGGAGGCGATCCAATGCTCCCAGAAGATGATGTCCATGATGGACTGTCGAGAAACGACCGCTTGCGTGCTCGGCTTGTGCGCGCCAAACGTGCCTTTACCACGCGTCATGTTCGCGTGGACGACGCTGCCCAGCTCACGCGAGACGGTATTGCACCGAAGCCGGGAGATCTACTGTTGGCGCGCATTACATCGATCGGCCAGCATGAACGACTCGAGAATATGGAGGGTCGTCGCGTCCTCCTCTACGTCGGCGATGAAATCCTGGTTTCCTACGGTCATCGCTACGCGCCCGATCAATTCGAATCTCGCGTTCCTTCCGACCTGAGCGATTGCGCACTCGTTGCCGCTGGTGGCATCGCATCGGAAATGATGTCGAAGCATACCAAGATGAAAGCGCCGACACGGATCGAGCCAATCGGCCTTCTGACCAGGCAAGACGGGACTATTCTGAACCTTGCTGACTATGTTGCTTTTTCACAATGTGAAGCGGTTCGTCCTGCCACTATCATAGCCGTCGTCGGTAGCTCCATGAATGCCGGCAAGACGACGACCGCTGCATCTCTTGTGCGTGGACTAACCAGTGCGGGGTTCCGCGTTGGCGCGGCGAAGCTGACTGGCACTGGTTCCGGCGGAGACCTTTGGACGATGCTCGACGCCGGAGCGATAGCGGCCGTCGATTTTACTGATGCCGGACACGCATCGACAGCCGATCTACATGCCCAACAACTTGAGACCATTGCCCGTCGCCTCATCGGCAAGCTGGGTGAACACGGCGCTGAGATCGGCGTCGTCGAAATCGCTGACGGCTTATTGCAACGCGAAACTGCAGCACTCATCGACGTCGCTCAGACGAGTGGTTGGTTTCGCGGATTGTGTTCGCGGCGGCCGATGCGATGGGCGCCGGTTTCGGTGTCGACTGGCTGAAGGAGCGTAAAATTACCCCTCTGGCTGTGTCGGGCCTCCTTTCGGCTTCCCCTCTTGCCTGCCTGGAAGCCGAACGCTTGATCGGCATGCCCGTTGTCACCAAAGCGGCGCTGAGTGATGCCGTCGAAGTCACGAAAATCGTCTTTGCCGGCAGCCTTAGCCAAGGGGCGGCGGCGTGAGACCGGTTGGCCTCTTCGACCGATCTCGATGGTTGTTGCTAACGTTGACATTGGCCATCGCGATCGCTCAGGCCGCATCGGTGGCCGCCTCCGCAGAGACCATTACTAGAGCGCTGCAAAGTGATGGCCAAACGCTTATCTTATTGGTTTGGCTGATCGTCATCCTGGCGTTTCTCGCAGGCGTAAGCACCTTGGGTGAACGTTGGTCGGGGGAATTGTTGGCGCAATCCTACATTACCGCCATCCGCTCACAGTTGTTTGAGGCGACCATCCATTCCGCAAGGGGCACACCGGAAAGCCGGTGGTTGACATCCTTCGTGAGCGATCTCACAGCCTTGCGGAATTGGGCCACTAACGGCCCAGTCCGGATGTTGACCTCGACAGTAGCACTCGCAATCAGCAGCGCCTGGTTTGTTATCTCATCTCCGCAATTGGCCGCAACTCTGCTTCCGATCGGCCTCGCGATGGTGGCCATCGGAATTCTACATCGCACACTTGGAGAAGCCATCGTCATGCAGCGTCGGGCGAGAGGGCGCCTGACGCGCTTTGTTCTTCGTCGCATCCGCATAGAAGTCGGCGACAACAATCCAGGCGGTCACGGCCGCAAGACGTTTGCGGAACGAAGTGGGCAACTGGCGTCTTGTGCCGTAGCAAGGGCGCGGATCACGGGGTTGATGGACGCTATCGCCATGAGCTCCGGACTGCTGGCCAGTCTCATCTTGGTTACCTTGTCCGCCCAAGGCCAACCTTTCGACACCACGGCTTTGGCTGGAGCGTTGACCTTGCTCGGTTTCCTATCGTCACGCATCGTCGAATTTTCGCGTGCACTACAGGCGTTTGCTGCCGGTCATGTCGCCTTGCACAGAATCCGTCAGCTTCTTGAAGGTGGTAGCCACCCCAACGTCGATGCTGGAGATTGAAATCTTGTCGACCAATCGAACCATAACCTATTGCCCGCCGTCCGGTCCGGCAATACCCGGTTACTTTCTGGCACAAGGCAGTCCAATGGGGCCAGTCCTGCTTGTTATCCATGGCATTTCTCGCAACGCTGCGGAAATGGCCAGCCGCTTCGCTGCGCACCCGGCGTTTCGGGACCACACTATCGTCGCACCGCTGTTTGAGGCGGGAAGGTTCGGTCAGTATCAACAATTGCGGGCAAAGCCTGGACAGATGCGCTCGGATATTGCCCTTGGCAATTTGCTGGAGCACCTGAGCCTGATCTCGGGATTGAATGTCGCGAAGATCTCTCTGTTTGGTTTTTCCGGTGGTGCCCAAATGGCACATCGCTATGCCCTTTTCTACCCGGATCGCGTCTCTTCCGTCCTGGCGGTGGCGGCAGGATGGTACACGATGCCAACGACGGCATTGCGCTACCCTTATGGCATCGGCACCGGCGCACCGGCAACATTCGACGTTGCGGCCGCCATGAATGTCGCGGTCACCGTCGCCGTCGGTAGTCTGGATACGCGGCATGACCAGGCGCTACGGCGATCGAGACTAATCGAAACGTCCCAGGGGCGGACCAGACTTGCGCGGGCTCTGGCTTGGGTCGAAGCTATGCGACAGTCTGCTTCGGTGAATGGTCGCAAGAGGAATGTTAGCTTCGAGTGTCTCGTCGGTGGAACGCACGAGTTCGGACAATGCGTGCGCGAGACGCATCTGATGTCGCTCGCTGTAATGGCGTTTTCCCACTAGGCGGCCGGGAATCCGGGCTGCGAAGTGTCGCAGATGTCTTTTGTGCCAGCCTGACGGCGGCTTTGGGCAAATACCCGTAAATTGGCAAGGGTTCCGATGCCGATACGCACGATAAACCTTTGTAATTACGCGTGCTGATGGGGTTACCTCACGATGCTGATTCACACGTCGGCAGCCTGATGAAATGCACGCGCGCGAAAACCGCTTTCGCCTTGTTGGACGAGAAGGTCGGCATATTCGCGCAGTTTCGCGGCGACAGTCCGATTGACAACGGTTGCTGCCGGCCTTGGAGTATCGCGCCTGTATTTCCCCTTACAAAGCCGTCTAGCGCGGTTCGACGGAAAAGGCTGTTCCCTTCGCGCCCGCCACGATCGCCGTCGCGTCTTCGAGTCGGCCGATCGCGGCGTGCCGCTCGCCGTCTCTCGAAAAACGGGCTGCCGCGGCAATCTTCGGCCGCATCGATCCCGCCGGAAACTGTTCCTCGTTCACGGCGGATGGATCGATATTCGCCAGCGGATGTGCGCTGGGCTTGCCGAAATCCGCATAGACGGCGTCTACGTCCGTCAGCAGAAGCAGCATGTCGGCGTCGAGCTGCTCGGCGAGGAGGGCGCTGGCGGCGTCCTTGTCGATGACGGCTTCGATACCTGTGAGACCTCCGTCCGGCAGATCCACCACCGGGATTCCGCCGCCCCCTGTGCAGATCACCGTTACACCCTCCCTGACGAGGAGGGAAATAACATCCGCTTCCATGATGGCTTGCGGCACCGGCGAGGCTACGACGCGCCGCCACCTCTCCCCATCTGGTGCAATCTTCCAGCCGCGCTCGGTGGCGAGTTTTCGCGCGATCTCAGCGGGATAGACAGGGCCGATGAATTTCGTCGGCTTCTGGAAGGCAGGATCATTGGCGTTCACCTTGACGAGGGTCAGCAGCGTGCCGAAACGACGGCCTTTCATGGTGCCGGCGAGTTCCTGCTCGATCATGTAGCCGATCATGCCTTCTGTCTCGGCGCCAAGGACGTCGAGCGGCAGGCCGGCACCGTCAGGGCCGGCTGTTTCAAGGGCCAGAAGCCCGACCTGCGGACCATTTCCGTGGGTGATGACCAGTGAATGCCCCGCCTTGATCAGTTCGGCCAGCGCTGCCGCTGCCCGTTTGACGTTGGCGCGCTGGTTTTCCGCAGTCAGCGGTTCGCCCCGACGCAGGAGCGCGTTCCCTCCGAGAGCCGCAACGATCAGCATCTCAACCTCCAATCGTCGCCACAAGCAGCGCCTTGATGGAATGCATGCGGTTCTCGGCCTGATCGAAGACGATGGAGGCCCTGGATTCGAAGACTTCGTCCGTGACTTCCATGCAGTCTATGCCGTATTTCTCGGAGATTTGCCTGCCGACCTCCGTGCCGGTATCGTGGAACGCGGGAAGGCAATGCATGAACTTGCTGTACGGATTGCCGGTCGCCTCCATCACCTGGTGCGTCACGCGGAAGGGCGAGAGCAGATCGATACGCTCTTTCCAGGCGCTTTCGTCCTCGCCCATGGACAGCCACACGTCGGTATAGACAAAATCGGCGCCCTTCACGCCCGTAGCGACATCAGATGTGAGTTCGAACCGGCCGCCGGCCTTTGCAGCTTCAGCGTTGACATGTTCGATGAATGTCCGTTCCGGCCAAAGCTCCCGTGGGGAGACGAGCCGGAAATCGATCCCTACCTTGGTGGCACCGAGCGCAAGCGACAGGGCTACATTGTCCTGGCCGTCACCGACGAAGGCCAGGGCCACATCGGAGAGGTGCTTGTGGGTAAACTCCCGCATGGTCATGAAATCCGCGAGTACCTGCGTCGGATGCCATATATCAGTCAGGCCGTTATAGACGGGGACACCGGAATACCGGGCAAGCTCCTCCACGGCGGACTGTTCGAACCCGCGGAACTCGATCGCATCATACATGCGGCCGAGCACGCGCGCCGTATCCTTGACGGATTCCTTGTGACCGATATGGCTGCCGGAAGGGCCTAGATAGGTGACATGGGCGCCTTGGTCGTAGGCAGCCACTTCGAACCCGCTCCGGGTGCGGGTGGAGTCTTTCTCGAAGATCAGCGCGATATTCTTGCGCGTCAGGCGCGGTTTTTCAAAACCGCCCAGCTTGGCGGCCTTGAGGTCCGCGGCCATGCGCAGCAGGAAGCGGATTTCATCGGACGAAATATCGTCGAGCGACAAGACGCTCCTGCCGTGAAGATTGATCGGCATGTCAAAGACCTTTCTAAGCGGCGTCGCGAACGAGAGGGCAGGTCATGCAATGCCCGCCGCCGCGGCCGCGGCTGAGTTCGGCACCTTCGATGGTGATGACTTCAACGCCCTGGCGGCGCAGAAGCGTGTTTGTATAGACGTTGCGGTCGTAACCGATGACGACGCCGGGCTCGATGGCGGCGACATTGTTGCCATCGTCCCATTGCTCCCGTTCGGCCTCATACCGGTCGCCCCCGGTCTGGACGATGCGCAGGCTCCGGAGACCCATTGCCGCGGCCACGACCTCGGTGAACGGCGCATTTTCCTCGCGGATATCCACCACTCCTTCGACTTCCCCCGGGCGCAGGGAGAAGCTGCGCAGGCGATCGACGACCGGCGGATACATGGTCACAAGATCACGGTCGCAGAAGGTGAAGACGGTGTCGAGATGCATAAAGCTGCGATCACGCGGCATAAGCGCCGCGATCACGCGGGTCGCGAGCCCGCCGTCAAACAACCGCGTGGCGAGCGCGCTGACTGCCTGAGGTGTCGTCCGTTCGCCCATGCCAATGAGTACGACACCGTTGCCGACCGGCATGACATCGCCGCCTTCGAGGCTCGGCGCTTCCTTGTTGTCTGCCGAGAAGATCGGGAAGCCGCGGTTCTGGAAGCGCGGGTGGAAGCGATAGACCGCTTCCACATTGGCGGCTTCCGGCCGCCGCGCCTGCCAATACATTGAGTTGACCGATACGCTGCCATAAATCCAGCAGGAACTGTCGCGCGTGAAGAGTTGGTTGGGCAGTGGTGGCAGGATGAAGTCTTCGGGGGCGAGTGTTCTTCCGCTCAACCCCATGGGTTTGAACGGAAGCTCGGCGCGGGAGATGCCGCCGACGAGATAGGTCGAAAGCTGTTCGGACGGCATCTCGTTGAGCCAGGCCTGCAGTTCGACCATCGTGTCTTCGCCGACGGCCGGTGGCTTGATCCGCCGTTCGAGCAGCCATCGCCTTGCGTCGGCATTGTCCATCGTCTCGGCAAGCAGTTCGCCGAACGAATGGACCAGCACGCCTCGCTCTCTCAGCGCATCGACGAACACGTCATGTTCTTGCCGCGCCCGCTTGACCCAAAGCACGTCGTCGAAAAGCAGGGCTTTGCAATTGTCGGGCGTGAGCCGGCGCAGGCTGAGGTCCGGCCGGTGGACCATCACTTCGCGGAGCCGACCGACTTCGGAATGAACGCCTAATGTCATCATTGTTCTGTCTCCTTTAGAAGGGCTGACCGCTTAGAAGGGGCTGACCGCGCCGGTCCACATCTCGTAGGCGGCGAGCAGTCCGACTGCGACGAGAGCGATGGCAAAGAAGGCTTCCACAGGCTTGAAGATTTGCCGGCCGGCCCGGCGGCGGGCCACCGCATAGAAGATGATGCCGGGAGCGTAGAGCACGGCGCACATGAAGAGGTAGGCCGGATCGGCGGCATAGACGAGCCAGAGGCCGTAGACGGTGGCGACAAGGCCGATGATCACCGGCCCGGTGCGGCTTTCATCTGGCTGATAGGCTTCGCCGGTGATTGCAAGCTTTGCCGCATAAGCGCCGGAGAGGATATAGGGCACGAGGATCGCGACCGAGGCGATCGAGAACAGCGCCTGGTAGGTGCTTTGCGCAAACAGGGTGACCAGCAGGAAAGCCTGAACGAGGAGGTTGGTGATCAGCAGCGATGCCGAGGGAACGCCCTTGTTGCTTTCCCTTGCAAAGAAGGCCGGCATGGTGCCGTCCTTGGCCGCCGCATGCGGGATTTCCGCCGCCAGCAGCGTCCAGCTCAGGAACGCGCCTGCAACCGAGACGACCAGTGCGATGTTAATCAGGATCGCACCCCAGGGGCCGACGACCGCTTCAAGGACACCTGCCATCGACGGGTTCTTGAGTGCCGCAAGTTCGGGCTGATTGAGGATGCCGAGCGAAAGCAGCGATACGAGCGCATAGAGCGCCAGGCAAGTCAGGAAACCGGTGATCGTTGCAGTCGCGATGTCCTTGCGGCGTTCCGCGCGGGCTGAATAGACGCTCGCGCCTTCGATACCGATGAAGACCCAGAGCGTGACAAGCATCGTGCTCTTCACCTGAGCGGTAATCGAGCCAAGGCTCGCATTGCCGAGACCAGAAAAATCGGCAGAGAAGATATCGACCTTGAACGCGACGACCGCGACTTCGATGAACAGGACGATGGGAGCAATCTTTGCAATCGTCACGATGAGGTTGACGACTGCGGCTTCGCGAATACCCGCCATGATCAGGACATGCACGAGCCAGAGAAGGACCGATGCCCCGATGACAGCCTGCCAAGTGTTACCTTCGCCGAAGGCGGGAAAGAAATAGGAAAGGGCGCTGAAAACCACGACCGCATAGGATACGTTGCCGATCCAGGCGCTCAGCCAATAACCCCAGGCGCTGTTGAAACCGACGAAGGGACCGAAGCCTGCCTTGGCGTAGGCATATGGACCGGTATTCAGCTCGGGCTTGCGGAGTGCGAGCGACTGATAAATGAAGACGAGGGCCAGCATGCCGACCGCGGTGATCAACCAGCCGATGACGATGGCGAGCGGGCCAGCACCCGAGGCCATGTTCTGCGGAAGGCTGAAGACGCCCGACCCGATCATCGAGCCGATGACGAGAGCCGTCAATGATCCCAGGCGAAGTTTGCCCTTGTTCGTTTCCGATTGGATGACAATCGTTGTCTCGGCACTCGATTCAGCTGATTTCAGTTGAATTGAAGACATGGCTGCATCTCCCTGTGTGAACTTTGGCAAGCTCATCACCAGGCGAGAACAGTGACATTGATCGGGATCAACGAAGGTTGTGGGGCTGGTCTGCAGCACAGCAGGCACTGTGGGCTTGTTTCGCTGGATGCTCCACCGCCGTTGATTTCGCGCAATGCGCGTCCACCTTGGAAGTCCCATCATTTCTCCGCAGGTACAGTAGGAGGAAATGATGAGTGGCCTGCTGATCCGCCAGGACGTCCGGGAATTCGAACCCAGTGTCAATGCGGCCAATATCGGTATTGCCGTCGAGAATGGTGTCGCCACTCTTACCGGACATGTCGAAAGCTATATGGAGAAGGCGGCCGCCGAACATATCGAAATTCGCCACCCCGAAAGAAAAAAGCGGGTCGATGATGAAATCGCCACCCGCGCCTTCGACATCATCACCTGTGACACGGCTCTCCCGGACGGAGCGGTCGATGTTAAGGTTGAGCGGGGATGCGTGATCCTCAGCGGTTAAGTAAGATGGCATTTCCAGCGTCTTGCCGCCGAGGGGTCGTCAAGAAGCTTGGTGGGTAACGGAAGTCGCAATCTCTTGACGATTCGGCCGATTGCGCAAGTGCCCGATGTCAAGGACCGGATAGAGCGAGCCCTGAAGCGTAGCGCCAAAGTGGAGGCGAACGCCATCCGCGTCGAGGTTTCGGGCCGCTGCGCAACGTTGGAAGGTTCGGTTCACTCGGGAAAGGAACGCCAGGCGGCCGAGCAGGCACGTGGTTCGTTCCAAGCGTTACTGCCGTCGACAACCGACTGACCGTGGCGTGAGGCCTTGTCCCGGCAACGCTCATGTTTCGTGGCCTGGCGCTTTGGTTGCCGATCGTGCCGGGCTCGTCGTCACTAGATTGGAGATTGTCCGCAGGACGAGAACGAAAGCCATGGAGGAAGTCCCGACCGGCACGAAGCAGGCCTGATCCTGCAGTTAAGGCGACTGGCTCCGCCGGCATCCAAAGACCACGACAGTATCGAGGAGCAAATCATGTTTACGGATCGCAAGGAGGCTGGGTAAAAGCTGGCACAGGCTCTCAAAGGGTATCGTGAGAACCTGTGCACCATTTTCGCTCTCCCGCGTGGCGGGGTGCCGGTAGCGGCGGAGATCGCCAAGGTGCTGGACGCGCCGCTCACCTTGCTTCTCGTGCACAAAGTAGGCTTGCCTCCTAATCCCGAAGTCGCCATGGGGCCATTGTCGACGGCAGAGAGCTGGTTGTTGTCCGCAACGTGGATGTCATCATGTTCGTGGCCGTTTCTTCCGACGTGTTCGATCAGCGTTGCCGGGAGGAGCTCGATGAGATTCACCGCGTAGGCGAATCTATACAGGCTGCATCCTCGATGAAGACCTCAGTCGGAGGACGGCCATCATCGTCGACGACGGGCTGGCAACGCGTGCTGGTGAAGAGCGTACGCGGCGATGACTTGTCGGGTCTGGCGGCCGTCGTGATTGGCCGCTCCAACCTCTTTGACAAAGCCGATGGGGCAACTCCTGCAGGCTGCCAACGCAACCGTCGCCATGGCGCATTCGCGTACGAAGGACCTCGCCGCGATCTGCTGCAACGTCGATATGCTCGTCGCAGCCGTCGGGAGGCCGGAAACGGTCAAGCCCGATTGGGTAAGCGCGGTGCCGCTGTTATCGACGTCGGCATCAATCGCGGCGGGAAGGGCATTGGTAGGAGGCATCGCTTGGCTGCTCGACTTTTCCCGAATGCGCTTCTTGGGATCGCCGCGGTCATTGCACTGCAAAACACACGTGCGGGAAGGCAGAACGCGGATCTGCCGGTTGGTGCAACCTCTTTGCGGGAGGTTGATGGGGATTGGGTTGTCAGCTGCGCGCTGACAGGCGAAGGACAGAGGCGCGCAAGGTGTGCACCATGTCGTAGTAGCAGCGGGACCGCAAGTCGCCAGCGCGTCATTGCGATGGAGCTCAGGTCTTCTCTGGATGCCGGCACTGCCAGGCTGGTCCTGCCTTTAGGGCTCGATCTTGCTGCCGGTACGGTACGGCGCTACAGATCGACGATCAGCCGCGAGGGCAGCCTTTGTCACCTTTGGGAAGGGCAGACAGGATGCCGCCGGAGCCTGCAAGAGGCTGCTTCCCGTAGCGGTGGTCTACTGGGTAAAGTTACCTGAGTTTGCCATTCGCGCGGTCAGGGAGACCGTATGGTCAGTTTCAAATCCCTTCAATGTCCGCAGGTTGAGGTTAGTCCGGTGCATCGAGGATCGGCGCGAAGGTCGTGGCGTTGAAGACTTCGAGGCGGGCCCTGCCCTTCGGGAAGGCCAGAATGGTCAGGCTGGCCGGGCCGACGGGAATGATGCGGGCGGGGGCAAGCCCCAGCGCTTCGTCGAGTACCGCACGGATGACACCACCATGGCAGACGATGAGCACGGTCTTGGCTGGTGCCGAAAGGGCTTTTTCGGTGGCGGTTGCGATGCGGGTGCGGAAATCGCCCCAGCTCTCGCCGTTCTCTGGCACAAACGTTCCGGCTCGCCAGTCGGCATAGGCCTCCGGGGTCTCGTCCATCAGATGGGCGATCTCGATGCCTGTCCAGACGCCGACATCCTGCTCGCGTAACAATGGTTCCCGGATCGCGTTCGGGAAGCCGAGCAGTTCGGCGGTGTGGACGGCACGTTTCAGGTCCGAGGCGAGAACGAGGTCGGGCCTGTAGGTCGCGACCATGGAACGTAGCGCGTGAGCCTGTCGTTCTCCCCGTTCAGACAGCCCAATATCGGCCTGGCCCTGAAGTCGGCGCAGAGCGTTCCATTCGCTTTCGCCGTGGCGCACCAGAAGAATGCGTTTCATGAAATGCGTTTTCCTTGCTTGTCGAAGATTGCCGCGGGCGCGTCGGGCAGGCGGAAGCGCCGGACGGTTGCCGGTTTGCCGAGGGTGTCCGAAATGGCGGTGATGCGCATGCCGTTGGCGATGCCGGTAATGAGGAAACGGCCGGCCACCGGCACGATTTCGGCCAGCGTCACGCGGAACGTACGGGCGCCGTCGGCATCGGTGAGTTCGATCTGCTCGGCCCTGACCATGGCGTGGCCGGTGCTATTGCGCAGGGCCGGGTCGGGAATGGTGCCGAACCACCGTCCATTGGCGATGGGAATGAGATTGGCGGCAGGCATGCCGACGAAGCCGGCGACGAAGGCCGATGCGGGCTCCGCGAGCAGCCTTTCCGGCGTATCGAATTGCTCGATGCGGCCGTTGTTCATGACCGCCACATGGGTTGCCATGGTCATGGCCTCCATCTGGTCGTGGGTGACGTAGACCGATGTCGCGCGGCTGGCTGCATGCACCTTCAGGAGTTCGAAGCGCATCTCCACTCGCAGCGTCGCATCGAGGTTGGAAAGCGGTTCGTCGAACAGCATCACCTTGGGGCGCGGGGCGATCATCCGGGCGAGCGCCACGCGCTGCTGCTGGCCGCCGGAAATCTCGCCGGGATAGCGGTTGGCGAGCGCGCTAATGCCGAGCATGTCCATGGCTTCCGCAATGCGGGTGCGGCGAGCCTCGGCGGAAAGACCGGCGATCTTCAACGGCCATTCGATATTGCCCGCCACCGTCATATGCGGCCAGAGCGCATAGGATTGGAAGACGAGGCCCGCATCGCGGTTTGCCGGCGGCGCCGAAAGACCCGAAGCACCGTCCGCCACCAGCGTATCGCCGAAGTGGATCTTGCCGGAGGTCGGCTGGTCGAGGCCGGCCAGCATGCGTAGCATGGTGCTCTTGCCGCAGCCGGACGGACCGAGCAGAACCAGGAAGGCACCTTCCGGCACCGAGAAGCTGACGTCGTTGACGGCATTGGTGCCGGCAAAGGATTTTGTGATCTTGTCGAGGGAAATCACGGGGCTTGGCCTCAGGTGAATGGCGTGCGGCGGCGGCGCAGCAGCGTGGCGGCGCCGGCGGCCAGCATGGAGATGATCAGTATGACGAGGGTGACGGCGTTGGCGAACTGGTGGAAGCCGTCGGAGGCATAGCTGTAGGACAGGATAGCCAGAAGCGGAGAGGTCGGCGTGTAGAGAAGGACGGTGATCGCCAGATCGCCGATGACGTTGACAAAGGAGATGAGCAGCCCTGCGCCGACGCCGCGGGCGGCGAGCGGCAGGGTGATTGCGCCGAGCCGTCGGAAGAAGCCGGCGCCGGTCATGCGGGCGGCCTCGTTGAGGTCGCCGGAAATTTGCGCCACAGTCGCGCGGCCTGTCTGCACCGCAAAGGGCATCATGGCGGCGGTCAGCGCCAATCCGAGCAGAAGCTTCGTGCCGTAGAGGGCGGGCAGGGGGCCGATCGGTGCACCGTAAAGCGCGATATAGGCGGCTGCGAAGGCGATGCCTGGAAGCAGCATCGGCAGGAAGCTGAGCTGCGAGACGAGGTTGCTGAGGATCGGTACACGATGACGGGTGAGCGCCACGGCAATCAGGAAGCCGAGAATATTGGCGGCAAGCGCGACGGAAGCCCCAAGCATCAATGTGGTGACAAGCGCGGAAACAAGCTGCGGATTGTGGAAGATGCCGGGCTGTCCGCGGGCGAAGGCCGGATCGGCCTCGCCGATCCAGTAATGCAGCGTCCAGTCGGAGAAGAGCGACAGGGAGGAGGGAGCGAGACTGGCTGCCAGGAGAAGCAGGATCGGCAGGACCGTCGTGATAATGCAGATCATCCAGCCGATGGCCGCAAGCAGCAGCCTTGCGCCGCCGAGGGCGATGCGGCGTGGCCGTGCGCCCTTGCCGCCGATCGTCGAGAAACTGCGCCGGCCGGCGAGGATGCGATTGCCGATGCCCAAGAAAACGGCCGAGATTGCAATCAGCAGGATCGCCAGCACATAGCCGCGCTCGGTCTGGCCGATTTCGATCATGCCGAAGAGCCGTGTCGACACGGTCTGCATCCGCACCGGCAGGCCGAGAAGGGCGGGAGCCGCGAAATTGGAGACCGCGCCGGCAAAGGCAAGCGAGCCGCCGGCGATGATCGCGGGCATGACGACCGGCAGCACGATGCCGAACAGGATGCGCCTGCGCGATGCGCCGGTCATCTGGGCGGCCTCGACGAGATCACCGTTGACAGCGGCGAGCGCCGCGGCGATCACCGTGAAGGCAAGGGCGTAATAATGGGCGATCAGAACCACGATGGTCGGCACCATGCCCCATGAGAGCCAGTCGGGAACGTCGAGGCCGAGTCCTTCCAGGAGGCCGCCTGCGCCTCCGACGCGGCCGTTCCGGAAGATGCTTCCCCAGGCAAGCGCCGTCGCGAAGCTCGGGATCATGAAGGGCAGTGTCGCCATGAAGGCGATCGCCGAGCGACCCGGAGCATCGGTCATCGCCACGAGCCAGGCGAGGAAGCCGCCGAGCAGGACGCAGCCGCCGGCAACGCCGAGGCCTATGACCATGGTGTTGCCCGCCGGTCGCCAGAACAGGTTCCGGGACAGGTGGCTTGCAAGCACGTCGCCCCAGGCGTCAGTGCCCGAGCCGGGTTGCAGGGTCTGGACGAGGATGGTCACGAGGGGGGCTGCGACCAGGATGACAAGGATCAGGGCGGTTGCCACGGTCAGGCCATGGCGTTCGAGAGCCGTCCCGGGGCGGTGAAGCGGCGATATCATGCGGGCTCCGGTGGGGACGGACGGATGGCGCCCGTCCCATCTCTCCTACTGCAGTGCAAGGATGAAATCGGCGACTTCGGCACGGATCTTCGCCGTTTCGGCCGGCACCATCTGCCAGCCCTTGAAGTCGGCCAGCGGGATCGCATCCGGATGCGGCTTGATGTCGGAGCGGGTCGGCCAGTCGCCGGCGACGTAGAAAGGCTTGAAGCCCTCGCCGCCGGTGTCGCTGTCGTCACCCATCATGAAGTCGACGGCGAGACGCGCGGCCGCCGGGTTGGTGGTTTTCGGGTTGAGCGCAAGGAAGGCGGGAAAGACGATGCCGTTCGACGGCTCGACGTCGTTCGCGACCTGCAGCGCCCAGCCTTCGTCCTCGTTGTCGCGACGGTCGGAATAGCTGGTGAAGCCGATCGGTGGATTCTGCTGACCCTTGGCGCCGATCGCCTTGTTGACGTCGTCGGTGGAGCCGACCAGAACGAGGTCGTTGGCGAGGAGGTCGGCAATGAATTGCTGGCCGGCATTCCTGATGCCTTTCGCGAGCACGATCGGCTTGCCGAAAGCCGCCTCGTAGGTCTTGGCCATCTCGTCCGATTTCAGAACGATTTCGGTCATCAGGTCGAGATAATCGCCGCGCTGCAGCGGGTCGACCATGATGACGCGGCCCTTCCATTCCGGCTTGGTGATATCCCAGAGATTCTTCACCGGCGAACCGTTCGGGTGAGCTTCCTCGTTGTACATCAGTACTTTGGTGGAAAGCCGCTGGGCGAGCAGCGGCGACTTGAACCTGTCGTCCACGGTGTTGGCGACACGCGGTGGAACGTAGGGCGAAACGAGATTCTGGCTGACGAGCTCGGTCAGAACGACCGGGGCGTCGGAAATGTAGATCACGTCAGCGCCCGGAAGGCCGGCTTGTGCCTCGCTTTTGATGCGGGCGATCTGCTCGGTCGAGGACATGTCGAACGTGATCATGTCGATGCCTGGATAGGCGGCCTCGAAGGCTTTTTCGACGCGGCCGATACGGCTGGTGAAGGCATAGACGGTGACCTTGCCCTCTTGCCTCGCCTGCGGCAGCAGTTCGGCGGTGGTCTGGTTGTCCAGGTTCTGGGCGAGAGCGGCCGTCGTCATGAAGAACGTGGCTGCGGTGATAAGGATGCGGCGCATGGGAGCTCCTTGGCTGGGTTCTGCGCCCTTGTGTATTGTTTTCCTGCAAATCTTTTATAACATGCAAGTTTTCTTGCATTCTATCGTTCGAACTTTGCAATCAGTTCGCCCAGCCGCTCCAGTTGGGCGAGCGCGTCGTCGCCGCGGCGGGCAGCAAGTGCAAGGATCGTCGCATTGCAGATCGCCATCGGCACGGTGAGCGTCTGAAAACTGTCCGGCATGCCTGTGCGCGGCGCGGAGAGAAGCGCGTCCGGGCTAGGAGCAAGGGAAGGGCCGATCGTGTCGGCAATTACTATGGTTGCAGCTCCTGCATCGGCTGCGACTTGCATCAGGCGGGCATAGTTCGGTGGTTGCCGGCGAAATGCGAAGATCAGCAAAGCATCATCAGAGGTCACCGTCAGCATCTGCTCGGCAAGATCGCGCGGACTTCCCGCCAGCGTGTGGCTGTCGATGCCAAGGCGCCTCAGCCGACGCTCCATTAACACGGACAGGGTCTCGGCATTTCCGTGGCTATGGATAAAAACGCGGCGGCGGTCGAGTTTTTCAGCTGCCGCCAGAATGCGAGCGTCCGTGACATAGTCGGTAATCACGGTTAGCGCCGCCATTTCGCTTGCCACCAGAAGCGGCAGGAAGCCTTGCGTGCGGGCATCGCTCAGCGTCGCGGAAATGCGCTCCGCGGGATCGGTGATCTTGAGAAACTCGCGGCGCAATTCGTCGCGGAATTCCGCGTAGGAGGAAAAGCCAAGCTTGCGGGCGAGACGCGATGTCGTCGCCTCGTGGACGCCGAGCCTGGCGGCGAATTCGCTCGACGTGCCGATCGCCACTTCGCGTGGAGCCTTGAGGAGCTCGGAAATCAACCTTTCTTCGGTTGACGTCAGACTGCCCGCAACGGCCTGGACACGCTCCATCAGTGGCTTTTGAACGCTGTTTTTGGACATACATCACACGAAGCCGGTTGAAGCCACTTTCTCGGCTATCTGCTCACAGATGAAAAATCAACGTAGAGGTTTTCCGGCATCGGCAATGGTTACTCAGGTAAACGAACGGTTTGTTCGGTTTCGATAAGCGGTGCCCCACGCCGTGGGGCGTGGGGCCTGCGAAAGAGGGATTAGCAGAGCGCCATGACCCGCCTTCTCCTCGGTTGCTTTCGAATCAATCGTCGTCGGAAGAAGAATTCGAGCTGGAATTGCTGGAGGAATTGGACGAGCCGTTCGAGCTGGAATTGCTCGACGAGTTCGAATTGCTGTTGGAACTCGAGTTGCTGGATGAATTGGAATTGCTGTTCGAATTCGAATTGCTCGAAGAGTTCGAGGAACTGTTGGAGTTCCGGTTGGAATTGGAATTCGACCAACCCCTCCGTCCGTCATCCCGGTCGCGCCGTGACTGAGCGTAGGTGGCATTGCCGTTGCGGATCGACCGTTCCAGGAAGCGGGTGAGCGGATCGTCGGCGATTGCCGGCGCCGGCGGAACCGCACCCACCGCCAGGAAAGTGCTCAGCATTGCGATGACTTTCTTCATGGTGTTTCTCCTTTATGACCGCAGCCCTTGTCGGCTGCCATGGAGGAACGGCTGGATGCGAGACATATTCCCGAAAATTTCAAAATAATTTCAGTTGATTATCGGTTTTCCGGCGCACGACATCACTGCCGGCGAGGGACGCGTCGGCAGTGATGGAAGACAGATTTGCCAAGTGCGGTTCAGCGCTGGGCGCGGGCGAATTTCCGATACCAGCCGTCTGCGGCGAGCGTTTTGCGGAAGATCGTCTTGCGGGTCACGCTTTCCTCCGCGTTCTCGGCGCGGATATCGGCTTCGAGGTCCGATGTCTCGCGGCGGAAGGGGATGATCTGGACGATCGGCGTGCCACGTTCCAGCACATGCAGCCCGTCCTCGCCGGTGGCGAAGAAGGGGAAATGGATTTCCGACTGATAGGTATCGGTGTCCACCACGCCCGCCACCACTTCGAACACGCCGTTCGGCCGGTTGAGTGGGGCTAAGAAGAGGCAGCTCCAGCCGGGCGGTGTGCGGATCGTCCAATAATTGTGGAACTTGCAGGGTGGTAGCGGCTCGCGGGGATTGCCCGCGACCTGATGGCTGGCGTGGTTGCTGACCAGCGTGCGGTCGAAATCCCAGCCACAGTTCACTGTCTTGCCTGCGTCCGTGATCTCCATACGCACGGTGGCGGCGAGGCCGATCACCCAGCCCGTCGCCATGGCATCGAGAAACGGCATGCAGCGCTTCACCGTCAGGCCACTATCGGTCGGCGAGAGGTGATCCTCACTCACCGGCGGCAGCTTGCGGAACCAGTCAGGCAGGGCGGTCTTGGCGCGCACCGGCGCCGGGATGACACCCTCGTCCTCCTTGCGGCAGAGGAAGGTGATCTTCGGTTGCGGCTTCTTCAAAAGAGAGAGGTGCATTGCAGTCTCCTCACGAATGTCTGTGAGAAGAACGGCGAAGATGGTCCTTTATTCCCGGCTGTCGCGATTTTTCAGCGCAGTCCGGTCAGCGCCGCGCCTTCCTCTTCCGGCATCAGCGGCGCGCCGGCATGGATCGAGGCGAGATAGGCATCGATCGTTTCTTGCGCCGAAGCCGGGGTATACCCCTCGGTTTGCGGTGCCGACAGCGCCAACCGGGTCGTCCAAGCGCCATTCTCCCGGCAGGCGATCGAGATTGTGCTTTCCCTCCGCCGTTTCAACTCGTATTCCCGGCAGAGATCACCACGCCCATCGAGGAAACTCGAAACCACATGCAGGCTGTCGCCGGACGAACCCAAAGCAACGTTGCGCCCCGAGACCTCGCGGTCGAGTGCGGTTGCAAGCGCCGCATCGGCGGCCGGTTTTGCTGGGCCGATTCCCCGGCCGAGCATGAAGCCGCCGACCCCCGCCAAAACGGCCACCAGTGAGGCAGCGACAGGCATGAGCCAAGCTCGCCGTGCTGGCGGCGCAGGCGTGGCCGAATGCTGGCGGAAAGCAACCACGTTGTTGTCCGGTTGGATATCCCCGGCGTCCGCATTCTCTGCCATGCGTCTGACGGAAGCCAGAAGTGCCTTCGGCACAGGTTCGCGGATCAACGGCTTCAGCGCAGAGGCGACGGCGGTGCGGCTGTCAAGGAAGACGGCGAGGCGGGCGGCCAGCGTTTCGTCCTTTTCCAGGGCGGTTTCCAGCCGTGCGGCGGTCGCATCGTCCAATTCGCCATCGGCGAAAGCCACCAGAGTTTCGTCATCGAATTCCTGTTTCGTCATGCCATGTCGCCTTTCTTGCCCGACGAACGTTTTTCCTCGACACCTATTCCCGTCAGCTCTGCAAGATTCTTGCGCGCCCGCGCCAATCGGCTCATGACGGTGCCGATCGGGATCGACAGGATTTCGGCGGTATCGCGATAGCTCAGGTCCTCGACGCAGACGAGGACGAGCACCTCGCGCTGTTCTTCCGGCAGTTTTTTGAGCGCCGCGGTGACCTCAAGCAATTCCATGCGAGCATGTGAGCCGGCCTCGCCGGAGGGGATCGCGACGTCGCGGGCGTCATCGATATCCTCTTGTGGTCCTGCAGTTTTCTGCCGGCGCAGATGGTCGATCCAGAGATTGCGGATGATACGAAACATCCAGGCGTCGAAGCGGCTGCCGGGCAGAAAACTGTCGGCGGCAAGGATCGCGCGCTCGCAGGCGGATTGCACCAGGTCGTCGGCAAGCTCGCGCGAATGGCAAAGCGAAATCGCAAACCGCCGGAGATTCGGCAGAAAGTCGACCAGCCGTTCCGGCACCGTGCGCGTGTCGTCCGTCATGGGAATTCTTTGGCATGATGTGGAATATTCTGTCGAGTCAAACGTCTACTCCGGGTAGCATGAGGAAGAACGGAGGCCAGAAGAGAAGGCTCTTTTCTATCGGAGATGGAGAATGTGGTGTTTGCTTGCAAGACATGCCCGCCGGCTGGCGATGCTTTTCTGTCTCGTCGTTGCGGCGCAATTCCCGTTGCCGGCTCTGCAGTCCGGCGGCTTCCTGCCGGGCAGTTCCGTTGCCCACGCCGATGACGATGATGACGGCGGCGGAGACGACGATGATGATGATGGAGGTGGGGACGATGACGGAGGTCCGGGTGGCTGGGGAGGTGGAGACTATCGCGACGACGACCGGCGTGGCGACATCCGCTCGCTCTTCCGTTGGCGGTGGCAGGAATCGCGTCGCGCCCCACCACGCCGCCAGATGAGAGTGCCAGATCGCGCACCGAACGAGATCGTGGCAATTGGTTTGGATGAGACGTCCATCGTCAGCCTGACGCAGAGCGGCTTTGTAATCGACGAGCGGCTGCAGATGACGTTGACGGGCAGTGAATTGGTGCGGCTGACGATCCCGTCCGGCATGACGCTTGATGCCGCGCGACAGGCGGTTTCGGCCGAGGCGCCATCCGCTGCAGTCGATTTCAACCACTTCTATCAGCCGGAGCAGGAGACATCGAGACCCTGCGGCAACGGCCGTTGTGCCCTGGTGCGCCACATGGTGGGATGGCCGATGGAAGCTGCCGCCAACACCTGCACCACGTCGCAACGGATCGGCCTCATCGATACCGCCATCAATGCGGATCACACAGCACTCGCCGATGCCCGGATCGAGGTCGTCCGCCTGAGCGACGAGAGGCTGCCGCGTTCCGGTGAGCAACACGGCACGGCCGTGGCGGCGCTCCTGGTCGGCTCGCCCGACAGCCGTGCCCCCGGTCTTCTTCCCATGTCGGAACTGGTGGCGGTCGATGCCTTCCGACGCTTCGGCAATGTGGCCGATATCGCGAATGTCTACGATCTGGTGCGCGCCCTCGATCTCTTGACCCAGCGTGGCATCACGGTGATCAACTTGAGCCTTACCGGTCCGCCGAACCTGCTGCTCAAACAGGCTGTGAGCGCCGCAATCGGGCAGGGGACGATCCTGATCGCCGCCGCTGGCAATGAGGGGCCGAACGCCAAACCGGTCTATCCGGCGGCCTACGAAGAGGTGATCGCGGTGACCGCTGTCGATCGGGCGCGCAACTCCTATCGCCGGGCGGTGCGCGGCGTGCATATCGATATCGCCGCGCCAGGCGTCGGTGTATGGACCGCGGCCTCTATTTCCGGCGCACGGCAGAAAAGCGGCACCTCGTTCGCCGCACCCTTCGTCACGGCCGCGGCGGTTGTCATGAAGGCCTCCCGGCCAGAGCTGACCCCGCGCGAGATCGAGGCGGAACTGATGCAAAGCGCCGAGGACATAGGCGCTCCCGGCAAGGACGCGATCTACGGCTGGGGATTACTTAACGTCCGGGCGCTTTGTTCACGTTAGCAAAGGGGGACCCCGATAAACTCTCTTTTCGATTTCCCAAGACCTTCTTCTACCGGCGGAAGTCCGTATTGCGGACGGGAACGACGCCGTCGAAAGCCATCTGCACGCCGGCGCCGGTCTCTGGATCGACGGCATGAAGGTGCAGATGCGGCTCGGTGGTGTTGCCGGAGTTGCCGACCTCTCCGAGCAGTTCGCCAACGCGGACGCGCGCGCCCGGCTCCACCGCGATCGTGCCCCGCCGCAGATGTGCGAGCAGGATATCGAGGCCATGGCAGGACAACACGACATGGTTGCCGGCGAGATTGTCACGATCCCTCGTGGGAGGCCGCAGATCAGGCAGGCCGTCGCTCGCCGCAATGACGGTGCCGGCGCAAGGACTGAGCACTCGCTTGCCGAAGATGACGTAGCGGGCAGGGTCCTCCGGCAGGAGGCCCGAAGCGCGAAACCCAGCGGCGTTCACGGCGGTGATGTCGAGCGCATAACGTTGCGCGCGATGGTGGCTGTGATAGTTCAGCAGACCGATCCCGCCGCCCTGGCTGACGACGAACCGCCCGCTTTCGAGCGGGAAGGCGAGTGGACGGGGATCGTGCTGGATAAACAGTCCGGCTACTAGCACATAGAGGAACACCGTTCCGAACAGCGCCAGAGAGATGAGGGTCGGTATGTGATGGTGCCAGGGCGACATGTTCTCCGCGATGCGCCAAGGCCGTCTGGTGTGACGGTGCAGGGATGAGAGTGCTGCGAATGCAATGATCGCGATGAGCGCGAGACGGGTCCACAAGCCGGACATGTCCCACCGACCCAGGATCATGATCAGAGCAACCCACACGAGGCTGTCGGTGAGGATGATGAGCCAGCCGAGGAAGGTTGGCTCGTCGAGGCACCATAGCCGCCAGGCGAAGCCGAGCGGCAGGACGATGCAGATGACGAGCATGAGGAAGACGAGCGCGGTCATGTTTCTTCTCTCCTGTGCCCGACCTCGTCGGCAGGTCTCGGAAATAGTCCTGCCGGTCCCGTTCGAAAAGGGCCGGCTGCAGGAGAAGGCGCGAGATAGCGCCGCCAATGGTAGCCGCGGACGTTCAGGATCGGTCATGGTAGAATCCGTATCAGTCAGACCGGAGCTGGCGTGCCCCATCAGGGAGGTCCACTGGATAAGCTGGAGTTCCGACGGTTATGGTCGCCGAGATCGGCTGACCTGGGTGGAACGTGGATAATGCTGGCGATTCAGCGATTGACGGCATTCGATCGCTTCGAAGGTTGGCCAGCGGCCTCGAATTCTTGACTCTCCGGTTTCGTAAGTGGTTTGGTGCAAAAGACACTACCGCGCGGACGGTTCGCACCCTTCAAGGTGAAGAAATCAAACAAGTCCCCCCTGCGGCGTGCTCGCTGCGAAAACCTTGTCCCTGTGGCATCTCTCGATCCGAGCTTGCGGGCTCATGGGCTCGTCCTTTCGGGATGCGGGCCGTCTGAAATCAAATTCCAGAATGCGTTGTCGTGAGACAGGGTTTCAAGCTCTGCCAGTGCGCCAAGCCGTTGAAAAGCGCCTTTGGAAGCGTGGCCATTTGCCCAGCGCAAACAATCCATGAACTTAACTTCGCGTTCCTGGCCACTCATTGGTGCTTCGACCGAGCCCTTCGCGTGCAGGCGGGATTTGCTGTAAACGTGGCCGCTGCGCATCGTGACGGTGACGATATGTGGCAGGCGCTCCACGCCTTTTTCTTCTTCGGCCGAATAGGCCTGCATTTCGATGCGCGGCATGAGTTCCCGGATTTCCGGCCGGTCGATCTCCTGTCGCGTAAAGTCTGAAAGGCTGAGGGAGCCTTTCAGGAAGGCGGCGGCCAGGCAATATTGCATCGAGAAGCGGGCCTGCATCTCGTCGGTGGGTTCGGGATAGGCGAGGTTGCGGGCAGCGGATATGCCGACCTTGGTTTCGATCCTGAAGATGTCTTCTGCCGCAAGCGCATGCTCCTGCTTCATATCCAGAAGCGCGTCGATCGCGCGATGGGTCGAAGCGCAGCAGGGGTGGCGCTTGGTCACCAATCCGCGGCTCTCGATGATATGAGTCTCTCCGAATGTCAGGCCTTCCCAGCCGTTGGCCTCATCTCCCCCGAAAAGATCGAGGAAACCTTGCCGCCGTTCGAGAATGTCAGGTCGCCCGCTCATCCCGGCAAGCGCCATGCGCGCCGCATCCACGGCGTTGCGTGCTGCGATGCCCGCGTGCAGCGGCTTGGCGGTGGTGCCGAATTGTCCTTTCGGGCCGCAGGCGAGGCTGGTCGCGAGGCTCATGGCCGTGGCGATGGCCTCCTTGCCGGCGCCGAGAAGCCGCGCCACGCCGGCTGCGGCTCCAATGCTGCCGACTGTCGCAGTCGCATGCCAGCCCCTATTGTAGTGAGAGGGATTGACGCCGAAGCCGACCGCCGCCTGCGCTTCCAGGCCGGCCAGATAGGCTTCGAGAAATCGTCTTCCGCTTACGACCTCTCCATTCGTCAGAACCGCCAGCAGCGCCGGCACCAGCACCGCGGAAGCGTGCGCCCGCGCCGGATGGAAATTGTCATCGAAATCGAGCGCATGAGCCGCCGTTGCGTTGATGAGGGCGGCAAGCGAGGACGAAGCGGAGCCGCCAGTGACAAGCCGCGCCTCGCCGCCCCGGGCGATTTCCCGGCCGAAGGCACGGGTGAGCCCGGCGACGCTTTCATCGTTCCTGCCGGCGATCATACAGCCGATGGTGTCCACCGCGGCATCCCTTGCCCTCTCCATGGCGAGGTCTGAGAACGTCGTTCGGGACAGAACCTGTTCCGCGATCTTCCGGAGGATGGTGGCCATTGACGAAAGTCTTTCCGTAAGTTTGGTTTCTTCGCGGAAAATGTTCAACTTTCTGCAGGCTCGCAATCTTATGCGGTTTGCGGGTAGGGCTATCGGTATCGGAGATAGAATGGCGCGCGACGGCAGTGCGGCGATCAGCTTGAAACATATCGAGGCCTATGACGCCATCGCCGCGACCGGCTCGACGATTGCCGCTGCCGCCGAGCTCGGGATATCGCAATCGAATGCCAGCCGCCTGTTGCAGCAGTTGGAAGACTATCTCGGTGTCCGGCTTTTCGAACGGGAGAAGAACCGGCTTCAACCGACCCGTGAGGGGCTGCAGCTTGGCCCCGAAATCCGCGCTATTTCCGACCGCCTGCGCGCCTTGAAAACTGCAGCGACGGAGCTTGAGAGCGGTCGCTCGCGCGAGATCATGCTGCGGCTTGCTTTCCCGGCCAGTCTCTCATCGACGCGCGTGCCCAAGATGCTGCGCGCATTCCTGGCCGCCAACGGCCCGATGCGTGTCGAGGTTGCGTCCGGAAGTTATCTCGCCATCGAGCGCATGGTCGCAGACGGCGAGGCTGATATCGGTTTCACGCGGCTACCGCTGGTCACGCCCGGCCTCAAGCAGGAACGTGTCATGCCGTCACATGTGACCTGTGCGCTTCACGAGGACCATGCTTTGACGAGGCGCTCCTCTCTTTCGATCGGTGACCTGAAGGGACAAGATCTGATTGTCCTCAATCGCGAGAGGCCCGTCAGACACCAGCTGGAGGCGCTGTTCTATCAGCACGGGCTACGGCAACGCCCGCTTCTGGAGGCGCATTCTGTCGCGAGCGCCTGTGCGCTTGCGGCCGAAGGCCTCGGGATTGCCCTCGTCGGAAACCTCATCGCGCGCGAATATGCCGGCCGGCCGCTCACTTTGATCCCGCTTGAGCCGGACCTGCCAGTGACCTATTGCCTCGTCAGCAGCGAAAGGAATCCGCTTCCAAAGGTTGCGGGATTATTCCTGCAAACGATCGCCGACTGGCCGCAATGACCGATCCCGACGAGGTGCCGTTTCATGAACATCAAACAGCTTGAAGTGCTGCGTACACTGCTCGCCACGGGATCGACCATGTCCGCCGCCAGGACCATGGGGCTCAGCCAGTCCGGTGTAAGCCGCATCCTGCAGCAACTAGAAAAGGATCTTTCGATCACGCTGTTCGTTCGTGACAAGGGCCGGCTGATCGCGACACCCGAGGCGGCCGTCCTTGCGCGCGATGCGGAAAACGTCCTTCTCGCCGTCGATCGGATGGCAGGTCATGCAGAGGATCTGCGCAAGGGGGCATCAGGCCCGGAGATCGTACGGATCGGATTGCCAAGCAGCATGTGGGAAAATTTTGCGCCTGCGATGCTTCTCGATTACGTGCGCGAATTTCCGGGCGTGCGGATCGAGACATTCTTCGAGACGACGACGGCAATCAGCAAGCTGGTCGAGGAACGTGTCATCGATATCGGCTTCCTGCGCATGGAGGGGGAGACGGGACCAGGCATCGAGATCGATCGGGTGGCGAAGGGGGAGAGCGTCTGCGTCGTCCCGAAGGATCATCCGCTGGCGGAACTGGGCGAGATCACCATCAAGAACCTGCGCAACGTACCGCTCGTCCTCATCGGCCGGCAGCGGCCGAACCGGATGGCGCTGGACCAGGAGTTCAAGCGCGCCGGCGTTCCGCAGATGGTCAAGGTCGAGACGCATACCAACAGTTCCGCCTGCGCTTACGTGGCGCACGGCCTGGGTGTCACGATCATCAGCAGCTTTTACGCAAACCTCTATCGCCATCTTCCTGTGATTCACCGGCCGTTCATCCCGAAGGCCAGGCAGGAATTCGGCCTGGCACGCGCTGCAGGCGTTCCGCTGTCGATCGCGGCGCAGGGATTGAGCAACGCGTTGAAGAAGCAGATCGAACTTTCGCAGAAAACAGACTGATTTCATGTCGTTAAGGACAGGAATGAGGGCTGCCATCAAACGCCGGCCTCTCCTCCGACTCTGCATAAACATATGACGATTACGCATAATATTGCGCCTCTTTCGTCAATCGCTCATAGTTCCACCCAACGAAATCGATGGAGCCGACGGAAAAGCGGCTGCCAATCGTGGGGAAACCATGCTGAGATTCATCCTGAGCCGTCTGGTGATGGCGCTTCCGACGATCGTGCTCGTCTCCGTGACGGTTTTTGCACTGATCCGCTTCATTCCGGGCGATCCGGCCGCCCTGATGCTGGGCGACATGGCGCAGCCCGATCAGATCGCCGCGATGCGCACCGAGCTCGGTCTCGACCGGTCGCTGCCGCAGCAATTCCTCATCTGGGCCGGCAATGTCCTGCATGGAGACTTCGGAACGTCGATCGTGAACGGGGAAGCGGTCCTGCCACTGGTCGCGTCGCGTTTTCTGGTCAGCGCCGAGATCGTCGTCGTCGCCGTGCTCCTGGCGAGCCTCATCGCCGTGCCGGCAGGCGTGATCGCTGCATGGCGGCAAAACAGCCTGACGGATCTGGCGCTCGTCGGTGGCGCGACTATCCTCCTGTCGATCCCCACATTCTGGCTGGGGCTGTTGCTCCTCCTGTTCTTCGGCCTGACGCTCGGCTGGCTGCCGGTCCTCGGCTACGTTTCGGTCGGAGACGATCTGGTTGGCGGACTGCTCTATCTGGCCCTGCCGGTCATGACGCTGGTCATTCACGAAATGGGCGTGCTGATCCGCATGGCGCGTGCCTCCACGCTCGAGGTACTGCGTCTCGATTACATCACCCACGCACGCGCCAAGGGGCTGTCTGAAAGTGCCGTCCTGTGGCACCACACGTTCAAGAACGCCTTTGGCCCGACCTGGACGATGATCGGCCTGATCCTCGGCAATCTGCTCGGCGGCATTGCCGTCATCGAGACGGTGTTCACGATTCCCGGTCTTGGCCGGCTGATGGTCGACAGCATATTCGCTCGCGACTATCCGGTCATTCAGGGCTGCCTGCTCTTCGTTTCCCTTTCCTATGTGCTGGTCAATCTGGTGGTCGATCTGCTCTATCCCCTGTTCGATCCCCGGGTGGTTGCCGAATGAAGACGTTCACTCTTAATGGATTGGTCGGCGGCATCCTGATCGCCATCCTTCTGATTACCGCCGCGATCGGCCTCTTCTGGACGCCCTTCGATCCGATGAAGCTCTCCTTCACGGCAAGGCTCGCCGCCCCGAGCGCCCAGCATCTGCTCGGAACGGACGAGTTCGGGCGCGACGTTTTGAGCCGGCTCATGGTCGGCGCCCGGGCGAGCGTCTGGATCGGCTTCCTGACGGTCTGTTTCACGACGCTGTGCGGCACGATGATCGGCCTCGTCAGCGGCTATGCGCGTGGCTGGGTCGATGGCGTGATCATGGCGATCAACAATGCGCTTCTCGCCTTTCCGGGCATCCTTCTTGCCCTTGGCCTGCTCGCGGTCTTCGGCGCCAACCAGTATGGCATCATTTTCGCGCTCGGCATCGCCTATACGCCATCCATGGCACGCGTCGTGCGCGGTACGGTTCTGTCGCTGCGCGAACGCGAATTCATCGAAGCCTCGCGGGTGATGGGCAATGGCGAACTCTACACGATGTTCCGACATATCCTGCCGAACTGCCTGGCGCCGATCACCGTCCTTGCGACCTCGATGTTCGGCTGGGCCATCCTGTCGGAAAGTGCTCTCTCCTTTCTTGGGCTCGGCGTGCCGCCACCGGCGCCGACCTGGGGCAACATGCTTGCCGCCGGTCGTCCGCTCATTCAGCAGGCCGTCTGGCTCGGTCTTTTCCCCGGCCTCTGCATCGCCCTGACGTTGCTCGGCATCAATCTTCTGGGCGATGCGCTTCGCGACAAGCTCGATCCGCGCATGAGGGGCCTGAAATGACGACGGATACCATGCTCAGCGTTCGCAACCTCTCGCTCGAAGTTGCAAGAACCGGTCACAAGGTGGTCAACGATATCAGCTTCGGCATCGTAGCCGGCGAGATATTCGGCATCGTGGGCGAAAGCGGTTCCGGCAAGACATTGGCGACCCGCGCGCTGATCTCGCTTCTGCCGCCGGCGATCCGCGTTGCCGGCGGGTCGGTCGCCTACAAGGGCAGGGAAGTCATGTCCATGTCGGATCGCGAGCTTCGCCGTCTACGCGGAGCCGAGATCGGCGTGGTGTTTCAGGAGCCGATGACCTCTCTCAACCCGTCGATGACGATCGGCAGGCAGCTGGAAGAAGGCCTGATCCTCCATATGAAGCTTGCGCCGGAGGAGCGCCGCGAGCGCATCCTCGACATGTTGCATCGTGTCGGCATCCGCGATCCGGGCGGTGCGCTGGCAGCCTACCCGCATGAGTTTTCCGGCGGCATGCGGCAGCGCATCATGCTCGCCTCGGTCATGCTCTTGAAGCCGGCCCTGCTGATCGCCGACGAACCCACGACCGCGCTCGATGCCGTGATCCAGCGCGACGTCATGGAACTGATGGTGGACCTGACGCGGGCCGAGGGCACCGCGGTCCTGCTGATCAGCCACGACCTGCCGATGGTGGCGCGCTATACGAGCCGTATCATGGTGATGGAAAAGGGCGCGATCGTCGAGCAGGGCCGGACGGAAGATTTGCTCGATGCGCCTCAGCATCCCTATACCAGAAAACTCCTGTCTTCCCTGCCGTTCCGGAATGCCGCGCGGGCGATCGATGCGAGCGGGGTGCCGATGGTGTCGGCGCGCAATATCGTGGTCGATTATCCCGGTCGCAAGTCGCTGCTCAAGAAGGGTAAGCTGAAGCGTGCCCTGCACGGTGTCAGCATCGACATCCACGAAGGAGAGGTTGTTGCGCTTGTCGGCGGCTCCGGTTCCGGCAAGACGACATTCGGGCGTACGATCGCGGGTCTCGTCAAGGAAAGCGGCGGTCAGATCCGGTTTCGCGGCCAGTCGCGCAATGAAGACTGGGCCGGCTTCCGGCTCAATTGCCAGATGGTCTTCCAGGACCCGTATTCCTCCCTCGATCCGCGCATGACTATCCTGTCCCTGGTCGAAGAAGCATTGCGGCTGGTCCCCGGACTTGACGCCGCAGCCAAACGCAAGCGCGCGCTGGAGACGCTCGAGGAAGTCGGCCTGGGCGCCGCCTATGCCGATCGCTACCCGCACGAGCTTTCCGGCGGCCAGCGGCAGCGCGTGGCGATTGCCCGGGCGGTGGCGCGGCGGCCCCGTTTTCTGATCGCCGATGAACCGGTCTCCGCGCTCGACGTCACCGTCAGGGCGCAGGTGCTTGAGCTCTTCTCCGAATTGCAGAAGCGGCACGGCTTTTCCTGCCTGTTCATCAGCCATGATCTCGGCGTCGTCGAGCAGGTCGCCGATCGTGTTGTCGTCATGCAGGACGGCAGGATCATCGAGGAAGGGGACCGCGACACGGTTTTTGATCATCCGAAGGAAGCCTATACGCGCCGGCTTCTCTCGGCCATTCCCGCCCTCGATCAGAACGACAAGGGCGGCGTGACTCTCAAATGGCGCCTGGAGACGTAACGTGGACACGCTTTCGAATTCCGACGTGATCGCCGAACGGCTGGCGGAAATCTGTGACGCCCAGCCCTTCGTGACACGATTTTCGGTTCGCAACCTGAAGACCGGCGAGACCATCGAACGCGGCGCCGATGAGGAAACCCCTTCGGCCAGCACCCGCAAGACATCGATCATGATGGCGGCGCTGAAGGCCGTGCATGAAGGACGGCTCGACCTCAACGAGCCGATCACCTATGAGGCCCGCCTCGCCGAGGAAGTGGCGAGCGGCATGTTCCGTTACCTGACGCCCGGTATCGTGATCTCCCTGCGCGACGCGATCACCGGCATGATGGTGCTGAGCGACAACGTCTGCACCAAGATGGTGTTCGAACGGCTGACGCTGGAGGAGGTCGATGGTTACTGCAAGTCGATCGGCCTTGTCGGCACCCATCATCGTTTTCTCATCCCGCCGCTGGCCCTGTCGCCGGACCACGCGCTGAAGTCGGTAACGACGACCACAGCGCGCGACCAGACGATGCTTCTGCAGATGATCCTTGATGCGCAGACGTCCCCAGCCGTGCAGGAACGGCTCGGCACCTCGGCCGAACTCTGCGCATATGCGTTGCAGACATTGAAGAACCAGATCCTGCGCTATGCCATTCCCTCGCGCCTGCCATTCGGCACAGTGGTGGCGCACAAGGGCGGAACAGGCAAGCGCGGCCGTATGAACGCCGGCATCGTCTACCGCGACGGCAGGCCCTTCTACATCATCTCCGCCTATACCGACGAGGTTCCGCAGGTCATGCCGGACGGGACCCCCGGTTACACAATGTCACTGGAGACTATCGGCCGGCTTTCGCGCGCCTGCTGGGACGGCTTTTTCCAATAACGATCAACAACAGACAAGAGGGTAGAACAATGAAAAGATTTCTTCTCGCAGGCGTCGCCGTGCTGGCTCTTGCCAGTGGCACTGCTGCACGTGACATCACGATTGCGCAAAGTTCCGATCTGCGCAGCGCCAATCCGGGTGTCAACCGTGACGGCAATACCGATGGCGTGATCCTGCACATCGTAGAAGGCCTTGTGGGCTATAACAACAGCGGTGAAGTGAAGCCGCTGATCGCCAGGAGCGTCGATACCTCGGCGGACGGGCTCACCTACACGTTCAAGCTTCGGAGCGACGTCAAATTCCACAATGGCAAGCCGCTCATAGCAGACGATGTGGTGTGGAACTGGACACGCTATCTGAAGCCCGAGACGAAGTGGGCCTGCCTGTCGGACTTCGCCGAAGGCGGCGCAGCGCATGTCACCGGGGTGAAGGCGGTCGACGCATCGACTGTCGAAATCAAGCTCGAAAAGCCCTCGGCCGTTTTCCTCGGCCTGACGTCGCGTCCTGAATGCGGGTATACGGGCATGATCTCGCCTGAATCCGTTGCTGCAGACGGCAGTTTCACCAAGCCGATCGGCACCGGCCCGTTCATGTGGGACGAATGGAAGAAGGGCGAGTATATCCACCTGAAGAAATTCGCCGACTACGTTTCGCCGGCCAATGGCGGCAAACCTGACGGCATGGTCGGCTCCAAGCGACCGCTCGCCGATGGTATCAAGTTCATGGTCATTCCCGATCCATCGACCGTAAAGGCCGGCCTGGAATCGGGCGTGCTCGACACGGCGGAACTCTCGCCGGATCTCATTCCGGAGTTCAAGTCGAACCCGAAGATGCAACTCATCATCGCACGGAACAATGGCAAGAACCTGTTCTACATCCAGACACGCGACAAGGTGCTCGGCAATCTGCACATTCGCCGCGCCATGGCGATGGCTCTCGATCTCGACGAACTGGTGGCCGCCGCATCCAACGGAACCGGCGAAGCGAATGGGTCGATGGTGTCGCAGGATTCCGTCTATTTCGACGCGGCCCAGAAGCAGCGCCTGCCTTTTGACCTGGAGGCTGCCAGGAAGGAGCTTGCCGCGGCCGGCTACAATGGCGAGCCGATCTCGATCATCGCCAACAAGCGCGGCAACGTGCCGAGCTTCCCGGCCGCTGTGATGGCGCAGGCGATGCTGCAGCAGGTCGGTCTCAACGTCCAGATCGAGGTCCTCGACTACGCGACCCAGGTCGATCGCCGCCGGTCGGGCAACTATCAGATCATCTCGCAATCTGTTGCGCCGCGCCTCGACCCGGCCCTGATGTATTCCTTCTATGTTGGCGACAAGGACAAGAACGCCTCGCTGATGTGGGATGATCCAAAGGCGATCGAACTGATGAAAGCTGCCTATGTCGAGGCCGACCAGGCGAAGCGGCAGAAGATCTTCGACGAGTTCCACGAGTTGATGTTGAAGGAGATGCCCGGCATCTTCCTCTACGACATGGTCGATGTCTGGGGTGCCACGAAAAAGCTGAAAGGTCAGCCGGTCTGGCAATCGAACGCCCGCCTCTGGGAAGTATCGGTCGACTGAAGTCCTTGCCCGCGCCGCCGTCGGACCGCGGCGCGGGCAACTCAATTTTCGCGGAGAGGCCGGCGCCCTGGCGGCGAGAGGCTTCTTGCGCCCTGAATGGCGCCGACACGATAAGAGGAAGAGCGATGAACCACGAGGCAGTGCAATCGATTGCCGCGGCGATCGAAGCGATGAAGCCGGAATTCACGACGCTGAGCGACAGTATCTGGGAATTCGCCGAGCTGAAGTTCGAGGAGAAACGCTCATCGGAACTCCTGGCCCAGACGCTTGAGGAGAACGGTTTTCTCCTTCGGCGCGGCGTAGCGGGCATGGAGACGGCCTTCATCGGCGACTTCGGTTCCGGCAAGCCGGTCATCGCCTTTCTGGGCGAATTCGATGCGCTGGCCGGAATGAGCCAGGCTGCGGACACCGCCAAGCACCAGGCCCTGGTCGAAGGCGCCACCGGGCATGGCTGCGGCCATAACCTGCTCGGTGTCGGATCACTGATGGCAGCCATTGCGCTCGCCCGATACATGAAGGCGAATAATCTGCAGGGCACCGTCCGCTATTATGGCTGCCCTGGCGAGGAGGGGGGCTCAGGCAAGACCTTCATGGTGCGCGACGGTTTGTTCGGCGACGTGGATGCGGCCCTGACTTGGCACCCCGCGCCGTTCAACGGCGTTCGATCGACCAATAATCTTGCAGTCATCGAATATTATTACCGTTTCAAGGGCGTCGCCGCCCATGCCTCGAATGCCGCTCATCTCGGCCGCTCGGCGCTTGATGCCGTCGAATTGATGAATATCGGTGTCAATTTCCTGCGAGAGCATATGCCGCAGGACTGCCGTGTCCATTATGCGATCACCGATACGGGCGGCAAGGCGGCAAACGTCGTACAGGCCAATGCTGAGGTGTTGTATCTGATCCGTGCTCCGGAAATGCCGCAGGCGCTCGACCTTGCCAAACGCGTCGAGAAAGTGGCGCGCGGCGCTGCCATGATGACGGAGACGGAGGTCGAGATCGTCTTCGACACCGCCTCGACCAATCTCCTGCCCAACATCACGCTCGAAGCCGCCATGCATGAGAACATGGCAGCGCTCGGCCCGATCGCCTTCGACGAGGCGGATCTCGCCTTCGCCCGGTCGATCCAGCAAACCTTTACCGACGAGGCGATCAGGAGCAGCATCCGGCTTTATCAGATCAGGGGCGATGTATTTTCCAATGCGAAGATCGACGGATCGATACCACTGCATCTCGGCCTGCGTGAATTCGAGGGCCATTCGCATTTCCGCGCAGGTTCAACGGATGTCGGTGACGTCAGCTGGGTGACGCCGACGGCGCAATGCTGGACGCCGGCCTGGGCAATTGGCACCAACCCCCACACCTGGCAGGTTGTCGCCCAGGGAAAAAGCGCAGCCGCTCACAAGGCGATGGCGCATGCTGCAAAGGCGCTTGCGACAACAGGGCTCTCGTTGATGACGACACCCGGACTTTTGGCCGCGGCCAAGGCGGAATGGGCGGACAAGACCGAAGGGCAGGCATATACCTGCCCGATACCCGACCATGTGACGCCCGGCTCGGTTCACAGCCGGTAGCCCACTTCCTTCCATTGGCGATGGCCAACCTGATGACCTGCATCCGACTTGCCGGCCGCATCGTATGGAAACGCTCCAAAGATATGGAAGTCGAAAGCTCGAAGTTAATGCGCTCCCTGCTTTCGAACCTCCAACGGCTTCGGAAAAGGCAAAGATAACAAGCTCCGAATGGCGAGTGGGAGGGCGTGTCTTCCAGAAGCGGAATCATCGTGTCGCTCGCTTGAAGCGGCAGAAGGATCTTGCTGGCGTAGAATATCCAGATCGATCGGCACCGCGCATCAGGAGGGACCACTTAAATGAATTTGAGAGGATGTTCCAGACCTTTCCGCAATAGATACCTTTCAAAATATGATGGCAAAGTTGGCTTGACAATAAATCTATATATTGGAATAAATTGGCTAATGGGGATGCTGAGCGTCCGGTATAGGTAGAAATCAGAGCCTCAGTGCATGAACGAAGGACTATCCTCGATTGGCATCGACGTCGGAGGAACGAAGCTCCTCTGCGGGATCGTCAAGGCGGACGGAAGCATTCTGACAGTTCGCCAAGCGGAGACGAGGGCCTCGCATCTTCTGTCGGACATGGAAGCTCTGGTCGCGGATGCGCAAGCCGAGGCTCGAGGGTTGGGTTTGGCGGTCGCAGGCATTGGTATCGGGATGAAGGGCGCGATTGATCCGCGGGCCGGTAAGTTGGTACGGTCGATCACGCTGGGGTTGGCCGACCTCGATATTACCGGTGTTCTGCGGAACCGGAGCGGCCTATCCGCCTGGATCGAGAACGACGTTCATGCTGCGACGCTTGGCGAACTGAAGTTCGGCCTGGGACGAAAGCACCGCGATTTCATCATGTTCAATGCTGGCACCGGCATTGCCGCTGGCTATGTCCTTGACGGGAGGCTGCATGTCGGGGCGAGCGGCACGGCCGGAGAGATCGGCCACATGGTCGTCTGTGGTGACTTGGACTTGCGCTGCAGTTGCGGACGATCCGGGTGCCTTGAAGACCTGATTCACAGAAGTCGCCGCGGCGAGCAGATCGCGATTGCATCGCATGAGGCGCTGAAGGATGTGCCGATCGCCTACCAGCTTCTGGCCCTTGCACTCACCAACCTGATCAATGCGTTCAACCCGTCGGCTGTGGCCTGCATGGGCGGCATGCTGATGAACAATGCGCCCATGATCGACATATTGGACCAGACCGTCAGGCTCATGGCGCTCTATCCCGCCGCGGAAGCGCTGGCTCCGATAGTCCCGGCTTATGGCGGCTATCAGGCCGGGCTGCTGGGTGCGGCTTCCTTACCCTTTCTGTACACCGATACCGGCGGCCGTGATGCCGCCTTGAAGCAAGGAGTCAATCATGTCGAGGCTGGACGGTTATATCCGTGAAACCCCCGAGGCCCTGGGGCGCCTGATCGACGCGCCTCCGGCGGTTGAGCCGGTCCGCGCTGCACTCGTGGGTCGCAAGCTGCGCAAGATCTGGATCTCGGGTTCGGGAACATCGCTTTTTGCCTCGGAGATCGCTGCGCGCATCTGGGAGGAGGCGCTCGGTATCGACGCCGAGGCCATCGGTGCCCTGCAATTCCGTGAACAGGTGGAAAGCCTCTATATCGGCCCCGACACGCTGGTGATCGCGATTTCCCAAACGGGCGCGACCAATGTTTTGGTCGAGGCGCTGTCTGTCGCCCGCGCACGCGGAGCCTTGTCCATCGCCTGCACCGCTTTTCCGGAATCGCCGCTGGCGCAGGCGGCCGACATCACGCTCGACAGCCGAACCGGGCCGGAGAACACGCCGGGCAAGACCAAGGGCTTCATCACCACGACCGTCGCGGTCGGTATTGTTGCCCTTGCCCTTGCAGATGACGATTGGCGGGCGCCAACAGAAGCCCTTCTCGACAAGATCGTCGCCACGCTTGCAGCGACCGATATTGCGATCGATGACTGGGTCATGCGGCTGAAGGAGGCGAAAGCCATCTGGACCGTCGGCTCCGGTCGCATGGCACCGGCCGCGGTCGAGGGCGGGCTGAAGATTCTCGAAGTTGCCAAGCTGCCGGTCATCGGCAAGGAACTGGAAGAGATGATGCACGGCCAGTTCCACGCCATCGGCGAGGGGGCGGGGATCGTCTTCGTGGCGGGGATCATGAGCAAGGCGAACCGCATAGGGGATCTGCGCCGCGTCATCGATACGGTCAATGTTCCTGTCGTCGCGATCGCCGACGGCCAGGCCGCGGCGGCCTGCCACGACCTGAAATGGGATCTCGTGCTGGACACGGCGGGCGTCGGCCCGTTCGAGCCCCTGGTCGGCGCGATTCCATTACAATTGCTGGCGGAAAAGCTGGCGCGCGCGCGCGGTCTCGATCCTGACCAGCCTCGCTACCCGGAGCTTTATCGCATTTCCGGATCAAAGAGTATTTACGCCAAGGCCGCCGGGAAATAACTCTTGATGTAAACCATCAAGTAAGGGCCTCATTTGGCACGCAAACGCAGCGATACGGGCGATAATCCCAGCTACAATCTGTACGTGGTCATGGACCTCGTGCGAACGCACGAGGTCCTGTCGCGTGCCGATATCGTCCGGCGAACCGGGCTTGCGGCGCAAACCGTATCGAACATCGTTGAAGTGCTGCTCAAGGCAGATCTGTTGCGCGAGGAGCGGCGTCCCGTCACGGGCAGGGGGCAGCCACCGCTCGATCTGCGAATCAACCCGAAGGCACGTTATGCGCTTGGAGTGGCGCTGGCGGGCGGGCGGATGATATCGGTATTGTGCGACCTGGCCGGCGAAGAAGTCGCACTGATCGACGAGGCCATCAGTTCGATGGACCCCGCAGACGTGCTGCCGAAGGTTGCGGCCCATTATCAGGAACTGCTCGACCAGGCCGACGTGCCGCGCGAGCGTATGCTCGGCATGGGTTTGGTGATGCCTGGGCTGACAGAGTCCGGCCAGTTCAGCACGCTCGTCAGCGAGCATCCGTGGCGCGGTATGTGGCAAGATCGCCCCTTCATCCAGGAACTTACGGAACTGACGAGCCTGCCCGTGCTGACTGACAGCGACCGCAGCGCCGCGGCGCTGAGCGAACGGCTGAGCGGTACGGGACGGGGCATACAGAACTTCCTTTATGTCTATTTCGGCGCGGGCATCGGCGCGGGCATGGTTTTTGCCGGCCTTCCCTATCGCGGCGGCACCGGGCGCGCGGGCGAGATCGGCCACATGGTCGTGGTCGAAAACGGCATCCCCTGCGGGTGCGGCAACCGGGGTTGCCTTGAGCGCTACGCTTCCCTGCAAGCATTGCAGGCGGCATTGACCGGCAAGGCGTTCGGGGAGGGGAGGCTCGATCCCGGCCTCCTGTCTCACGCCGTCCGCGAGGGCAATCCTATCGCGATGGACTGGCTCGATCAGGCTGCCGGACACCTGAGAAGCGCCATTGTCTCGATCGAGAATACGCTGGATCTCGACCAGGTCGTTCTCGGCGGCATCATCCCGGGCGAAATACTCGACGCGCTGATCGAGCGCCTTCTGCCGCTTCCAGCCAGCGTCCGCTCAGGGCTCGGCATGGCTGAAACACGGCTGATGAAGGCGGCGATCGGGCGTACCTCTCCAGCACGGGGCGCGGCCGCGCTGGTGATCCTGCAGTCCACGGTGCCGGATTTCTCGGTGCTGGGAAGCCAGGGGCAGATGGCCGTCCGCCCCGGCATCCTCGGTCAGAGAGGCGAGAATTCACCGAAATAGCTGTGCGTCTCGCCCGGCGCCACGAAGCGTGTGGAGGGTCGCTCGTCGAAGCTCCCTTTGAAACCTTCAGCATCGCCGTGGCCTGTCCAGGCCTCGATAGACAGGAACGCGGCACCCTGGGCGGCCCAGAGGATGAGATGTGGAAAACCGCCGACGCGGACCCGCATGCCGCGGCCGGCGCTATCGCGGAATTCAAGGCCATCGCTGTTGGCATCGAAGAAGCACAGTGCGCCGAGCTTGAAGCTGTCTCGCGTATCGATGCCAACCCGGCGATCCACGATGCCTGACGGTTTGCTGCGACCGGTAAACATCTTGTTCTGGACAAGCGGGATTTCGCTTGCCTCGTCCCGGTCGAAAACGACTTCGCCAAGGCCGTCGGCAAAGACGAACGCGGGATGGATGCCGGTGGAATAGGGCATGGGCCGATCGCCGGTATTGGTCACGTCGACCGATTGGCGCAGCCCTGCGTCAGTCAGACGGACTGTCACCGCGAGCCTGAATGGATAGGGGTAGGCCGCCTCGGTCGTTGCGTCGTTTACCAGTTCCAGAACGACGCGGTCGGCGGTCTGCGCGGCTACCGAGAACGTTGAAGTGAGGGCAAATCCATGGGTCGTCATCTCGCGCTCGACGCCGTCGATGCGGATCTTGCCATCCTTGGGAGAGCCGCAGACCGGGAACAGGATCGGCGCCGAACCTGACCACCATTGCGGGTCTCCGGGCCACATCAACTCTTTTCCCGAGTGCTTCCAGCTCTTAATTTCGGCCCCTGCCAGAAAAATTTCTGCTCTGTCATCCCCATGATAGATAACGATCTTTTCGCTGTCGTTCGACATTTTTGCCCTTTCTGCACGGCAAATAGCTCATATGCGCCTTTCACCCCGCTTGACACGAGATGAAAGTCGGATTTGTATTACTTCCATAAATTAGACTTATTCGCGAGACGCCGCAAGACAGCTCTTCAGGAACTGGGGCGCGGCACTCGCGATCACTCAGACCACAGGCGGGGCAGGTCCGGTCAGTGGCGCACGACAAGGTGGAAATTTTACATGGCATGGCGGATCGGCGTAGATTCTGGCGGAACGTTCACGGACGTCTGCCTGTTCGATGATGCAACCGAGCGGATGGAGATCTGGAAGGTTCCTTCCACTCCGCATGATCCTTCCGAAGCCATCTCCGCAGGCATTGAGCAGGGCATCCGCAATTCGGATGCGACGATCGCCGATGTCGGTTATCTTGGTCACGGCACGACGGTCGGCACCAATGCGCTGCTGCAGCACAAGGGCGCGCCGACCGGCCTGATCACCACCGAAGGTTTCCGTGACCTTCTGGAAATCGGCCGCCAGAAGCGTCCGAGCCTCTACGACGTCCAGATTGACAAGCCTGAAATCCTCGTGCCGCGCAACTGGCGCAAGGACGTGTCCGAGCGCATGCGCCACGACGGCGAAGTCGAGACCGCGCTGGACGAGGATGAACTGCGTCACATTATCCGGCAGATGCGCGATGGCGGTATCAAGTCCATCGCCGTGTGCTTCCTGTATGGCTTCATGCACACCCGGCATGAGAAGATCGCCCGGCGCATCCTCAACGAGGAATTCCCGGATGGTTTCCATACGGTCTCGCACGAGGTCGCTCCGGAATTCCGTGAATTCGAGCGGATGACGACCACGGTGGTCAACGTCTATCTCGGCCCGATCATGCGCACCTACATCAACCGCCTGGCAGAGCGCCTGACCGATCTGGGCGTCGCGGTTCCGGCGCATCTGACCCAGTCCAACGGTGGCGTGATCAGCCTCGACCAGGCTGCGGCCTTGCCGGTCCGCACTATTCTCTCCGGCCCTGCGACCGGTGTCGTCGCCGCGCAGGAAATCGGCAAGCTGATCGGCATCGAGAACCTCATCACCTTCGACATGGGCGGCACGTCTTCGGACGTGGCGCTTCTCGAAGGCGGCAAGTGCCGTCTCTCGGGCGAAGCGCTGGTCGAGGGCTATCCGATCAAGGCGCCGATGCTCGACATCCACACGGTGGGCGCCGGCGGCGGTTCGATCGCCTATATCGATAATGGCGGTCACCTGAAGGTCGGCCCCCGTTCGGCGGGCGCCAATCCAGGCCCGGTCTGCTATGGTCTCGGCAATGAGGAACCGGTCGTCACCGACGCCAACGTCGTGCTCCAGACCCTGAACCCGGAATATCTTCTGGCCGGGCGGCTGAAGATCAACCAGGAGCTGTCTGAGGCCGCGATCGCAAAGCTAGCCGAGCGGCTCGGCCTCGACATGACCGCAACGGCGGAAGGCATTCTTTCCGTCGTCACCGCCAACATGGCCCGCGCGATCCGCGTGATTTCGGTTCAGCGTGGCCATGACCCGCGCGACTACGCGCTCATCGCCTTCGGCGGCGCCGGCCCGCTGCATGCCTGCCGTCTGGCCAAGGAACTCGACATGAAGCGGGTGGTGATCCCGCGCCATCCGGGCATTCTCTGTGCGATGGGCCTGCTTCTGACGGACCTGAAGACCAATTTCTCCGCCACCAGCCTCAGCCCGCTCGACGAAAAGTCGCTGCAGGTGTTGACCAGTGGCTTTGCCGAACTCGATGCACAATGCCACGGGTGGTTCGAGCGAGAGCATGTTGCCAAGGACAAGCAGGGTATCGGCCGCAGCGTCGACCTGCGTTATGTCGGCCAGAACTACGAACTGGCGATCCCGCTGCCGGCTGGTCCGATCACCGGTGAAACTATCGCTGCGCTCCTCGAGGCGTTCAGCGCCGAGCATCTTCGTTCCTATGGATTCGTATCGGAAGGCGAACCGATCCAGATCGTCACGCTGCGTGTCGAGGCGACGGGCGGCGTCCGCAAGGCCGAATTCCCGGCCTATCCGGAGGAAGGTCCCGATGCTTCCGCTGCCGTCATGGGTAGTCGCAAGGTCTGGATGAGCGAGGCTAACGACTTCGTCGAGACGAAGATATACGAACGTTCGTCGCTCAAGGCCGGCAACCACGTGGCAGGCCCGGCGATCATCGAACAGCTCGACGCTACCACGGTCATCCCGCCCGGCATGGTCGCCCGCGTCGAACCTCATCTCAACCTCATCATCGAGGTCACGCAATGAACAAGCCCATCCAAGACGCAACTGTAGCCGTAACCGAGGCGACGATCAGCCCCATCACCGTAGAGGTGATCGGCTCTGCCCTCTCCTCGATCGTCGAGGAGATGGGCGAAGCCCTGGTCCGGGCCTCATACTCCACGAACATCAAGGAACGCCGCGACAGCTCCACCGCGCTGTTCGACATGGAGGGCACGACGCTCTGCCAGGCCGAGCACATCCCGATGCACCTGGGGTCCTTCATGGAAATGATCCCGTGCATCATGGAACGCTATCCGGTCGGTACGCTTCGTCCGGGCGACGTGTTCGTCGGCAACGACGCCTATGTCGGTGGCGGCACCCACCTGCCGGACATCGTTCTGGCAGAGCCGATCTTCTTCGACGGCAAGCCGGTCATGTGGGCGGTCAATACCGCGCATCATTCGGACTTCCTCGATCGCGGCCATGACCACATCTTCCAGGAAGGCATCCGTATCCCGCCGATCCGGCTCTATGCCGCAGGCAATCTGGTGCAGGACGTGCAGGATCTGATCCTTCTGAACTGCCAGCTGCCGCACGAGCGTCTGCCGGACTTCCGTGCCCAGCTCGCGGCGAACCGCATGGGCGTGCAGCGCGTCCAGGCGTTATGCGGCAAGTATGGCCTCTCTACCGTGCTGCGCGCCGGCAAGGCGCTGCAGGACTATGCCGAACGTAAGATGCGCGCCGGCATCCGCGCCATCCCCGACGGCGTCTACAGTTTCGAGGATACGTTCGACAGCCCCGGTTCGCGTGGTGAAAGCCTGTTGTTCAAGACCGAGATCACCGTGAAGGGCGATGAAATGCACCTGCATTTCGAAAGCCCGCCGCAGGTGCGCGCGGCCATGAACATGAACTATACCGCACTTCTGGCGACGGTCTATTACGCGGTGAAATCCGTAGTCGATCCGTCGATCCTGCCGAATGCCGGCCTGTCGCGGCCTTTGTATGTCACCGCGCCCAAGGGTACGATCCTGCATTGCATGTCGCCGGCCGCCGTCGATGGTCGCATCGGCCCGGCGCAGCGCGTCGTCGATATCATCCATGGCGCATTGATCCAGGCGGTTCCGGACAAGGTTACCGCCGCAGGCAACGGCGGCGTTCCGGCGGTCCAGTTCCTGGGCCAGGGCGCTGACGGGCGGATGTGGGGCTATAACGAAACCATCGGCGGCGGCTCGGGGGCGCGCTTCAACAAAGACGGTCTCGACGGCGTTCATGTCCATATGACCAATACGTCGAACCTGCCGGTCGAGGCGCTCGAGATCGAATACCCGATCATGCTGACCCGCTACGAGCTGGTGAAGGACTCCGGCGGCACCGGCAGATACCGTGGCGGCATGGGCATTCGACGCGTTTATAAGGTCTTGGAAGACTGCCATGGCCGAATGGACATCACCCGCGTGCTCTCGCAGCCCTGGGGTGTTCATGGCGCCGGCAAGGGTTCGTCCGCCAGTATCGACGCGACGGGCGTGACCTTCAATGGCGAATACGGTTTCTTCAAATCCGGCACGGTCATCGAGGTTCGAACCGCCGGTGCCGGCGGCTACGGAGATCCGTCCGCTCGGAGCGCCGAGGCGGTATCCCGCGACCTGGCCGAGGAACGTATCTCGGAAACGGCGGCGCGTGCCGCATATGGCTGGGCCGGCTGACTGTACGGCGCAGGCCGACCGCCGAGCCGGGAGGCCCGCGATAGATCTGAAACGCAAGCGAAGAGCTGAAAGAAAAAAGGGGATTCCGATGAACATTACTCGCCGCTCCATTCTCTTGGGTGCAGCCGCCATGCCGTTCCTGAACGTGGCCGCAGCTCTGGCACAGCCCGCAGACAGGAAGATCATCTTCGGCCTCTCCACCTACCCGGCCAATATCCATCCCTGGCTTCACGCCGGGACGGCGGCCGCGACGGTGAAATTCGCCATCCACCGCTCGCTTCTGGGCTATGATGCCAAGGGCAATCTCAAGGGGGAGCTCGCCGAAAGCTGGAATTACGAAGGTGAAGGCAAGTGGCTGTTCAAGCTGCGCACCGCCACCTGGCATGACGGTAGCCCTGTCACGGCCGAGGACATACGCTGGAACATCGAGACCGCTGCGGCGCCGAAGTCGACGGCCGTCATGGCGGCGCAAATGCGCACTATTTCCAATATCGAGGTTGTCGACGACAAGACGATCCGGCTGACGACCGCCAAGCCGATCCGTACCCTGCCGCTGACCTTCGCCTCCACCTACTTCCAGATGGTGAAGAAGGACTCGATCACCGACACCGTTCCAGGCATCGGCGCTGGTCCGTTCAAGTTCTCCAAGGACGAGCGCGGCGTGGCGATGGAGGTCGAGCCCTATAGCGACTACTACGAAGCCGGCCTCCCGGTAAACAAGGGCGTCCGTTTCGTCGCCTATGCGGACGAAAATCTTCGCGTTTCAGCACTGGAAGCCGGCGAGGTCGATGTGATCGAATTCGTCGCCTGGAGCGCCATGGACCGCCTGTCGAAAGAACCGGCCGTCAAGATGGATCACGTCGACAGCGGCCAGTTCATGTATCTGGTGTTCAACGCGGATGTGAAGCCGTTCAACGATCCTCGCGTTCGTCGCGCCATTGCCCATGCGATCCGTCGCCAGGAGGTCGTGGATGCGGTCTTCTTCGGCCAGGGCGGGCCGCTGGAAAGCCTGCCGATCCCGTCCAACTCGCCGATCTACGATCCCGCGGAAGACCACGTATTCAACTACGACCCGGAAAAGGCCAAGGCCCTGCTGGCCGAGGCCGGCTATCCCAATGGCTTCAAGACGAAGATCCTGTCCACCGCGCAATATGCCATGCACCGCGACACCGGCCTCGTCGTCCAGCAGCATCTGGCGGAGATTGGCATCGAAGCGGAAATGGTACTGCCCGACTGGCCGACCCGTGTCGGCATGGGCGACCGGGGCGAATACGAGATCGCCGTCGGCGGCCTCGCCTTCAGCTCGAACGATCCGGACGGCATGTCTGACGGTTATTCCAGCAAGCTTGCACCTTCCAACCTGCGCAGCTGGAATATGGTGATCCCCGGCGTCGACGAGGCGCTGGAGGAGGGGCGCAGCGAATTCGATCCGGCGAAGCAGAAGGAAATCTATGCCAGGTTCAAGAAGCTGGTCATCGAAAACGTTCCGATCGTTCCGCTGACCTGGCGCCGCCAGAGCTATGGCATGCGGGCCAATGTCACGGGCTTCACCAACATGCCGGGTGCTTTGACAAACTATTCCGGCAAGACACTTCTTACGACCAAGCTTGAAGGCTGAGGCAGAAGGAGGACCGGTTCTCGATGTGGTTTTTAAAACGGCTGGGGAGTTCGGTCCTCCTTGTCTTTCTGATCGTGACGCTTGTGTTCCTGGGGCTCCGGCTGGTGCCGGGGGACCCGGCACTGGCTCTCCTGTCGCAGAGCGGCGCGGCGGTCGACCCCAATTCGGTGGCGCAGTTACGGGCACAGCTCGGTCTGGACCGGCCTTTCGTGTTCCAGTATCTCGATAATATCGCCGCTCTTCTGCGCGGCGATCTCGGTGTCAGCATGCGCGACGGCGCGTCTGTTGCCAAGGAGATCGGGCTACGCCTGCCGCGCACCCTGGAGCTCGTCGCTCTGGCCGCGGTCATCTCCTTCGTCGTCGCGGCGCCCATGGGGCTTTATGCGTCCACCCGGGCCGGCGGCTTGCTGGATCGGGTCGGTTTAGCCGCGGCCGCAGTTTCGGTCTCGGTTCCGAATTTCGTGATCGGCTCGATGATGGTGCTGCTCTTCGCCACAACGCTACGATGGCTGCCGACCGGCGGCTATGTGCCGTTCTCGGAAGATCCCATCCGCCACTTCGGTCTGGCCCTGATGCCGGCGGTCACCATGGCGATCGGGCTTTTTGCTCTTGTTTTCCGTATGATGCGGACGACCTGCCTCGAGGTCATGCAGCGAGATTATGTGCGGACTGCCGTCGCCAAGGGCCTGTCGCCTCGCCGCGTGCTGTTCCATCACGTTCTGCGCACCGCGTTGATGCCGGTGCTGGCGGCCTTCGCGCTGAACCTCGGCATCCTGATCGGCTCGGCGGTCCTGGTCGAATATGTCTTCAATTATCCCGGCCTCTCGACATTGATGATCGACGCGGTGAACTCCCGAGATTATCCGATGGTGCAAGGCTGTGTCCTGGTGATCTCGGTGATCTTCGTGGGGCTGAACCTGCTCGTCGACCTTTGCTACGGTTGGCTCGACCCCCGGATTCGTCAGTTATGAGAAAGTCACTTCCCTTCATCGCCTTCGGGATTATCGTTCTCGTCGCGCTGATCACCCCGCTTCTGCCGCTGCCCAATCCGGTGACGATGAATATCGTGAGGCGGATGGCGAGCCCATCCGCCTTGAACTGGCTCGGCACCGACGAATATGGGAGGGACATGCTGTCGCGTCTTCTCTGGGGTGCACGGATTTCGCTGGCGGTCGCGGCCTCCACCGCCGTGCTCGCCTGTCTGATCGGCGGCGCGCTCGGCATCGTCGCCGGCTATTTCGGCGGCTGGATTTCGGCGATCATCATGCGCGCGACCGACGTCGTGCTCTGTCTTCCCCACCTGCTCGTTGCCATGCTGGTCGTCACCTTGTTCGGCCCCGGCCTCTCGACGCTGATCCCGGTGCTGGTCTTCGTCTATATTCCAAGCTTCGTGCGCGTGGCCCAGGTTTCGACGGCGATGATCCGCCCGAACGCCTTCGTCGAGGCGGTCGGTACGCTGGGCGCCCGGCAGTTCCGCATCCTCACCCGCACGATCTTGCCGAATGTCGCCGGGCCGCTTCTGGTACAGGTGAGTTTGACAGCGTCCTCGGCGATCATGCTGGAATCCGGCCTGTCGTTCCTGGGCCTCGGCGTACAGCCGCCGGCGCCCTCCTGGGGTTCGATGATCGGCAATGCGCGCGGTGTCATGAACATGGCGCCGATGCTGCTGGTCTGGCCCTGTCTCGCCCTGGTCCTTGCGGTTCTCACGATCAATTCGGTCTGTGACCGGTTGCGCGACCTGCTCGATCCTCACCAGGTTGCCAAGGCGCCGCTCAAGCAGACTGCCGCGGCACTGGCGCGCCGCGCCGCATCCAGGGTACCTGCGGCGGGCGATCTGGTCGAGATCCGCAATCTGGATCTGGCGCTGGCCGGATCTGGCGAGCCACCTGTCAACCTGGTCTATGGCGTTGACCTGACGGTGAAGGAGGGCGAGACGCTCGCCATCGTCGGAGAAAGCGGGTCGGGCAAATCCCTGACGGCGCTGGCGCTTGCCGGCCTGCTTCCTCCGGCGGTGCAGGTCGTGGGTGGCAGCGCACGGCTGGCAGGACAGGATATGCTCAGCCTCCCGGAGCCTGAATTGCGGATGCTACGCGGGTCGGCTATTTCCATGGTCTTCCAGGACCCGCTGTCGTCGCTCAACCCGGTCCATACCGTGGGCCGCCAGTTGACCGAAGCGATCCTCGCCCATCGGCCGATGTCGAACGCGGCTGCCCAGGCTGAAGCCGTCGAACTACTGAAGCTGGTCGGTATTCCTGATCCGGTCGCACGGGCGCGCAACTTCCCTTATGAAATGTCGGGTGGCATGCGACAGCGCGTGATGATCGCCATGGCGATCTCCAACCGCCCGAGCGTGGTGATCGCCGACGAGCCGACCACGGCGCTGGACGTTACCGTTCAGGCGCAGGTCCTTGATCTCCTGCGTGACCTGAAGGAGAAGGAGGGGATCGCGATGATCTTCATCGCGCATTCGCTACCCGTCGTTTCGGAAATCGCCGACCGTGTGGCCGTCATGTATAGCGGCGAGATCATCGAGGAAGGCTCGGCCCACACCGTGTTGCGCCGCCCGATGCATCCGTATACGCGAGCCCTGATTGCCTCGAGCCCTGAGGGCGATGATCTGCCCGAGGGTATTCCCGGCCGCGTGCCGCCTCCGGCCGCCCGCCCGTCAGGTTGCGCCTTCCGCGCCCGCTGCGCCTATGCAGCGGAAATCTGCGCCACCGGCCACCCGCCGCTCGTTTCGATCGGCGGCGACCACAGCACCCGTTGCGTCCGCTGGAGGGAAATCGCATGACCGAACCCTCGAACACCATAATTCCGGTGACGGCCGCTTCCGAACCGCTGATCGCAGCGAAAGGACTGGGTAAGGAATTCTATGCCCGCAGCATGTTCCGCTCGGCAGTCACCGTGCGCGCCGTTTCGGACGTTACCCTGTCGGTCGGCCGCGGCGAAATAGTCGGCCTTGTGGGCGAAAGCGGGTCCGGCAAGAGCACGATCGGCCGCATGCTGATGGGCCTGATCCCGCCGACCAGTGGCGACGTCACCTTCGATGGCGCTGCTCTCGGCAAGACCCGCGGATCGGCGCTCAGGCGGATGCGCCGACGGATGCAGATGATCTTTCAGGACCCCTATTCCAGCCTCGATCCGCGTCGCAGCATTGGCGCGCAGATCGCCGATGGGATGCAGATCCATGGTCTGGTGGACGCGTCCGAAACCAAGTGGCGCGTGGGCCAGTTTCTAGAAGAAGTCGGCTTGCCGGCCGAGGCCGCACGACGTCATCCGCATGAATTCTCCGGCGGCCAGCGCCAGCGCATCTCGATTGCGCGCGCGCTGTCCACGGAGCCGGAATTCATCGTCGCGGACGAGCCGGTCTCGGCGCTCGACGTGTCGATCCAAGCTCAGATCGTCCGGCTTCTTCACGATCTTGGCCGCAAGCGCTCACTGTCGATCCTGTTCATCAGCCATGACCTGGCGGTGGTACGTTCGCTCTGCGACCGGGTGGTGGTGCTCTATCTTGGCCGGATCATGGAGGAAGGGCCGGCGCGCGAGGTCTTCCTCAATCCCCAGCACCCCTATACCCGCGCACTGATCTCCTCCGCCCCAAGTCTCGATGCCGAGCAGCGCAAGAACCGTATCCTTTTGAAAGGCGATCCGCCGAGCCCCGTCAACCCGCCGTCCGGATGTGTGTTCCGCACGCGTTGCATGCATGCAATTCCGGCCTGCGCCACCGCTGTCCCCGCACTGGAGAAGCGTGCGGAGGGGCACTACGCCGCCTGCATCAGGCCCGAGGTGGCCTCTACGTCGCCTTGAGCGACCTCAACACCATCAGAATGACAAGGAGAACGCATGCAAACCCGGAAATATGACCAGCTCGAAGTCCGGATCTTCGAGAAAGACGAAGAGATCGGCGTCGATGCCGCAGCCGAGCTCGCCAAGACGATCAAAGCCGAACTGGCGAGGAAGGATGAGATCACCATCATCATGGCGCTGGGTGCGGCCCAGCCGTTTTTCTTTCCGGCGATCATCGCGCGCGATGACATCGAGTGGTCCCGCATCAATGTCTTGCACGTCGATACCTATATGGGCGTCGCCGAAGACTGGATCGAAAGCGGAGCATCCCGGATGCGCCGGCATCTGCTGGATCATGTGAAGCCGAAGGCCTTTTACCCGATGCTGGGCGATACCGTCCCGGTCGAGGCCGAGCTGGAACGCTATACGAAAATCTACAACGAACTGCAGCCCTGCCTGACCGTGGTCGGTATCGGCGAGAGCGCTCATCTTGCCTTCAACGACCCGCCGGCCGACTTCACGACAACCGAAGTCATAAAGGCCGTCATGCTGGACGAAAAGACCCGTGGCCAGATCAAACGGCGCGGCTTTTTCGAAAACCCGGATGACATTCCTTACTATGCTTTGTCGCTGACCATGCACGCCCTGCTGAAGACCGGTCGGGTGCTCGCCTTGGCGCACGAGCCGCAAAAGGCCCAGGCAGTGAAGGATCTCTTGGAAGGACCGCTCAGCATCATGTGCCCTGCTTCGATCCTGCAGAAGACCGCGAATGCGACGCTGTTCCTCGGCCCCGAAAGCTCGGCACTCCTGGAAGCCAAGTGATCGCCGGGATCACCACCGGCCGACACGAAAACGCGCGCCAGGACGGCGCGCGTTTTCTCACTGAAGCTTGGGGGCGCCGCAAAGCTGTAAAGGATGCGAAAGGCATTGCCTCAATGTTCTGCCTGGCGAGGTCAAGCACTCAAAGGACCGGAAGAAGGATTCGTATAATCTCGGCAAGACCTTCTTATATCTCATCGCTTTCGCGATACTGAAGGGCTGCTCGCAGGACAGCTTTCTCTACCGGCATGGGGATCGTTTTACAGCTTCGTCTTCTACCTGGAAATCGCTCTCAATAGTGTTGGTTGCGCCAAGATCACGCGGAGCGTGGGCGGCCAAATGGTTATCTTTCGCATTCCTGCCGATTATCCGGAAAAAATCTTAGCAGTCAGCATTTTCGGTTGACGCCGCTTTTTCAAGCGTCTCCCGCCATTGGGGCGCGGCAATGGCAAGCATCAATTTTCGGCGCTCCCGTAGACTACGCCCGCGAAGATCCGCAACGCCATGCTCTGTCACGATCAGTCCGGCTTCGCTGCGCGGTGTGCTGATCGGTCCGGAAAGACGGGCGACGATGCGGCTTTTTCCGGATTTGGCAACAGTGGAAGGCAGGGCGACAATAGGTAATCCACCTGGTGATCTATGCGCACCGCGAATGAATTCCGCGGCACCGCCAACGCCACCGACATAATGAGAACCAACTGTTTCGGCGTTGATTTGTCCGGTCAGGTCGACTTCGATCGCGGAATTGATGGCGGCAAGCTTGTTCACGTTGGCCAGCACGCCGGGATCGTGGGTGTATCCGGTGCCGCAAACAAGCAGGGCAGGGTTCTCGCGGGCGAAGTCATAGAGCCGATGGCTTCCCAGAAGCCAGCCCGCAACTGAAACACCCGTGTTGATCGACTTGCGGGCATTGGTGATGACACCGGCTTCCATAAGCTCTGCCACCCCGTCGCCGATGACGCCGGAATGAATGCCGAGATCGTGATGCTTCCGCAGGGCATCGAGCACTGCCTCCGGAATCTGTCCAAGTCCAAGCTGCAAGGTTGCGCCATCCTCGATCAGGCTTGCGACATTGCGTGCGACATGTCTTTCAACCGGCCCCGGCTTGATGGGGGGCAGTTCCAGCAGAGGATGCGAGGTATGAATGACGCCATCGAGTTCATCGGTGGCGATAGTCACTGCACCGAATACATTCGGCATCTGATCGTTGATTTCGGCGACGACGATCCGGGCGGTTTCGATCAGCGGCAGCAGATATTCCTGTACGAGGCCCAGACTATGGCGGCCCCGGGCATCCGCTGGCGGCAGATGGAGCATCAGAACGTCAACCGGCTCGAGTGCCGCTGCAAACTGCGAATACGGTAGCGGCAGAATATCGAGAAGGCCGGCTGCCGCCAACCGTCGGTTATTGGCGCTGGCACAATAGGATATGAAGCGCACGACATCACCAAATTCCGGCGAGGCCGTGTCGGACAATGTCAGGCCAATACCGGCCCGAAAGCCGCCGATTGCATGACGGTCGCGCATCAGCGCGGCCGTCAGCGTGGTTGGTTCGGCCCCTGCCTGTCCCCAGACCACCATTGCGCCGGCCGGAATCCAGTCCTGCATACGCAATTCGTCGAGATGGATTACCCGTGTGGTCGTCGCGCCGCGTTGCCTGCGCACCTGAAATGCGTCCATGACTTTTTCCCTTGCATGAAAGAGAACTGCGCAGTGAGCGAAGAGCGTCACCGTCGTTGGCCCGTATTCGCGTATCCGGTCAGACAGCCAGTTCCAGGGGGGCCGCGGTGCGCCCTTGCAGCTCTGCCAGCGACAATCCGTCGACCATATCGACGACCCGGAAGCCATGCGGCAGGACGTCAAGAACCGCGAGATCCGTGTAGACGCGGTCGACCGAACGTTGGGCCGTCAGCGGGTAGGAGCAGTATTCGACCAGTCGTGGCGCTCCGGTTTTCGTGACATGTTCCATGGCTACCCATACCCGCCTTGCGCCAACGGCGAGATCCATCGCGCCGCCTACGGCCGGCGCAAAGTCGCTGTCCGAACGGGCCCAGTTGGCGATGTCGCCGCCCATCGCCACTTCGTAGGCTCCAAGTACGCAGAGATCGAGGTGACGGCCACGGATCATCGCGAAGCTGTCGGCATGATGAAAGTAGCTGCCGCCCCGGTTGAGGGTCACATGCTGCTTGCCGGCATTGATGAGCCAAGGGTCCAGCGTCTCCGGAGTGGCTACAGGACCGATGCCGAGGATACCGTTCTCGGCATGGAAGACGACCTCGATCCCGGCAGGGACGTGATTGGCGACAAGCGTCGGCACGCCGATGCCGAGATTGACGTACCAGCCCTCGGGAATATCTCGGGCAATACGTGCCGCGATCTGGTCGCGGGTGCGGGCTGTCCATGAAGTGGTCATGTTGGAATCCTTAAGCAGCAGGGGAACCGTAGGGAATGTGGACGACCCGGTTGACGAAGATACCGGGTGTAACGACCCGTTCCGGGTCCATGTCGCCAAGCGGCAGAAGATGCTGTGTCTGTGCGACCGTCAGCTTGGCGGCCATGGCACAGATCGGGTTGAAGTTTCTGCCGGACGCCCTGTAGGCGAGATTTCCCCAGCGATCTGCTTCCCATGCCTCGATAAGTGCGACGTCGCCATGAAGAGCTGTCTCCAGCACGCATTCGCGCCCGTTGAACGCGCGAATTTCCTTGCCGGCGGCGAGCCGCGTGCCGACCCCAGTCGGAGTGAAGAAGGCAGGTATGCCGGCCCCTGCGGCGCGCATCCGTTCCGCCAGCGTGCCCTGCGGCACGAGTTCCAGATCGAGCCTCCCCTCCCGATAAAGCTCCTCGAATATCGTCGAGCCGGGAATGCGCGGGTAGCTGCAGATCAGCTTCCTCACGCGGCCTTCGCGCAGCAGCCGTGCCAGACCGACCTGGCCATATCCGGCATTGTTCGCAACCACAGTGAGGTCGCTTGCTCCCGTTTCGAGAACGCCTTCGATGAGATGCGTTGCCTGGCCCACGGCGCCGAAGCCCCCGAGCAGGAGCGTGTCGCCGTGTCGTAGCCCTTCCAATGCCTGGGCAATCGTCTCGGTCGTCTTGTCAATCATTCCCTCTCCTCCCAGAGACGTCGGTTCCACAAGAAACCTCGTGGTTCAATGTGGAAAAGTTCGTTATACGGACAAATGTCCATAAAATATCGCAACGTGATTTGATATTGTCAAGCTGGCAGACAGGCGGCAGAAGGTCGAAAATGCAGTGGCGAGGCGATGTGCCATAATTTATATCTATATATATCAATGTGATAAGTCGTATTTCGAGACCCTGTCGATCGTTTGCCATGGGAAGGATGCTTGACGACCCTGAAACATCGTCTACGCTGATTATCGAACAAATGTTCGTATTACGGACTTTTGAGAGGAAACATATGCTTCTTCAGGGAGGAGGAAGATGGTGAGGAAAATCATTGCATCCGTGATGGCTGTGGGGCTGCTTGCATTCGCCGGAGGCGCTGCTGCGCAGGAAAAGCCCAACGACCCGGCAACGTATAAATTCGGGGCCATTCTTGCCATGAGTGGCAAAGCGGACTGGTATGGCAAGGTCATGAGTCGTGCCATTCAGCTCGCCGTTGATGAAATCAACGCCAAGGGCGGTGTCGATGGCATTCCACTCGAAGCGATCATCGAGGATCACAAGAGCGGCGTGGCCAAGGAAGGCGTTTCGGCAATGAACCGCCTGATCAGCATTCACAAGGTTCAGGCCGTTCTGACCTCGTTCTCGCCGCCGACACTGGCCATTGCGCCGATTGCTGACGAGAAGGGGATACTGCTGCTCAATGGCGGCGGTACCAGTGCCGCCTTGCTCAACGCATCGAAGAACATGTTCCACAACCGCACGTTGTCCTCCGACCTGGGGCTGGCTGCGATCAAATGGGCGGAAAAGCGTGGTCTGGGCGATATGGCGCAGATGGTCTGGAAGAACGATGCCGGCGAAAGCGTTGCCGCTTCTGCCCAGCCCTATTGGGAAAAGGCCGGGCACAAGGTGGTTGCCACGGAGTTCGTCGAACTGGGAGCTTCCAATATCGACACTCAGGTTGCCAAGGTTCGGGTTTCCAATCCGAGCTGGGTCGGCCTTTGGCTATTCAGCCCGGAATCCGGCCTTGCCATCAAGAAGCTGCGTGAATTCGGGGTGAAGGTGCCGTTGATCGGCATCGAGTTTACCGGCGACATCAAGGAGATCGCCGGCAACACGGTCGAGGGCTTCGAATATGCCTCGGACTATTTCACGCCGTCCAATGAATATCCGTGGTCGCGTGACTTCGCGGCCGCCTACAGGGCTCGCTACGGTGAAGACCCGGAGTTCTACGCGGCCAATTACTACGAGAATGTCTATGTTCTCGCCGAAGCGATCCGCCGCGCCCGCGCCAAGGGCGGCGACTATTGGGACGGCAGGAAACTGATCTCCGCCATTCGCGAGAACCCGGTCTTCGATAGCGTGTACGGCGGCTCGATGACCTATCAGTCGAATGGCGTCGCCAAGAAGCGCGTTGCGATCTTCAAGGTCGAAGAAGGCAAGGGCAAGTTCGTTGAGTATGTCAGTCTCGACTGACAGGCCCGTTGGCCGGGCTTGAACCCCGGGGGCGGTTCGAGCCGCCCCTCCCACATCTATTCGTGACATCAAATTGAGGGTCGATCATGGACCTTGTTATACAGCTATTGCTGAATGGCGTCGTGAACGGCAGCCACTACGCACTGCTCGGGTTAGGCTTCGGGTTGATCTTCGCGACGACGCGGATCGTGCATTTTGCCTTCGGTTCGATCTTCACCTTCGGTGCTTATGTTGCCTGGTTCGTGTCCGGCCATACGGGCGCTCCGATCCTTCTCGGCCTCGTTGCCGGCATCGCGGTGGCCATGGCGCTCGGCGTCGCCTCCTATGTCGGCCTCTACCAGCCGCTGGAGCGCCGCGGCGTCAGTCCGCTCATTCCGCTGATCGCATCGCTCGGCCTGACAATTGTTCTCGAAAATCTTGTCGGGATCATTTTCGGTACCGGTGCGCGCACTATCGGCGTTGATGCCAGCATTTACTTTCTTGGACCGGCTTTCTTCACGTCGATCCACATCTGGCAGGTCGTGAGTTTCCTGCTGGTTTGCGTGCTGCTTTATCTGTTCGTGAACTACACGCGTTACGGCAAGGCCATCATGGCGATGACCGACGATCCGGAAATGGCGCGGGTTATCGGTATTGATACCGCCCGCGTGTCGATCCTCGTCTTTGCCCTGGGTTCCGCTCTTTCGGCCATAGCCGCCCTGCTGGTCACGCTGAAGGACGGCGCGAGCACGCATATGGGGTTCACGGCCGTGTTCATGGGTTTCGTGGCGGTAATCGTCGGCGGTGTCGGCTCTCTGCGGGGAGCCATTGCCGGCGGCTTCCTGCTTGGCCTCGTCGAAAGCCTCGGTCTCTGGAAAATCTCCACCGAATGGCAAAGCTCCATCGCATTCATCGTGCTCTTCTTGATGATCCTTCTGCGCCCGCATGGCCTCTTCAGTCTCGCGCGCAGGTAGGGAGAACACCAAATGGACTTTCTTTATCATATCGGCGTGCTGTTTTGCCTTTACGCCATCCTTGCGATATCGTTCAATCTTCTCATCGGTTTCGCTGGGCTGTTCGCCCTGTCCCATGCCGCGCTCTATGCGATCGGTGCCTATACGACCGCCATCCTGACGACCAAGCTCGGCCTTGCCTTTCCGCTGCCGTTTCTCGGTTCGGTGCTGTTTGCGATGCTTCTGAGCACGATCATCGCTTTGCCGGCGCTGCGTGTGAACGGGCACTATCTCGTCATCGTCTCGCTCGCCCTCCAGATCATCGTGCTTCAGGTCATCCTGAACTGGAAATCGCTGACCGGCGGAACCGATGGTATCGGTGGCATTCCGCCTTACCACTTCGGCAACATCGTCATCGATACACCGTTCCGCTTCATGATTGTCGCGTTCATTGCCCTCGTCCTGTGTTATTGCATCGCGGGGGTTCTGATCCGCTCGCCGTTCGGCCGGGCGTTGCGCGCCATGCGCGACAATGAATCCGCTGCCCAGGCTGTTGGCCTCGATATCCTGTTCATGAAGGTTGCTGTTTTCGCCATCTCGGCCGGTCTGGCCGCTGTCGCGGGGTCGTTGTTCGCCCAGTATTTCAGCTATGTCAGCGCCGAGAGCTTCTCCATCAACGAAACCATCTACATTCTCGCCATGGTCATCCTCGGCGGCGTAGGCAATCTGCGCGGCTCGGTGCTGGGCGCGGCCATTCTCATCATTCTGCCGGAACTGTTGAAATTCCTGCCGTTGCCGGTCGATATCGCTGACAAGATCCGTCTGGTTCTTTACGGATGCGTGTTGATGGCGGTGCTGGTTTTCGCACCCCAGGGGCTGCTTCCCGAACCGCGCGGCCGCAAGGCGATGTGGGTATCGCCGGATACGGACGACGATCGGACGGACGACGAAGCCCTGCTATCGTCCGAAGGCGGCAAGCGCGACGAAGTGGTGCTCGAAGGCCGTAATCTCGGCAAGCGTTTCGGTGGCGTCGTGGCGGTGTCCGACTTCTCGATTTCGCTGAAGAAGGGGCATATCACCGGTCTTCTCGGCCCCAACGGCGCTGGCAAGACCACGGCCTTCAACCTGCTGACAGGCTTTCTGAAACCGACATCCGGTCAGATTCTTCTCCATGGACGCGATATCGCCCGCAAGAAGCCGCATGAACTGGTTGAAGCTGGCGTGGCGCGTTCGTTCCAGGACCTCCGGCTGTTCACCAACATGACGGTGCTGGAAAATGTAATGGTCGCATTGCCCGGCCAGAAGGTGCGCGGCATCTGGCGGTTGTTCCTGACGCCGATGGCCGGGCGCAGGCGGGAGCAGGATGCCATTCGCAAGGCAATGCACATCCTGCGCTTTGTCGAGCTTCACGACCGTGCCTATGAGACGGCCGCCGATCTTTCCTATGCGGAAGAGAAGCTGCTGGTCGTTGCCCGGCTTCTGGCAACGGGGGCGGAAGTGCTGCTGTTCGACGAACCGATGTCCGGCCTCGACCAGACTACGCTGCACGACATCTTCCCGGTGATCCGCAAGCTGGCGGAACACGGCAAGGCCGTCTGCATCATCGAGCACAATCTCGACGTCATCAAGGAACTCTGTGACGAGGTCTTCTTCCTTGATGAGGGGCGCACCATGGCCGTCGGCAAGCCCGATGAGCTCATGAACAATCCCGAGCTCGCCGAAAGGTATTTCAAATGACCGGTCCCATTCTTGAAACAAGGGGTCTGAGCGCGGGTTATGGCAAGAAGAAAGCCATCCAGGGCATTGATCTTCGTCTGGCGCAGGGCGAAACGCTCCTCATGCTCGGGCACAATGGTGCTGGCAAAACGACCTTGATGCGGACGATCTTCGGCCTTTTGAAGCCGATGTCGGGAGACGTGCTCTATGAGGGGCAGGCGATCACCGGGCGCATTCCCGCGCGCAATGTAGTCGAGGGCATCGCCTTCGTGCCGCAGGGACACGGAATTTTCCCAAGCCTGACCGTCCGCGACAATCTGGAACTTGGCGGTTTCGTCGATGCCGATGCGGCCAGGAAGAAAAAGCGGATCGAGGAAATCTACGGAATGTTTCCGATTCTCCGCGATCGCGCCGGGCAGATTGCCGGCACGTTTTCCGGCGGCCAGAAACAGATGCTCGCCATCGGCATGGCACTGATGCACGGGCCGCGCGTGCTGATCCTGGACGAACCCTCCATCGGCCTTGCTCCCAATCTCGTGGGACGGGTCATGGAATCGATTGCCGAGATCAAGGCGCGCTTCAATGCCTCGGTCATCGTGGTGGAGCAGAATATCAAGTATTCCCTGCCCATCGCCGACCGCGTCATGGTGCTGAAGACAGGCGGCGTTATTTACGAAGGCGATCCAGCCCCGCTGAACGATCACGCCCGTCTGGTCGAGCTTTTCTGAGCTGCAAGCATGGCGCCGGCGCTTTGGCGCCGGTTCTACCTGCCAATGATTGAAAGTCGCATTCGCCGGAACAGCTTATGCTGGACCGAGCGACAGATCGGAATGATGGAGGAGTCTATCCTTTGCAAAATACGAACAAAAGTCCATTTAACGAACATATTGAATATGTGATGACGGTTGCCGGGCAACCACGGAGGGGCGCATGAAGGAGGCCTTTATCGTCTCTCCGCTGCGCACGCCGATCGGGCGCTTCGGCGGCGGATTGCGGCCGCTGACGGCCGATGCGCTGATGGTCCACGTCATCAAGGCGTTGCTTGCCCGAACCGGTATCCCGCCCGAAACCATCGGCGATGTCGTCGCTTCGCAATCCTATGCGTCGAGCGAAGCGCCGTGCATCGGGCGCTATGGCGCTCTGGCGGCCGGATTGCCGATCGAAGTGCCGGGATTCACGCTCGACCGGCGGTGCGGTTCGGGTCTTCAGGCCGTGGTTACAGCGGCCATGCAGATCCAGACAGGCCAGGCGGATGCCGTTCTGGCGGTTGGCGTCGAGAGCATGAGCAACATCGAATTCTACACGACCGACATGCGCTGGGGCCACCGGATGGGAAACGTCCAGCTCCACGATCGTCTCGACCGGGGTCGGGTGAAGTCGCAACCCATTGAGCGCTTCGGAACGATTTCCGGCATGCCGGAGACGGCAGACAACCTGGCACGCGACTACGGCATCTCGCGCGAAGAGGCCGATGCCTTTGCCGTGCGCAGCCATCGGCTGGCGGCCGCGGCATGGCGGGAAAACCGTTTCGATGCAGAAGTGGTGCCGGTCACCGTTCCGGGGCGCAAGGGCGAGAGCACCCCGTTTTCGCAGGACGAGGGTATTCGCGAAGATAGTAACGAGGCACAGCTGGCAAGGCTGCCGACGCTTCTGCCGCAGGGATTTTGCACGGCCGGCAATTCCAGTCAGCAGAACGATGCCGCCGCAGCCTGCCTCGTCGTCAGCGAAGACTACCTGAAACAGCACGACCTGCGGCCCATGGCACGGCTTGCGGGATGGTCGGCTGTGGGTGTCGAACCGAGCCGCATGGGCATTGGCCCGGTGCCAGCGACACAGCGGGTGCTTGAACGAACAGGTATCGCGCTCGACCGGATCGATCTTATCGAGCTGAACGAGGCATTTGCGACGCAGGCACTCGCCGTTCTCAAGGCGCTTGAAATCCGGGATTTCGACAGGGTCAACGTCAACGGCTCCGGCATCTCGCTGGGACATCCGATCGGTGCGACCGGCGTCCGCATGCTCGCCACCCTGCTTCACGAAATGGACAGGCGTAGGGCTCGCTATGGGCTCGAAACCATGTGCATCGGTGGCGGCATGGGCATGGCCGCGCTTTTCGAGCGTATCTGATCTTTTTCGGAAGGAGGAAACGATGGTTGCCTATATGGCGGTTCTGACAAAGGTCGTCAGCCTGGAAGGATGGGAGCCCTATCAGGCGCGTGTGGCGGACTGCATTGCCCGAAACGGGGGCGAGTACGTCGTGCGCCGGGGGCAGGCGCAGGCGCTCGAGGGCAGTTTTGCCCATGATCGTTTCACGCTTTTCCGGTTTCCGTCGCTCGAAGCTATCGAGCATTTCTGGAATTCCGCCGAATACCAAAATGAAATCAAGCCATTGCGCGACGGCCTGGGCGTTCTCGACGTCTGGGCGGTGCAGGGCGTCGAATAGCGGCCGGCCTTTCAGGCATCAGCCTCGTTTTATTGAGGGAAAAGACACATGAGAGAAGTTATCGTCGCCGGTGTCGGCATTACCCGTTTCGGAAAGTTTCTGGAACGCAATCTGAAATCGCTCTCAGAGGAAGCCGTGAGCGCGGCCCTGACCGATGCCGGCGCGCAGCCACATCAGGTCGACCAGGTGTTCTTTGGCAACGCGGCCGCAGGTCTGGTAACCGGTCAGGAGATGATCCGGGCGGAGGCAGCGCTTCGCAATACCGGGCTGGATGGCAAACCGATGTTCAACATCGAAAATGCCTGTGCCTCCAGCAGCAGCGCCTTCCACCTTGCATGGCTGACGATTGCCAGCGGTCAGGCCGAGACGGCGCTCGTCATCGGCTGCGAGAGGCTGTCGCACGAAGACAAGCGGGTCTCCTTTGAAGTCTTCGCCCGCGCGGTCGATCTGGAGGAGCCGCTGCCGGAAGGCTATCAGGCCGGAAGTGGCTCGCTGTTCATGGACCTCTATGCGGCCAAGGCACGCAAGTGGATGGAGGCAACTGGCGGCACGCGTGAGGATTTTGCCCGCGTCGTGGTCAAGAGCCGCCGTGCCGCTCACCTGAACCCTATCGCGCAATTCCGCAACGAGACCACCGTGGAAGAGGTACTGGCGAGCCGGATGATCAGCGATCCGCTGACACTTTTCATGTGCTCATCCATCGGCGACGGGGCGGCCGCGGTCCTGCTCTGCTCCGACGAGTTTGCCCGCAAGCTTGAGGTCAAGCCGGTTCGGGTCCGGGCATCGGCCATCGTCACCGCCAGAACGTCCGGAGAGCGAGAGCCGGTTGCAGTCATCGCCTCGCGCAAGGCTTATGAAATCGCCGGTCTCGGTCCGCAGGATCTCGACGTGGTGGAACTGCACGATGCCTCCGCACCTGCCGAACTCATTCATTACGAGAATATCGGGCTTTGCGAGGCGGGCGGCGCCATCGGGCTTCTGCGCTCCGGCGCGACGGATATCGGTGGGCGGGTGCCAGTCAATCCGAGCGGCGGCCTGCTGAGCCGCGGTCACCCGATCGGCGCGACCGGTGCGGCCCAGATCGTGGAGTTGACCCAGCAGTTGAGGGGGCAGTGCGGACCGCGCCAGCGGGAAGGCGCACGGGTTGCGCTTGCGGAAAACAATGGCGGTCAGCTCGCCGGCGATTCTGCTGTTGCCTGCGTCACCATCCTTTCGGTTTGAGGGGCGATCATGGAACGGACAGCTATCGTTACAGGCGGGGCGCAGGGTATTGGCCGTGCCATCTCCCGCGCCTTGCTGGATAAGGGATGGACGGTCGCGGTGTGGGATCGCGATCCGTCGGCGCTCAATGCCTTGATCGACGAGGCCGGCCCTGACATCGGACGTCTGGTGCCGCAGACGGTTGACGTGACCTCGGGGGTGGAGGTGTCGGCGGCGGTCGAAGCGCTGAAGACGCAGGATAAAACCCCTTCGCTTCTGGTGAACAATGCCGGTGTTTCCCGTGACAAGCGCATCGTCAACATGAGCGAGGAGGACTGGGACTTCGTTCTGTCCGTGAACCTCAAGTCACAGTTTCTCTGCTGCCGCGCCGTCGTGCCCGGCATGATCGAGGCGGGATTCGGGCGCATCGTCAATATTTCCTCCCGTGCCTGGCTCGGCGGGTTCGGGCAGGTGAACTATTCCGCTTCCAAGGGGGGCGTGGTGAGCCTGACGCGCACGCTGGCGCTGGAGCTGGCCAGCAAGGGCATCACGGTCAATGCCGTCGCACCAGGCATCGTCGAGACGCCGCTTCTTCTGAGCTATGCGGACGAGGTGCGCGACAAGCTGAAGAAGACCGTACCTGTCGGCCGTATCGGCGGGCCGGAGGACATTGCGAGGGCGGTTCTGTTTTTTGCCGACCCTGAAAACAGCTATGTGACCGGCCAGTTGCTCTATGTGTGCGGCGGCCGCTCGCTCTCCAGTCCCAGCGTTTGAAAGGAAGCCCCCGAATGAGCGTGGAACGAAAAGATACCGATCATGTCGCGGTTCTTAAGCTGAATGCACCGGAAACGATGAACGCCCTGACCGTCGAGGAATTGCGCAGCCTGCGCCGTCATCTGGCCGATTGCCGCGACGACGGCAATATACGTTGCATCGTCGTGACGGGTGCCGGCACCAAGGCATTCTGCACCGGTGCCAACCTGAAGGCGACCATGCCGCCGGAAACCTCGTTTGCGGCCGGCGTATTGAAGAGTCGCGACGCGGAAGCCGGTATCGGTGGGTATACCCGCCTGCTCGACCTGAGCGATCTCGATCTGTGGAAACCGGTGATTGCTGCCGTCAACGGTTATTGCCTTGGTGGTGGACTGGAACTTGCCCTGCAATGCGACCTGCGGATTGCCAGCGAGACGGCAAGCTTCGCACTGCCGGAAGTGACCGTCGCCAGCGTGCCCGCAGTCGGTGGCGTTCAATATCTTCTGCGCGCGCTGCCCGCTGCCCACGCAATGAAACTGGCGCTAACAGGCGGCCGGATCAAGGCCGACGAGGCGTTGCGGATCGGCCTCGTCAGCGATGTCGTGCCGGGCGATGTCCTGATGGAGACCGCCTTCGATCTCGCCGCAAAAATTGCCGCCAACGGTCCTCTCGCGGTGCAGATGGTGAAGAAGCTGGCTCTTGAAACGGCCCACATGGCGCCACGCGATTTCGTCGCTCACTCGAACACCGGCTGGGGTCTTCTTCGCGATAGCGCTGACCGGATCGAGGGACGCAAGGCCTTCGCGGAAAAACGCAAACCTGCCTATTCGGGCAGCTAACGGACCCGGCTGGCCCGATTGACGGCCTCTCTCGAAATTTCGGAACGAAACCATGAATTTTGAACTCGACGAAGAACAGGAAATCCTCGTGGAATCGGTGCGGCGCATGTCTTTCGACACGCTCCAGCCCATTCTGGACCGCCACGACAAGGACAAGCCGCTGCCCAAATCGGCGATGCTGGAAATCTATGGGCATCTGGCCGGGTTTGGCATCGCGGCGGCGCGTTTGCCGGAGGAACTGGGCGGTTCCGGGCTTTCCATGCTGAGCTACGGTCTGGTGATGGAACAGTTGCCGCCAGCCATCGCGCTTTCGCTTCTCTCGCATGACGGGTCGATGACCCGGTTCAGTGCCGGAGCCAGTGAAGCATTGCGCAGCCGGTACCTGCCGGATTTCATCGCGGGTCGAAAGATCATCTGCACGGCGAATTCCGAGCCTGACGCGGGGTCCGATTCCAATGCCGTTTCCACCCGGCTCGAAATCGAAAGGGACCGGGCGTTCATAACCGGCACCAAGCTGTGGATCACCAATGCGTCGATCTGCGACTGCATGGTCGTGTCCTGTTCGACCGGCAAGGATGCGCAGGGACGGCCCGTTCCGCAGCGCGTCTTTGTCGATCTGGCCAAGGCGCGGGTCGGTCTGCATGAAACCGCACTGGCCGGTCTGCGACAGGGGCATCTCTGTGAAGTGGTGTTCGACCGGACGGAGGTTCCGCTCGACCATCTCATCGGCGAGCCGGGGGATGCCGGCAAATACATGACCATCGTGTGGAACGCCAACCGGCCGCTGATCGGGCTCATGACGCTCGCGATTGCACGGCGTGCTTTCGATGTCGCGATGCAGCATGCCATGGACCGCCGGCAATTCGGTGCGCCGCTCGCGGCACGACAGCTTGTTCAGCAGGAATTGTCCGACATGGAGGCCGCTCTGGTCAGCGCGCGTCTGACCTGCCTGATGGCGCTGGCCAATCTGGACTCTGGACGCCGGGGCAATGGTGTTTCGGCGATGTCGAAACGGCTGGCGACGCAGGCCGCAGTCGATGTAATCGACAAGGCCATGCATATTTGCGGCGGGATGGGGATCACGGAGGAACTCGGCCTGGCACAGCTTTGGCAAGACGCGCGTGTCTTCCAGGTGCCGGATGGCACTCAGGGCATCCTCGCGCTCATTCATGGCAGGGAATTGACAGGCATCAGCGCGTGGCGCTGAGGGTCCGGGAAGGAAGGAAACAATGGGAGGAAGCGAAATGAACCGACTGCACTGGTCCCCGCGCTCGCCTTATGTCCGCAAGGTCATGGTAGCGCTGCACGAAAAGGGGATCGCCGATCAGGTCGAAACCGTGCGCACTCTGGCCGATCCGATCTTTCCTCCGGAAAGCTTTTTTCCGATCAATCCGCTGGCGAAGATCCCGACGCTGGAACGGGAAGGCGAACCGGTCCTGGTTGACTCACGCGTCATCGTCGAATGGGCGGATCAGCAGGCTGAAGGGGCAGTTCGTCTTCTGCCGTCCGATCCTGAAGCGCGTCTCGTGACCCTTCGGGACGATGCCATCGGGACGGGGTTGATAGACATTTCGATGACTAGGCTGATCGAGGCGGTCCTGCGACCGGAAGACAAGCGCGACGAACGGATTATCGCGACATGCCGGAAGAAGGCGAAGGCCGTGCTCGATTGGCTGGAGGCGCATGTTCCGAATCTGGAGGCGCGGCCCTTCGATGCCGGCCATCTGGCGATCGGCGTTGCGCTTTGCTACCTCGATTTCCGCTTTGCTGCCGATCAATGGCGCGAGGGACGGTCGGCGCTGGCCGCGTGGCATCAGGGTTTCAGCGAACGCCCTTCGGTCATCGCGACGGCGTTTCGCGACGATCCGCGTCCTTCGAACTGAGATGTGGCGGCGGGCCTTGCCAGTCATGGCCCGCCGTTTTCATTACCAGCCCATGGTCTGGCTGAGCTTTTCCGCAGCCCGCTGGAGTGCGGGCAGGAAGGTGTTCTTCAGGTCGTCTACGCTATGACGTGCGGTGACGGTCGATGCATTCAGTGCCGTCGTGATCCGCTGGTTGGCGCCAAGGATCGGCACGGCAATCGACCGGATGCCGATCTCAAGCTCCTCGTCGTTGATCGCATATCCCTGCGAACGGATGCGGGAAATTTCCTGCCAGAACGTATCGCGTTCCGTGATCGATTTCGGCGTCAGTTGCTTGAGCGGATGCGCGGAAAGCCAGCGATTGAGCTCCTCGTCCGCAAGGGCTGCCAGCAGCACCCGGCCGATGGATGTGTAGGCCGCCGGCAGGCGCGTGCCGTTGACGATGCGTGAGGAATAGATGCGGCGAATTTCCATGCGGTCGATATAGATGATCTCCGCCCCTTCGAGGATTCCGACCGATGCGGATTCGTCGAGTTCCTCTGTTAGCTTGTGCAGTATGGCAGCCGAACCGTCACCCAGACCGCGGGGCATGAGAAAGCCACGGGAGAGATTGACCAGTTTGGGCGTGAGCCAGAAGAACTTGCCATCGAAATCGACGTAGTTGATCTCTTTCAGCGTCAGCAGCAGGCGGCGTGCGGTGCCACGGCTCAGCCCCGTCAGTTTGGCAGCATCCGTCAGCGTCATCCGGCCCTGCTGCTTGACGGCGGCGGGGCTGGTGAAACATTCCAGTATGCTCAAGCCGCGGGCGACGGCGACGACGAAATCCGAACCGCGCTTGTCGTCTTCCGTATCCGGATTATCGTCTGTTTCCGGTGTCATCGTCTTGGTCATCCTTCCTGGCGCTCCCGGGATTGTAGATTTCCGGCGGCTTCGGGCCGCTCCTTTTCTCCTCTATACTTGACATTGAGGCGTAAGGGAATCTACATTTTGAACAAATGTTCGCATTGCGAACATTGTCGAATGTTTCGGGCTTATAGACTGTTCTCGCAGAGCGGTTCGGCGGCGGCGGAGCGGAGGCATTCACGAGAATCATGTCAGGGAGGAATACATGAGCGAACTGGAACTGCGCATCGGTGCGATCGAGGATCGCATGGCGATTGCGGAATTGCGCGCCCACTATTGCCATGTGCTGGATGATCGGGACTGGAGCGCGCTTGCCGGTCTGTTCACGCAGGATGGGGAATTCCAAGGCCTTGCCCATGTGAAAGGGCGGGATGAAATCCTGCGCTTCTTCCGGGATACGGTGGATGGCATTGCCCAGGGCTTCTGGCACTTCTGCACCAACGCCACCGTGAAGCTTGACGGCGACACCGCCACCGGGCGCATCTCGATGCAGTATCTCTCGGTGAAGAACGGGATCTCCTACGTTTCCGCCGGGCATTACGATGACGAATTTCGCAAGGAAGACGGCGTCTGGCGTTTTCGTAAGCGCAAGATCACCTTCTACTACTTCGCACCGCTTTCGGAGGGCTTTGTCGGACGGCCCATCTATATCGATCCGCAGGGGCTTCCGCTCAGTGCCGAAGCGCAGGCCGACCGCTGGAAAGACCGCGAGCACAAGGACGTCGTGGCATGATGATGCAAAGCAGAATGATCGGCAGAGCGCGTGTGAGCCGTGTCGTGGAATATTCGGCGCCCACGCACGATCCGGCATTTCTCTTTCCCGATCTGGCGCCAGAGGATCTGGCCAGCCTGTCAGCGGAACTGGCGCCGCATCACTATGTCCCGGCGATGAACCGACTGGTGGTGACCATCCAGATCTGGGTCGTGCAGATCGATGGCAAGGTCATTCTCATCGATACCGGCGTTGGTAATGGCAAGCCGCGCGGCCCGGCACGCATGAACGCCCTGAACAATCGCGTGCCGGAGTGGTTGCAGGCCGCAGGCGCGGGATTTGCGGATGTGACCCACGTCGTGCAGACCCATCTGCACGCCGACCATACCGGGTGGAACACCGTTCTGGATAATGGCGAGTGGCGTCCGGCATTCCCGAACGCCCGCTATCTCATGCCGCAGAACGACTATGAGCATCTGGCCAAGGCGGCGCGCGACGGGTCCGACCTGACGATGGACCGGAGCTGGCAGGATAGTGTCGCGCCCGTAGTCGATGCCGGGCTGGTCGATTTCGTCAGCGATGATGCGGGCGTGATTGCCGGTTGCCTCAAGGTCGAGCCGGTGCCAGGCCACACGCCGGGCATGCTGAGCTATCGTCTTGGTTCGGAAGGCGAGGAGGGCTTGTTTTGCGCCGACGTATTCCATTCTCCGATCCAGATCCTGCGGCCAGATATCAATACGGCCTATTGCCAGCTTCCCGAAATGGCCAGGGCAACGCGGGCGCGGGTGCTGGCGGAAGCCGCCGAACGCGGCACGCTGATCATGCCCATGCATTTCGGCGCGCCGTATTGCGGTTACGTTCGCAAGCAGGGTGACGGTTACCGGTTCGAAGGCGCCGTCTGGCCGTAACGGCTGTCCTGGCCGTGTTGTCATCAAGGGGGAGAGGGCGCATGTCGCATCCCCTCCCCTCCGGAATCTGATGGAAGGTGGCCTCTTATGGATATCGGTCAGCTCAAAACCCTGATTCACGTCGCGGAACTAGGGAGCCTGAGCAAGGCATCCGCGCGACTCAACATCGTCCAGCCCGCCCTGAGCCGCAAGATCAGGCTTCTCGAAGAGGAGCTGGACGTTGTTCTGTTCGACCGGGACGGACGTGGCATGGTGCCGACCACGATGGGCGGCAAGATCATCGATCACGCCATAAAGGTCATGGACGAACTGGAAGACATACGCAGGCTGGCCGCGTCCAGAACCGAGAAACTGACGGGCGAAGTCGTGATCGGCGTTACCCCGACCGTGGCCGAGTTCGCCACCGTGCCGCTGGCCCAGAGATCCGCTGCCGAGCATCCGAATCTCGCGGTGCGGTTCACATCGGCTTTCAGCGGCTATCTGCTCGACTGGTTGCAGAACGGGGATATAGACGTCGCGCTGTCATATGATCCGGAGCGGGTGGCAAGTCTGCGGGTTCGTCCGGTGATGATCGAAAATCTGCTCCTTGTCCGCCATGGTCAATGTGCGGGCGATGGCGAAACCGGCATAGTGTTTTCCCGGCTGGCGGAGGAGCGGCTGGTATTGCCCAGCCAAAGGCACGGATTGCGCAAGATCCTCGATGCCTGCGCCCTTCGGGCGGGCATCGCGCTCCAGCCTTCCGTCGAGGCGGATTCGCTCAACGCCATCGTGGCGCTGGTGCGCAATGGTTTCGGCTCAACGATCCTGCCCCTGCCGCCGGTCCATGACGCTGTGCTGGAAGGGCGGCTGCATGCCGTTCCGATTTTCGATCCTGCCCCAACCCGTACGCTGGTCATCGCATCGGCCTGCGACCGGGGAATGACCGATGCCGCCCAATTCATTGCAAACGCGTTCGTCGATGTCGCGAATGAATTCGTCTCCCAGCGCCGATGGGCAGGCACCATGCTGGCGTGAGCCGATCGGTTGCCCATCGCAAGCCGGCATATCTCATTGAGCGTAACTCTATTGGTGCCACGGCCAGCAAGCTCTTAAAAACAGAGGGGAATTGGTTATGGGCGAAGCACTGAGCGGAATGCTTCTCTTGGAAGCCGCGCATCAGGCACCGCTGATTGGAGACGTCGCATGCAAGTGACCCGGGGTGACGATTTTCAGGACATAAGAGATGCAGTTCGCGCACTCTGTGCCGAGTTTCCGTCCGAATACCATCGCCGGATCGACGAGGCGCGCAGCTACCCGGAAGAATTCGTCGATGCGCTGACGAAGGCTGGATGGATGGCGGCCCTCATCCCGGAAGAATATGGGGGGGCCGGTCTCGGTTTGACGGAGGCGTCCGTCATCATGGAGGAAATCAACCGTTCCGGCGGCAATTCCGGCGCCTGTCATGGCCAGATGTACAATATGAATACGCTTGTCCGGCACGGCTCGGAGGAGCAGCGCAGGCGTTACCTGCCGAAAATCGCCTCCGGCGAACTGCGTCTTCAATCGATGGGCGTGACGGAGCCGACGACCGGCACTGACACGACTCGGATCAAGACCACGGCTGTCAGGAGAGGGGATCGCTATGTCATCAACGGCCAGAAGGTGTGGATCTCCCGCGTTCAGCATTCCGATCTGATGATCCTTCTGGCGCGGACGACGCCCCTCGAGCGGGTGAGCAAGAAGTCGGAGGGCATGTCCATCTTCATCGTCGATCTGAAGGATGCCATCGGTAGGGGCATGACCGTTCAGCCGATCCCCAACATGGTCAATCACGAGACCAACGAACTTTTCTTCGACAATCTGGAGATACCGGCGGAGAACCTGATCGGCGAAGAGGGGCAGGGCTTCAAATACATCCTGACCGGCCTCAATGCGGAGCGGACCCTGATTGCGGCGGAGTGCATCGGTGACGGGTACTGGTTTGTGGAGAAAGTGTCCGATTATGTGAAGGACCGTCAGGTCTTTGGACGTCCGATCGGCCAGAATCAGGGCGTGCAGTTTCCGATTGCGGAGAGCTATATCGAAATCGAAGCCGCCAATTTGATGCGCTACGAGGCATGCCGCCTTTACGATGCGCTTGAGCCCTGTGGCGCACAGGCCAATATGGCCAAGTATCTGGCCGCCAGGGCTTCGTGGGAAGCTGCCAATGCCTGCCTCCAGTTCCATGGCGGCTTCGGATTCGCATGCGAGTACGATGTCGAGCGCAAGTTCCGCGAAACGCGCCTCTATCAGGTCGCGCCCATCTCGACCAATCTCATTCTGAGCTATGTCGCGGAACATGTTCTCGGCTTGCCGAGGTCGTTCTGATGTCGTCGCCCGGCGCGCCTGCGCTTGCAGGTCTCAGGGTCGTCGCCATCGAACAGGCGGCCGGAGGGCGATTGCCTCCGTCAACGACATGGCTGCATTGTCAGCACCCGCACCTGCGCCGGGTATCGGTGGAGACCGAGGCGGGTCCTGTCGCCTGTCCGGCACCTGCCGGTCTTCGTCGGTGCCGCCGCGCAGTCATGATGTTGTACCGGCGCTTGGCCAGCATGGACATATCGAGGAGAAAGCAAGATGACCGATACTTACCCTCGGGAAATCGATATCGGGCATCTTCGCTCGTGGATCGGCCGTGAGGAAACCGCAACCGATACCGTTTCCATCGACCTTGTCCACAAGTTCAATGCGATGCTCGATCTTTCATCGGCAATACCGGCGGCAGGCGATGTAGCACCGTTGCTCATCAACTACTGCCTGGCGCAACCGGTGGTCAGGAACAGTCTTCTGGGCCATGACGGCCACCCGCAAAAGGGCGGTTTTCTGCCGCCCGTGCCGCTGCCGCGGCGCATGTGGGCGGGCAGCAGCTTGACCTTCTACGGTGATTTCCGCGTGGGCGATGCCGTGACCCGTATTTCGCGTATCGCGGATGTGGCGGTGAAGGACGGTCGCTCCGGCGTGCTTTGCTTCGTAACGGTCGAACACCGTTCCGTGGTGGACGGTCGTCTGGTGGTCGAGGAAAGGCAGGACATCGTCTATCGCGAAGCGGCGGCGATTGAAGGTGGCGCGAGGGCAGCCAATCCCGCCACGCCTGCACCTGCCGGCTCGCACGGCCGGCCCGTGCAGGTCGATCCGACGCTTCTCTTCCGTTATTCGGCTTTGACCTTCAACGGACATCGCATTCACTACGATCAGCCCTATGCCGTTCATGTCGAGCATTATCAGGGGCTTGTCGTGCATGGGCCTCTGCAGGCGACGCTTCTTCTGAACTACGCCCGCGAATTGCGGGGCAGCGTGCCGAAGCACTTTATCTTCCGTGGACTTTCACCATTGTTCGATCACGACCGTATTTCGCTGAATGCGCAGGAGGCCGATGGTCGCCTGAAACTGTGGACGGCGCGGGAGGGCGGTCCTGTCGCACTTAGCGCGGAGGCGGTTTGGGGATGAGTCATACAGATTTCACTGTGCCGCTTTTTGTTCCCGGCAACCGCCCGGAACGGTTCACGAAGGCCGCGGCATCCGGTGCGGATGCGATTATCGTCGATCTCGAGGACGCCGTTCCGGCCGATGCCAAGGAGGCTGCTCGTGCAAGCCTTGATACGGACTTCACGCATCTGCCGGTCTTTCTGCGCATCAATGGTGAAGGAACGCCGTGGCATTCCGATGATCTGCGTGCGGCGGCGGCCTTGTCCTTCGCCGGCGTTATTGTGCCCAAAGCGGAACTTGGCGGCGATCTTGCTGCGTTGGCGGCAACGAGCAGTACGCCCCTCCTTGCGTTGATCGAAACTGCGCGCGGCCTCGCCGAGGCCCGGCAGATCGCCGCATTGCCAGGGGTTGAACGGCTGATTTTCGGTTCGGTGGATTTCTGCGCCGATCTCGGATGCGCCCACACGCGCGAGGCGCTACGTTATGCCCGCTCGGAACTGGTTATGTCCTCACGTCTCGCGGAGCTTTCCGCCCCGGTTGACGGTGTGACGACAGCCATCGGAGAGATAGAGCTTGTCATGGAAGATGCCCGCCATGCGCTTGAACTTGGCTTCGGCGGCAAACTCGCCATTCACCCCAAGCAGATTGCGCCAATCCTTGCCGGCTTCAGCCCCGAGGCCTGGGAAGTCGATTGGGCGAACCGGGTTCTTGCCAGCGGCGATGGTGCGGCACGTGTCGACGGAGCGATGGTGGATGAACCGGTGCGCATGCGCGCGAGGGCTATTCTGGCCAGAGCGGCGCGGTAGGCCGTGGCCCAATTGCAGTAAGGAGGAAGCCGAATGAAGATTCTGGTGCCCGTGAAGCGGGTTGTGGACTACAACGTGAAGATCCGCGTTAAGGCGGATGGGAGCGGTGTTGAGCTTGCGAATGTGAAGATGTCGATGAACCCGTTCGACGAGATCGCGATGGAAGAGGCGCTGCGGTTGAAGGAAGCGGGCAAGGCGACGGACGTGGTTGCGGTATCGATCGGGCCGGCGAAGGCCGAGGAGACGCTGCGCACGGCGCTGGCGATGGGCGCCGACCGGGCGATTCTGATCGAGACCGACGAGACAGTCGAGCCGCTGGCCGTGGCCAGGCTGCTGAAGGCGGTGGTGGCTTCGGAGGAGCCGGGCCTGACGATCCTTGGCAAGCAGGCGATCGATGACGACTCGAACCAGACGGGCCAGATGCTCTCGGCGCTGACCGGCTATCCGCAGGCGACGTTCGCCTCGAAAGTGGTGGTGGAGGACGGCACGGTTGTCGTGACCCGCGAAGTGGATGGCGGCCTGCAGACGGTCGAGTTGAAGCTTCCGGCCGTGGTGACGACGGACCTGCGCCTCAACGAGCCGCGCTATGCCTCTCTGCCGAACATCATGAAAGCGAAGAAGAAGCCGCTCGACAAGAAGACACCTGCCGATTTCGGCGTCGACGTTACGCCGCGCCTCAAGGTGCTGAAGACGGAAGCGCCGGCCGGCCGCAAGGCGGGCATCAAGGTCAAGAGCGTCGCCGAACTGGTCGAGAAGCTCAAGACCGAAGCCGGCGTGCTCTAACAGGCAGCAAGAGGAGACTTACATCATGACCATTCTTCTTCTGGCCGAACACGACAATGCGGCCCTTTCCGACCAGACGGCGAAGGTGCTGACGGCGGCCCTCAAGATCGGCGGCGATGTCCATGTCCTCGTCGCCGGCTCGGGTGCGGCGGCGGTGGCCGATGTAGCTTCGAAGCTTTCGGGCGTGTCGAAAGTTCTTCTGGCCGACGATGCCGCCTATGCCAACTGCCTTTCCGAACCGCTGACCGACCTCCTAGTCTCGCTGGCGGCGTCCTATGAGGTGGTGATCGGTGCGGCGACCTCGGTTGCCAAGAGCGTCCTGCCGCGGGTTGCGGCGCTTCTCGACGTGGCTCAGGTATCGGAGATCGTCGAAGTCGTCAGGGCCGATACGTTCAAGCGGCCAATCTATGCCGGCAATGCCATCCAGACGGTTCAGTCCATCGATGCGAAGAAAGTGATCACCGTCCGAACGGCGTCCTTCCCTGCGGCTGCTGCCGGTGGTTCGGCTGTCATCGAAGCCATTGCCGCTGTGGGCGACAGGGGCATCTCGAAATTCGTCTCGGAAGTGATTGCCGCTTCGGAGCGTCCGGAACTGACGGCGGCGAAGATCATCATCTCGGGTGGTCGCGCGTTGGGTTCTTCGGAGAAGTTCAATGAGGTGATCCTGCCGGTGGCCGACAAGCTGAGCGCTGCGGTTGGGGCGTCCCGTGCGGCTGTGGATGCGGGCTATGCCCCGAATGACTGGCAGGTTGGCCAGACGGGCAAGGTGGTGGCTCCTGATCTTTACATCGCCTGCGGCATCTCCGGTGCGATCCAGCACCTGGCCGGGATGAAGGATTCGAAGGTGATCGTCGCGATCAACAAGGACGAGGAAGCGCCGATCTTCCAAGTGGCCGACTACGGCCTCGTCGCCGACATCTTCGAAGCCCTGCCGGAGTTGCAGAAGGCGTTATGATAAAAAAGCAGGAAGGAGCAGGGCTGTGTTGTATTTGGACGCCGAAGCTCTTTCCTGTTTCAGCCGACCGGACAATCAAATCGATAGCAGAGCCGAGTGAATCTTCATGGTGCGCGTTTCCGTGTGATGCGACGAAGAACAGAGGATCGGCCGTTCGACTCCGCTTGGAGAGTCGGCCGAAGGTCTGAACGGCAAACAAAGATGAATGGTCCTTTGCCTCCTCTCGCATAAGAGGACATCGGTTTTAAGCGAGGAATCCGTTCCTTCTATGGAAGTTACTGCTCCTGGCAGGCTGCAACGATGCGTTTGCTGGTTGCATGAAGCAGCGGCAGAAGGCTTTTTGCCCGGTCGGGTGTCAGGCGCTGCGAGATGCTGGAAATGGTCAGGGCAAGATAGGGCGCGCCGTTGGGGTTGGGGACGGGAACCGTCAGGCCAGCCACGCCGACGAAGGTCACGTCGCGCGCCCAGCCGAAACCTTTCCGCCGCACCATGTCGACTTCCTCGCGCAGGCATGCGGCATCCGTTTCGAGAAACAGCGACGGGGTCTGCGCCGCCCGCAGGATGATATCCTCGGCTTCCTCCTCTGGCATGGCGCCGAGAAGCGCGCGCCCCGAATGGCCGCTGACGAGATGCAAGGTCTGATTGGCGGAACGACATGCGTGCGCACCGGGTAAGCACCTTCGCAGCGAAGGAGGTAGTGGGCGTGGTCGCCCCGGCGCATGGCAAGATAGACGGTATCCCCGCATTCGTCGGCGAGCGTCTGGACGATCTCCCGCAGTTTGCGGAGGTCGCCGATCGGACTGGGCGCGTTCAGGCCCATCTCATAGACCACCGACCCCAGCTGATATCGGCGTTCGGTGGTTCTGCGAATGAAGCGCTCGCCAACCAGCATATTGAGAATCCGGTGAGCCGTCGGCCGGCTCAATCCGGTTGCCTGCGTTACATCGATAAGGCGCGCTCCCCGCTGACCATGGCGGGAAACCTCGCGGAGGATGGCGCAGGTTCACCTTGGCGGAGTCTTTCTTTGCTGCAGGGCTGCGCTGGATGATATGGTGGCGCGCGACTATGGGCGGATCGTTACCATTGCCTCCGTGGCGGGCAAGGAAGGCAATCCGAACGCATCCTCCTATTCGGCCGCAAAGGCAGGCATCATGCCGAAGATACCTTCAAGTTCGCCATGATCGATCCCTTCTCCGGTCCAGCTGCGGTCGTGACTGAACGCATCAACAAGATCCTCCGTCACTCGGTTGCCGAGGTCAACGCCAATGGCGGGCTGAACGGCCAGAAGATCGAAATCCTGACCTTCGACAACAAGATGTCCCCGCAGGAGACGGCGATTCAAGCGCAGAAGGCGATCGACGCCGGCGCCCGCATCCTCCAGACGAGTGTTTCCTCGTCCAACAGTTCGCCCTTGTCGATTTCGTACGCAAGTACAACCGCCGCAACCCCGACAAGAGGGTGATCGTGTTCGACGGCGCATCCCATGATCCGGCGACGAACGGGGCCAAGTGCAGCCCCTGCAGCTTTTCCTGGGTTCTCAATGCCAACATGAAGACGGCCGGCCTCGCTTCCTACCTGAAGACCCGTCCGGATATCACCAAGGTCTTCCTGCTGAACGCAGAGGGTTCTTCCGGGCAGACGACGCGCCAGAGCGTGATCGACATGGTCGGCAAGGCACGCCCGGATATCGAGTGGGTTGGCGACGATACGCATCCGCTGCAGAAGATCACGGATTTCGCGCCTTACATCGCCAAGATCCGCGCTTCGGGCGCGCAGGCCGTTATCACCTCCGACTGGGGTGCCGATCTGGCGCGGTGTTGAAGTCGGCGGGAGAATCCGGCCTTGGCGTGCAGTGGTTCACCTATTTCTCGACCGGCCCCGGCGCCCCGACGGCCATTGCCCAGGCCGGTCTGAAGGATCTCGTCTACTCGGCCTCCGATGGCGACGCCGGTATCGACAATGCGGAGCTGAAGGCGTTCGAGACCTCCTTCCGCGCGGAGCAGGGCATATCCGCAAGCCCGTTCCCTGGTGACACTTCGGCCATCCGCGCCCTCGCGGTGGCGGCAAAGAAGGCTGGTTCCAACGAGACCGATGTACTCGCATCCGCGCTGGAAGGCGTGGAGTTCAAGACGGTTTACGGTGCACCGGCGACCATGCGGCCGGACGATCACCAGATCATCACCCAGATGACGGTTTCGACCTTCGGCCCGGTTTCCGGCGATGCGCTGGACGAGGACAGGACCGGCTGGGGCTGGACGAACGTCGCTATCGTTCCCGCGGCGGACGTTACACTGCCTTCGATCTGCAACATGGATCGCTCCTGAAAAGGAGCGGTTGCCGCCGGTCGTGCTGAAGCACGCCTCCGCCGCATGTAAATACAGTCGAGAGCGACACGATGCCAGTTCAATACCCCTGTCGCGAAGTCGCCTCCGGTCTCGGTTTTCCCAAAGGTCCGGTGGTTCTGCCCGACGGTTCCCTGATTGTATGCGAGATCCGGCGCCGCTGCCTCACGCTGATCGTGCCGGACGGAACGAAGACGACGCTGATGACGATCGACGGCGCCCCGGACGGGGCGGCTGTCGGCGCGGACGGCGCGCTTTACATCTGCAACAACGGTGACGGTTTCGCCTGGGGCGAGCCCGGTGGCTGGACACAGCCGGTCGGCGGCAATCCCGCCTATTCGGGCGGCCGTATCGAACGGATCGATCTGCAGAGTGGAGAGGTGCGGGAACTCTATCGTGAGTTAGGCGGGCATCCGTTGCTGATGCCCAACGACATCGTCGTCGACGGCGATGGTGGTCTCTGGTTCACCGATCACGGCATCCGCGACGTGCGCGGTTTCCGACACGGCGGGCTCTATTACGGCAAACCGGATGGCAGTCATGTCCGCGAGGTCGCCTACCCAGACCTCTTCATCATCAACGGTCCGAACACGGGCCTTGGCCACAATTCCATCGTCTACATCATCGAGGCGCAGGTCGATTACATCCTCGGCGCGCTCGACCATGCCGAGACCCGAGGCATCGCCGTGATGGAAGCCCGCGCCATGGAACGCGCCGGTCATCCTGGGCACGCGGGCAGTGGCGATGCCGCTCGCCTGCGGCAATACGGTTGTGCTCAAGGCATCGGAAATGTGCCCCCCGCACCCATCGGCTGATCGGTGAATGCCTGGTGGAAGCCGGATTGCTGGAAGGCGCGATCAACGTCATCAGCAATGCGCCGGAGGATGCGGCCGAGGTTGTGAAGACCCTGGTCGAGGCCCCCGCCGTCCGCCACGTCAATTTCACGGGCTCGACGGCAGTCGGCCGCATCATCGGTCGGCTCGCTGGCGAAAACCTCAAGCCGGTGCTCCTCGAACTCGGCGGCAAGGCGCCTTTGTCGTTCTGGACAGCGCGGATATCGACGGAGCGGTGAACGCCGCTATCTTCGGCGCGTTCATGAACCAGGGCCAGATCTGCATGTCGACGGAGCGGATCATCTTGGTCGAGGGGGTCGCAGACGCTTTTGTAAGCCGCCTGGCCAAGCGCGCCTCTGTCCTGCCCCATGGCGATCCGCGCGGCGATGTCGTGCTGGGTTCGCTGGTCAATCCGGCCGCTGCGGAAAAGATGGACGGCCTGATTGCCGATGCCGTTTCCAAGGGTGCCAAGGTTGTTGCGGGAGGCGTGCGTCACGGAGCCGTTCATTCGGCGACGCTTCTCGACGGGGTGACGTCCGAGATGCGCATCTATTCCGAGGAATCCTTCGGTCCGGTGAAGTCGATCATCCGGGTAAAGGACACGGAAGAGGCCATTCGCGTCGCCAATGATACGGAATACAGCCTGTCCTCGGCAGTATTCGCCCAGGACATCCGGCAGGCGCTCGACGTTGCCAACAGGCTGCAGAGCGGCATCTGCCACATCAACGGTCCGACCGTTGCGGATGAGCCGCAAATGCCGTTTGGCGGGGGCAAGGCCAGCGGCTTCGGCCGGTTCGGAGGAAAGGCCGCAATCGCCGAGTTCACCGACCTTCGCTGGATCACCATAGAGGACGCGGGCCAGCACTATCCATTCTGAACCGCATCTTCGGGCAGTGGCATTGCCCCGGCCGTGCCTCCTCGCAGAGGTCTGCCGACCGGCATTTTCGTTGCCGGCGGCAGTGTGAGCAGACCGCTTACTGCTCCATGCAGATCCGACCGTAGACCAAGATCCGAGGCATCAAAACATCCTCTCCTTCCTGCATTGGTCTGTGTGCGTCGGGCGATCGCTGGGAATGGTTGTAGCCAGGAAACAGAGTGAACTCGCGGCACATTCGCCAAGAAAACAACAACCAGTTAGATGCTGCATGCTTTTTCTTATCCGCCTGTCAATCATCATTCAGATGGCATGCCGACAGATGCCCCGGTGCCATCTCCCGTTTAAGTGGTGCTTCGACGCGGCGGCTGTTCATCGCGAACGGGCAGCCGGGACGGCACGGACGCGATCAGGCCAGCCTTATGGGGGTGGTGCGGATCGCTCAAAACATCGGTGAGACCAAACCAAGAATTTTGCGGATGTTACGCACAATGGAACGGCGTGGTTTGGTTCGGAAGAGCGATACCGGCACCTATCGTCTTGGCACGACGGCAATCGTGCTCGGAACGGTCGCCTCGACAGAGGTCGATCTGGTGCGCATCGCCAACCCCATCCTGGAAGAACTTGGCCAGAAAGCGAATGAAACCACTCAATTGCGCATCATCGACAATGGCGAATCGTTATGCATCGCTAAGTTCGAGCCGATGCGAGACCTGCGCGTGCAGGCGATGATCGGCCGTCGCCCGCCGCTAACCGCCGGCTCCTACGAGGTCCTGCTCGCCTTTCTCCATCACCAGGTGCAGCGGCAGATGATCCCGGATGTCCTGCCGAGATTGAGCAAGCGGACAATCACAGATCGCGGCAAGCTGCTTGCGGAGTTGGAGAAGATCAAGCGCCAGGGATTCTGCGTCAGTTTCGGAGAGATGAGCGAGCAGCTTGTCTCCGTATCCGCGCCGGTTCTGGCCTTTGACGGCTCGGTGATTGCCGCGGTGAATGTAGGCCCCCCGGCGTTTCGAACGCAAAGAAGCGATGTCGACCGCTTCATCGTTCTGCTCAAGGACGCTGCCGGCAAAATATCCGCCCGGTTGGGCTGGTAAGCCTGAACCGGTTCGTATCCGTCAGGGCCCATCCCGGGAGACGGTGTTCAAGGCGCTTTCGCGTTCGACGCGTGCGACTTTACGAACGATTTACCGCCCCGGGATGAACAGAGGGAACGTCGGGGCCTCCCGCGGTCAGCCGAAGGCTTTCTCCTCGTCAGAACGTTCCCAGCGCGCTATCGCTGTCACCGCATGGAAATCCATCCACTGGGGATAGTCCGCGCGGGCGCTGTCGGCGCTGATCTTTCCAGCGGCGAGGTCATCCTCGATCGCGGCGACGGGGCGCTCGTCCGGGCGACCGTAGCCGCCGGCGCCGGGCGTTTCGATGACGGCACAGGCATCGGCCGCCAGGGGGATCGACGTCGCCTTGGAAGAAAGCGCCACCTTGCCGCCGTCCGCCGTTTCCAGGTAGAAGCGTCCGCTCGCACCGGCCTCTCCGCCGAAAATGCCCCAGGGCTTGTGCCGGAACCGTTCGCCGACGCCATTGAACTCGCAGGTATGCCCGACCGGCCGGATGACCCGCCGGATGCCCATGCCGCCGCGATGGCGACCTGCGCCGCCGGTGTCGGGAATGAGGGAGTATTCCTCCACGCGCAACGGATACTCCATTTCGATCGCTTCGACGGGCAGGTTCGATGTGTTGGTTATATGGACCTGCACGCCGTCCTTGCCGTCGCGGGCAAAGCGTGCGCCCATGCCACCGCCGAGGGTTTCGAGGTAGACATACATGCGCCCCGTCGCGGGGTCCGTGCCGGTGAACACGGCGGACGTGTTGGCGCCGTTCGCCGCGGCAATCACCTGCTGCGGGACGACAGGCGCCAGTGCACCGAGAACGCAGTCGACCACGCGCTGGCACGAGTTCGCACGCATCGCGACGGCCGCCGGGGCGATGCAGTTGACGAAGCTTCCGGCCGGAGCCTGAATCTCGATCGCGTTGAAAATCCCCTGGTTGGTGGGAATCTCCGCGTCGAGCAGCGCTTTCAGCGAGTAGCAGATCGCCGATTGGGTAGCGTTGAAGGTCAAGTTGAAATTGCCCTTGACCTGGGGGTCCGTGCCGGCGAAGTCGAAGACGATCCGGTCGCCGGATTTGGTGATGGCGAGCACGATGCGGATGTCGTCCGATCCCGCGCCGTCGTCGTCCATCACATCCTCGAAGCGGTAAGTTCCGTCGGGTAGCGAGGCGATCGCCTTGCGCATGCGCATCTCGGTGCGGTTGATGATGGCATCGAAGATGGCCTGCATACGCTCCACGCCGTGCACGGCAAGGACGTCGCGGAGGCGTGCCTCGCCGAGGCGGCAGGCGGAGATCTGGGCGTTGAAGTCGCCCCGCCGCTCGTCGGGCAGGCGCATGTTGAGGAGAAGCAGCTTCAATAGGTCCTCGTCGCAGCGGCCGCGGTGATAAAGCCGCATGACCGGAATGCGCAGGCCCTCCTTGTAGATCTCGTCGAGACCGCCCGACATGGAGCCAACCGCCGCCCCTCCGACATCGGCGTGGTGGATTATGTTGGCGACAAAGCCGACAAGCCTGTCGCCGTCGAAGATGGGGGCGGCCATGTTTATGTCCGGCAGATGGGTGCCGCCTGCCACATGTGGGTCGTTGGCGATGAAAATATCGCCGGGGCCGATATCCTCGCCGAAGCGGGCGATCAATTCACGCATCATTCCGCCCATCGAGGCGAGATGCACGGGAAGCGACATTTCCGCTTGCACGACGAGCCTGCCCTCGGCATCGGCAATGGCGGTGGAGTGGTCGTGGCGCTCCTTCACATTGCTGGAGAAGGCGCTGCGCATGATGGTGATGAAACACTCGTCGGCGATGGATTTCAGGCCATTCCAGGCGATTTCCAAGCTGATCGGGTCGATCTCGGCATTAGCCATTGGGAAGCTCCATGATCATGTTGAGGGCGTCATCGACGCGGATTTCAGCGCCAGGTGGGACGACGGTCGTGCTGTCGAACTGGGTGATGATGGCCGGCCCGGAAATGATGGTGCCGACGGGGAGCGCGGAGCGTGCATACATCGGCGTCTCGACCGGGCCAGCCTTGTCGAACCAGACGTCCAAGTGGTCGAAGGCCTCGGCCGCGCTGGCGTCGGGTGTATTTTTCGCTTCCTGTTGCGCGAGCTGAGCGGTGGCGCGCAGGCGGATGTTCACCGTCTCTACGATACCGTCCGGATCGCAATCGCCATAGCTGCGGCGATATTCGGCGAGAAATGCTTCCTTCAGCATTTCCGCGTCCGGGCAGGCGACGGACGTTGCGCCGCTCGCCGCCTCGACCGACAGCTCGTAGTTCTGGCCGAAATAGCGCATGTCGAAGCTGAGGGTCATGTGCTGTGCGGCGGAGGAATCGGCCTCGTGCTCCAACCATGCCTGCGCTCTTGCGACAAGGGCGGCGACTTCGATCTCAAGGGTGGCCATATTCTCCTTCCGCACGAGAGTGCGGCAGTTGACGACGAAATCTTCCTGCAGATCGGCGAGGATCAGGCCCTCGGCGCAAAGAATGCCCGGCGCGCGCGGAACGATGATGCGCGTCATGCCGAGGGAGCGGGCGACATCAGCGGCGTGCAGCCCCCCCGCGCCTCCGAAGGGCATCAGGGTGAAGCGGCGAGGATCGTAGCCTTTCTCGATGGAGACGACGCGGATCGCGCGGGTCATATTGGCGGTGGCGATGCCGACGATGCCGAGTGCCGCTTCTTCAAGAGAGACGCCGAGCCGGCCGGCGAGCGGTGCGATCGCCTTGACGGCCAATGTGCGGTCGATCGTCAATCCGCCGCCGGCAAGTTGTATGGGCAGGCGACCGAGAAGAACGTTGGCGTCGGAGACCGTGGGCAATGTGCCGCCCTTGGCATAGCAGGCCGGACCGGGCACAGCACCGGCGCTTTCCGGGCCGACCTTCATCAACCCGTCGGCACCGATCTGCGCGATAGAGCCGCCACCGGCGCCGACGGTATGGATGTCGACCATCGGCAGACGGATGCGGAAGCCAGAAATATCGCGGACGCTGGCAAGCGTCGTCTTGCTTTCGCGAATGAGGCAGACGTCGGTGCTGGTGCCGCCAATATCGAGCGTGATCACGTCGCTGATACCGGAGCTGGCGCCCGATCCTGCTGCGCCGACCGCGCCTGCCGCCGGCCCGGAAAGAGCGGTGCGAACGGGAAATTCCCGCGCCCGCTCGACGGACATCAGCCCGCCACTGGACTGGAAGATGCCAAACTCGGCTTTCGGAGCGACGGTTTTCACCTCGGCTTCCAGTCTTGCCATGTAGCTGCTGACCTCCGGCTGAAGGAAGGCATTGATCAGCGTCGTCGAGAACCGCTCGAATTCGCGGAATTCCGGCTGGACCTCCGCCGACGTCGAGACGAAGAGGTTGGGCATCGCCTCGCGTAGCGCCGCGGCAAGCCGCTTTTCATGGGTGGGGTTGAGGAAGGAGAAGATCAGGCAGATGGCGACCGCCTCGATTTCCGGTCGGGCCCGGATGGCCTCGATGACCGAAGCGATCTCGCTGTCCGTCAGCGGGCGGATGACCTCACCCGTTGCGCCGATCCGCTCGTCCACTTCGAGCCGATACTGGCGGCCGGCCAGCGGAGCGGGCGCATCGGTCTGGAGATCGTAGATCAGGGGGCGAGCCTGTCGGCCGATCTCCAGAAGGTCGCGGAAGCCGCGGGTGGTGATGACGGCGACCTTTGCGCCCTTGCGCTGGAGCAGCGCATTCGTGGCAACAGTGGTGCCATGGGCAAAGCGGCCAATGGCTGACGGATCGATGCTGTGCCGTTCGGCCAGTTCGCGCAAGCCGTGAAGCACCGCGCGGGATGGATCGTCCGGCGTCGAAGGGCGCTTGTGAATGACCGTTCTGCCGCTGGTCATCTCCCGCGCGCAAAAGTCGGTGAATGTGCCGCCAACGTCGCAGCCGACAATCCAGTTCTCCATGACGTGTCCCCGTGGTCCGAGTGAGAATTCCTGTGTGTCATTGACATTTAAAATACACAGTGTATAAAAACAAGTCGAAAAATTATTTTTAAGCGCGACGAGGGCAGAGAACGGCTGAAGGCCGCTAAAGGCTGAAAAGTGGGAACTTGACGATCAACAAAAACTGCGTCTCATATATATAGACCGACCGGTCGGTCTGTAGTTGCGAATGAGCATTATACGCGGCCGCCGGCCGCCCAACCTGTGAGAAAGGGTCGGAAGTGACTGAGATATCTCTCCTGAGCGAGGCCGCGAGGGCCTGCCCCTATCACGCCTACCGCCAACTGCGAGCCGAAGAGCCGGTCAAGTTCCTCGCAGATCAGAATATCTGGATTCTGAGCCGTTATGAGGACTGCGACTACGTGCTAAGCCATCCGGAACGTTTCACTTCACGCGAGGCGCTATCCAGCGCCAACGCTTACCGCAGCTGTCCCGCGGCGCTTGAAACGCTTGCGAAATCCCGCGCTCTTCCACGCCAGAGGACGCTGATCCTGGCTGACGGCGAGCAACATCAACGTCACCGCAAAGCGATCCAAAACGCGCTTTCCCCGGCGCGGATGATGAAGGAATTCGGCCCGACGATCGAGCGTCGCGTGAATACCTATATCGACACCTTCGTCAGCGAAGGCCGCTGCGAAGCGGTGAGCCAGCTGGCGATACCGCTGCCGATGTCCTTGGTGGCGGTCATCTTCGACGTGCCGGACGAGATGATCGGTACGCTCAAGGGCTGGTCAGACAGCTTCTTCGCGGCACTCAGCGGCCTTGTTCCGGAAGAGGTGGTCATTCGCGCTGCCCGTGATACCCTGGAATTCGAGAACTTCATTCTGGACCGCGTGGCCGCACGCCGAGGTACTGATCGCACGGACTTCCTCGCACGCCTGACCAACGGCGTCGACGGGGCCGAACCGCTCAACGATGCCGAGATCGTCAACATCTGCTCGCAGATTCTGGTGGGTGGCAATGAAAGCACGATCAGCCTCATCGGCAACCTTATCTACCAGATCGCGGCGACCGAGGGGTTGGAGTCGGAACTTCGCACCGATCCCACCAAGATACCGGCGGCAGTCGAGGAATGCCTCCGACATGAGCCGCCCCTGCAGGCGATGTACCGTATCACCTTGCATGAGGAGACAATCGGCGGACAGGTCATCCCGGCCGGTGCCAAGCTGATGCTCAATTTCGGCTCCGCCAACCGCGATGAGAATTTCTATCGCGACGGCGAGGATTTCGATCCGGATCGCGACAACACCGAGACGCTGCACCTTACCTTCGGGCGAGGCCGCCATGCCTGCGTCGGCCAGACGATCGCCCGGCGCGAAGCCGTGATCACCGTCACCGCACTCGTCAACCGGCTACAGAACATTCGGCTCCTGCCCGACCACCCGCCAGCGCGCAGCAGGATCTTCGGGGTTCGTGGGTTTGAGAAGCTGCATATTGCGTTCGAACGTCGTCATCAGGAAACGGAGTGAAACGATGGTCAAGATCAAGGTCGACATGAACCTCTGCGAGTTCCATGGCCAGTGCGTGTTCATCGCGCCGAGGGAATTCCGTTTCGAGGATGACGATCTCGTCTACAGCGAAGAGGTCGACGAGGAGCATCGCAGCCGGGTGGAGAAGGCGGCCAAGGCCTGTCCGCAGCTGGCGATCAAGGTCGAGTGATGGGCGCGCGGGAACATTTCGTCGTGGTCGGCGCCTCGCTCGCCGGCCTGCGTGGCGCCGAAGCGCTGCGTGCCGCCGGCTATGACGGCCGGATTTCCGTGGTCGGCGGGGAGGGGCGGTTGCCCTATAACCGACCGCCCCTTTCGAAGAAGATCCTGACGGGCGAACAGGCGATCGAGGATGTGTCCTTCCCGATTGCCGAAGACCTCGACGTCTGCTGGCGTCTCGGCTCTGCCGCGGCCGGGCTCGACGTGGTGCGGCGGCAGATTACGCTCGGTGACGGCGGGATGGTCGATTACGATCGCCTGCTGATCGCCACGGGCGTTTCGCCGGTCATTCCGAACATACCGGGCCGCGACCTTGCCGGCGTCCATATCCTCCGGGACGTCGAACATGCGCTGGCGCTTCGTCGGGATCTCGTGCCCGGCCGCTCACTGGCGATCCTCGGCGCGGGGTTCATCGGCTGTGAGGTCGCCGCCAGCGCAAGGCAGATGGGGCTGGACGTCACCATCGTCGACCGTCTGGCGTGGCCGATGAACCGGGTGATGGGCGAGGAGATGGCGGGGCTCTTCCGTACGATCCACGAGGAGCAGGGCGTCCGGTTCCATATGAGCCGCGAGGTCGTCGCGTTGAACGGGGAGACCGCCGTTACCGGCGTTGAACTCGACGGCGGCGAAATCCTGAAAGCGGATGTCGTTCTGGTGGGAGTGGGCTCGCGGCCGGCAGTCCAGTGGCTGGAAGGGTCAGGTCTGGTACTGCAGAACGGCGTCGTCTGCGATGCTGCCTGCCTTGCGGCGAACGGGGACGGCCGCATTGCCGCCGCTGGTGATGTTGCCGCATGGTCGCACTTGGGCTTTGGCGGCGAGGTCATGCGGATGGAGCACTGGACGAATGCCTTCGAGCAGGGCGCGGCCGCCGCCCTTGCCCTGATAACCGAATCCCCGGACCCCTATTTGCCGCTGCCATCCTTCTGGTCGGACCAGTACGCCTACAAGATCCAGGCGCTCGGCCGGCCGCATGCCACTGATCGGGCAAGCTTGATGGCCGGTAGTCTCGAATCGCGCAAGTTCGTCGTTGAATACGGCAACGACACCGGCATTACCGGCGTGCTCTCCGTGAACATGCCAGCAAGGATGGCAGGCTACCGCCGGGACATGGGGGCGGAAATCCTGCGACGCGCAGGTCGCGCCTGAGCCCTCTCGGCCGCTGCGCCCCCATGTGCTGCGGCTGGAAACCAAAATGGGCAGGTGCCCGAAAAAACAGCACGAAAGCCGCATGTTTCGCACGCATTTTAGGCGCATCGGAGGAAATTTCCCAAAGAGCGTTTTGCAGACAACAAGACGGTTGCAGAAAATGATACACGGTGTATAAAATAAATCCCGTGCCCGACAGATGCATCGACCAGACAGAAGGCGAAGCCCCGTGAGCAGCATTTCCGATCAGCCCGACGTAACGCAGCGCCTGACGGTGGAGCTATCCGACGGCGCGACCGTATCGGTGCGGCGCTGGGGGCCGGAACGGGAGCGGCGCATCGTCCTCTCGCATGGCAACGGGCTGGCCGCGGACGGTCTATGGGTCTTTGGACGCGAACTGCTGACAGATTTCGAGGTTGTCGCTTTCGATCTGCGCAATCATGGCCAAAGTGCTCCGGCCGACCAGCCGGAAATGCCCTGGCCGCGCTACATTGCCGACATTCCCGAGATTTTCGACGCGATAATCGATGGCTTCGGTGCGCGCGAGACCCATGGTGCATTCCATTCGATGAGCTCCGCCTGCACGCTAATCGCGCAGACGCAAAACCCGCGTCCGTGGGCCTCGCTCACGCTTTTCGAGCCGCCGATCGCGCCCGCCTCGTCGCCGGACCTCGTCGCGAAATTCGACGTCATGCAACAAGGGCTTGCCGAGCGTACCATGGCACGGCGACGCGAATTTCCCGGCCCCGAGGACCTTGCGCGTTCCTTCGGTCGCGCCCCTACCTTCAATGGCATCCCCCCCGATGCGATCCTCCAGCTTGCCCGTGCGACGCTGCGGCCGGCCGATGCCGGCTGGCAGCTTGCCTGCGCCGCCGAGATTGAGGCGTCGAACTTCGTTACCGCCGTGGATCTTGCCCGGCACTGGGCCGACTTTTCCCGCGTCGACGTGCCCGTCCAGCTCATTCTCGGTGACGAGGCCGTCCATGACATGCCCCTCCTGGCCAGGTTCGGCCGGTCGATGGAGCAGAGCTTCGGCTTTTCGGTGATCACCTGTCCGGGGACCAATCATTTCATGCAGCTCCAGCAGCCGGCGTTTTGCGCCCGGCAGGTCGCCGCATTCGCAAAGAGAAATTCCAAGGCGCCCCCAGGTGCCGACGCTACAAATAACAACAAGGGAACGAACAATGAAACAACTCGCGGAAGTGCCATCGGAGTCTGACTTACAACAATATGATAGCCTCATCGATGCATTGCTGTATTGGGCCGGAAGAGATCCAAACGCGATGGCCGTCGAGACCCGTGATGATGGCTGTCTGACTTATGGCGAGCTGCTTGCCAATGCCGAGGCGCTGGCGCGGGGCCTTGTCGCATTCGGGCTCACCGTCGGCGACCGCGTCGCCATTCAACTCCCGTCCACACCGGAATTCGTCACGACCTATATCGCATGCAAGCTTGCCGGATGCGTGCTGACGACCCTGCATATGCCCTATCGCCAGGAGGAGCTGCGGCCCCTGATGGCGTTTGCTGCCCCGAAGGCCGTCGTCACGGCGCAAGTCGGCAAATATGACGCGCCGGCCACGATGCGCGTGCTTGCCGAAACCATTCCCTCGCTCAGGCATGTGATCGTTGTCGGCGAGGCCCGCCCGGGCGAGGTTTCCTTCCGCGACATGATCGCCAACAACCGCCACGGTTCGCTGCCGGAACGGCCTCCAGCCGATTGCGATGCCGCCCTCTGCTTTACCTCGGGCACTTCGGCGGCGCCGAAGGCCGTCCTGCGCACACAGCGCTCCTTTGCCCGCAATGCCTCGGTTTTCTCGCAGATGCTCTCCATCGGCACGCAGGATCGCGTTATGATCGCGCCGCCGCTCACCCACGTATTCGGTTTGTCCTGTGCGGGCAACGCCATTCATTCCGGCGCGACGATCGTCCCAATCCCGATCTTCTCGCCGGAAATCTATGCCGACTATCTCTTCGAGATGAAGCCGACGGTAATTTATTCCGCCCCCGCGCACCTGGCCGCGACACTGAAAAGCGGCGAGATGGACAAGCGCTCGGCCGATACGGTGCGCGATGTCATCGTGGGGGGTGCGATCTGCCCTCCCGATGTCGCGGCGCAGTTCGAAGCGAAGCTGCCGAACGGCCGCGTCGGCTGCCTTTTCGGCATGACCGAGACGACGCTGAGCACGCAGACCGATCCCTTCGCGCCCGCCGCTATCCGTCACGGTACGGTCGGCAAGCTGGCGCAAGGCCTTGCGGTGCGGATCGTCGACCGTGAGACCGGACAGCCTTTGCCCGCCGGCGCGGAAGGCGAGATGCAGCTTTCCGGCTATTCCGTGCTGGAGCGCTATGTAGGGGAGCACGAGGCCAACAGCACGGCCTTCACCACCGACGGCTGGTTCCGCACCGGCGATATCGCCTCGCTCGATGCGGAGGGAAACATCATGATCACCGGCCGTGTCAAGGACGTGATCAACCGCGGCGGCATCAAGATCAATCCGTCCGACATCGAAAGCGTGCTCGATGGTCACGATGCGATCGTGCAATCGGCCGTGGTGCCGATGCCCGATGAAATCCTCGGCGAGCGGCTTTGCGCCTATGTCGTCGTGCGGGCGGGAACATCCCTGACGCTCGATGAGGTCTGCGCCTATCTCGCCGAGCGGTCTATCGCCAAGATGCGCTGGCCCGAACGGCTGGAGGTCGTCGATGCCATGCCGATGACGCCGACGCGCAAGATCATCAAGCCGGTCCTCGTCGCCGACATCCGCAAGAAGCTGGGCCAGGCCTGTGCCTGATCCCGCTCGACTCGGCGCTCGCCGCTCTGCCCAGAAATCGAGAACAGAAAGATACTGACAATGATCGGTTACCAGCTTACGGCCTACGGTCCTCCCGCCTCCCATACAATCGCGACACTGCCGGATATCGTGGTCGGGCCGGGACAGGTCTTGATACGCAACGAGGCCATCGGCCTGAACTTTCCCGATGCGCTGATGGTCCAGGGCAAATACCAGAAGCGGCCCGAACCGCCCTTTGTTCCCGGCCGTGACTGTGCCGGCACGGTGATCGCCGTCGGGGAAGGCGTGACAGGCTTCAAGATCGGTGACCCGGTCGTCGCCCAGGTTTTTTCCGGTGCCTTCGCCGAACAGGTCGCGGCCCCCGTGGAGCGGGTGTTTCACCGTCCGTCCGGCGTTTCTGCCATAGATGCAGCCGGTGCAGCAACCGTCTTCAACACCGCTTTCGTCGCGGTTTCGATCCGCGCGAATGTCAAGGCTGGTGACCGCGTGGTGGTGACGGGCGCAGCCGGCGGTGTCGGAGCGGCTGCGGTGCAACTCGCCGCCAATCTCGGTGCCCATGTCGTCGGTATCGTCTCCTCCGAAGAAAAGGCGGAACTGGTGCGCTGCTGCGGCGCGGAACGGGCGCTTGTCATCGCCGTGCGCGACGAGGAGGCCCTGAAGGACGTTTTCAAGAACGAGGTGCGCCGCGCCTGGAGCGATGACCGCGGAGCGGACGTCATCATCGACACGGTGGGTGGCGCCATGTTCCAGGCGGGACTGCGCGGGCTCGGCTTTGCAGGCAAGCTTGTGATCGTCGGTTTCGCCTCGGGCGACATTCCGGCCGCCAAGGCAAACTATCTGCTCTATAACAACCTGACAGTGATGGGCGCGCCGCTCGATATCCATTTCGACGAGGCACTGGACCGAATGCGTGACGGGGCTGCCTGGTGGCTGGGCCTGCTTGCGCAAGGCAAGGCGCAAGCCAATGTCACGGCAGTCCTGCCCTTCGAGAGGCTGATGCAGGGCCTGCAGGATATTCTCGACCGCAAGGTTGCCGGCAAACTGGTAGTGCAGACCGGGGCGGTTGTATGATGCAGGCGCCGGATTTCTCGCAATTGTGCTTTCGCCCGTTTCGCGAGGACGACACGCTCCTGGCGTCGCTCGGCAAGGTCTGCATCGCGGAGAACGGAACCGGCCTCGTGCTTCGGCTGGAGTGCGGTGCCAACGCCGTCAATCCCGGCGGCTTTGTCCATGGCGGCGCGACGGCGGCGCTGTTTGATGTCGCGCTCTACGAAACCGCGCGGGCAGCGTTCGAGGCCGAAGCCGTGACGAGTGCCCTCGACGTCAAGTTCCTGGCGGCTGGCGGCCCGCAATTGCCACTCCATGTCGTGACGCAAAACCTCAAGGCCGGGCGCACGATGGCGACCTGCATCGGTTCCGCTTTCCAGAACGGCAAGATGATTGCCTGTGCCACCGGCCAGTTCGTGAGGGGCGCAGCGGATATGCGCGGCGCCTCGATCTCCAATGCTCCATAAAGGACAACCGATGACCGCTCTCGTCTTCGAGCAGGTGCTGAACGGCCTCCAGCTAGGCGTATTGCTATTTCTGATCGCGGCCGGTCTGACGCTGATCTTCGGCGTCATGGACTTCATCAATCTCAGCCATGGCTCGCTTTTCATGCTGGGAGCCTATTTTGCGGTGACCTTCCAGGGATTGACGGGCAGTTTCCTTCTGGCAGTCGTCCTTGCCGGGCTGGTCGTCTGTCTGATCGGCCTCCTGTTCGAGGTGGTACTGGTGCGCCGGCTTTATGAGAGAAGCCATCTCGATCATGTGCTGATCACGTACGGTCTGATCCTCGTCGCCAACGAGGCCGTCAGCATTGCCTGGGGCTCCTCGCCGATCTTTTCCGGCCTGCCTGAGGCACTCTCCCGCCTCACCGTTCTGCCCTTCGGTATATCCTATCCAGCCTATCGCCTGCTGGTGATCGTCGTCGGGATCGCTGTCGCCGCGCTTCTCTTCTACCTGGTCAAGGAAACGCGGATCGGCATGCGGGTGCGCGCCGGAGCCACCAACCGGACCATGGTGTCGGTGATGGGCGTGAATATCAGCCTGCTGTTCACCGTGGTCTTCGCCTTCGGCGCGTTCCTCGCCGGCCTTGCCGGTGCGCTGGCCGGACCGCTCCTTTCCGTCCAGCCGGGCATGGGCGAGACTGTATTGATCCTCTCCTTCGTCGTCGTGGTGATCGGTGGTCTCGGCTCCATCAAGGGCGCGCTGCTCGCCGCCGTGATGGTCGGGTTGATCGACACCATGGGCCGGGCCTTCCTGCGCGATTTCCTCTCGGCCTTCTTCTCGCCGCGCATCGCCAGCGAGACCGGGCCGGCGCTCGCCTCGATGCTGGTCTACATCCTGATGGCGCTCATCCTGTTTTTCCGTCCCGAGGGCCTGTTGCCCATGCAGAAGAGGACCTGAGCCATGCCTGTCCGCAATTCCCTGGTCCCCGCAGTGTGGATCGTCCTGCTCACGGTCGGCATCGGCCCGCTGATGGCGCTCCTCGCCGACGACTCCTATCTCCTGTCCATCTTCGAGCGCTTCCTCATCTACGCCGTCGCTGCCGTGAGCCTGAACCTCATCCTCGGTTATGGCGGAATGGTCAGCTTCGGCCATGCCGTCTATCTCGGCATCGGAGCCTATGCCACAGGCATCCTCGCCGACGCCGGCGTCAGCGCGCTATGGATACAGGCTCCCGTGGTCCTGCTCGCCTCGGCCGGGGCAGCGGCCCTGATCGGGATGGTGGCGCTGAGGACCAGCGGCGTGCATTTCATCATGATCACGCTGGCGTTGGCGCAGATCCTCTACTACCTCGCGCAATCCTCCTCCGCCTTCGGTGGCGATGACGGCATGGTTCTCCGCGAGCGCAGCACGCTGTGGCCAGGATATGACGCCTTCGACCCGTGGCATTTCTATGCCTTCGTCGCCGTGTCGGCCGTGTTGCTCGTCTGGCTCGTCGACCATGTGATCCGCTCGGATTTCGGCCGTAGGCTGGTGGCGGTGCGGGAAAACAGCCAGCGCGCCAATGCGCTCGGCTTCGACGCCACCGCGACAAAACTCCTGGCCTTTGTCATCGCCGGTGCGGTGTGCGGGCTTGCCGGCCTGCTGCTCGCTAACCAGAGCGAATTCGCCACCCCCAGCTATTCCAACTGGCAGCGGTCCGGGGAGCTTCTCGCCATCGTCATCCTCGGAGGGGTCGGGACCCGGTTCGGACCGATCTACGGTGCGCTTGCCTTCGTTGTTGTCGAGCATCTCCTGACCGGGATCACCAGCCATTGGCCGATCCTCTTCGGGCCGCTCCTGATCCTCGTTGTGCTGTTCTTCCATTCAGGCCTCTCCGGCGCGGTTTCCATGCTGGGAGAAAAGCTCCGTACCCGGCAGACGGCGGAAGTGGCGCGATGAACCAGCCGGCACTCGACATGCGCGACATCACCGTTCGTTTCGGTGGTATTCTCGCGCTCAACCAGGTCAGCCTCTCGCTCCGCCCCGGCAGCGTGCACGCGCTGATCGGCCCGAACGGTGCCGGCAAGACGACGCTCGTCAGCGTGCTGTCCGGTGAGCGGCGGCCCGACGGCGGCTCGGTCGTCATGAACGGACGCAACATCGACGGGCTCAACGCGCTCCGCCGGGCACGCCTCGGCCTGACGCGCACCTATCAGTTGACCGCGCTTTTCCCGCGCATGACCGTGCGTGAAAACCTCCTGCTCAGCCTCGTCGCATGCGATCGCCCCGGCCTCGGCATCGCCGACTTCTTCCGTTGGCGGGACTTCGACCGGCACGCCACCGAGGTCGATGATTTCCTCGAACGCTTCGCGCTGCGTGACAAAGCGGCGGTCCATCCCGCGTTGCTTTCGCATGGCGACCGCCGTCGGCTGGAGATCGCCATGGCGCTTGCCTCCGGGCCGAAAATCCTCCTCCTCGATGAGCCGCTCGCCGGCCTTTCGCTTGCCGACGCCGAGGCGCTGGTGAAGATGATCGAAACGACGATCAAGGGCCGCATTCCCATTCTTCTGATCGAGCATGACATGGATGCGGTTTTCTACCTGTCGGACGAAATCACTGTGATGGTGAACGGCACCGTGCTGGCCAGCGGCTCTCCCGCCATGATCAAGGCCTCCGCCGAGGTTCAGGCCGCCTATCTGTCCGAAGAGGACGATTTCTGATGCTGATCTTCGACAAGGTTTCCGCGGGATATGGCCAGAGCCCGGTGCTCTTCGATCTCAGCTTCGATCTGCCCGGCGCGTCAGTCTCGACGCTGCTGGGCAAGAACGGCATGGGCAAGACCACCACGATCCGCACGATCTTCGGCCTGACCGACCGCATCACGGGCGACGTCGTGCTCAACGGCCGCCGCATCAATGGCCTGCCGCCCTACCAGATCGCCCGCATGGGGGTCGCGTTGGTGCCGGAAGGCCGGCAGGTCTTTCCAACCCTCACGGTCGTCGAAAATCTGGTCGCGACCTCTCGCGACAGCACGGCCCGGGCGCGTGCTGCCGGGGTGCAGAGCATCTTCGAACTTTTCCCGCGGCTGGAGGAGCGGAAGGGCTCCTATGCGAACCTGCTTTCAGGCGGTGAGCAGCAGATGCTCGCCATCGGGCGCGCGCTGATGACACGGCCGCGTTTCCTCATTCTCGATGAGGCGACGGAGGGACTTGCGCCGACGATCCGGCGTGAGATCTGGGCCGCCCTGAAGCGGCTCAAGGAAGAGCACTACACCATCCTCGTTATCGACAAGAGCCTGAAACCGTTGTGCAAGCTCGGCGACCATCACAACATCCTTCGTAAGGGAGAGATGGTCTGGAGCGGTAACTCCCAGGAACTGGCGCGGCCCGACGGCAAGGCAATGGCGCTTCTCGGCGTCTGATGAAGGTACGACGAATACCCGGAGGCAGAGGGTTCTCCGGGGTGAACTCCGGTGCCGGAAAGCACGACGGCCCGGCAACCAAATGTGCAAAAAAGGGGAATGAACATGAAGAGACTTCTTATCCCGGCGATGCTCTCGCTTGCCTTGTCTTGCGCCAGCGCTTCCGCAGACGACACCGTCGACGTCGGCCTTATCCTCTCCCTCTCCGGCTCCGGGGCGGTCCTCGGTGCGGAAATGAAGAAGGGCGCCGACCTCGCGCTCGAAATGTCCGGGGGCAAGCTCGGCGGGCTGAACGCCCGCTTCATTTATGAGGACGACCAGAGAAAGCCGGACGTCGGCAAGACGGCGGCCGAAAAGCTGACCCGATCCGAGAAGGTCGATTTCGTCATCGGTCCGAGCTACTCCAACGTGATGATGGCAGTGCACACGCCGGTCATCCGTTCGCGCACGATCCTGATTTCGCCCAATCCGGCCCCCGCCGATCTCGCCGGGAAAAGCTGCAACGAAAACTACTTCGTCGTACCGTTCCAGAACGATCAGCCCTCGGAGGCGCTCGGCCTTCACCTCAATGGAAAGGGTGTGAAGCGCGTCTTCGTCGTCGCTCCGAACTATCAGGCCGGCAAGGATGTCGTCGACGGGTTCAAGCGCACGTTCAAGGGCGAGATCGTCTCGGAAATCTACACCTCTCTGGAGCAGAACGATTTCTCCGCCGAGATGACCGAGATCAAGTCCCGTGCACCCGAGGCCGTGCTGGCCTTCATGCCGGGCGGTCTCGGTGTCCAGTTCGTCAAGCAATACGATCAGGCCGGGCTGAAGGGCGTGGCTGGCCTCTATACCGTGTTCACCGTTTTCAACGGCGTGTCGCTCGATGCGATCGGCGCTGCGGCAGACGGCGTCTACTCCGTCGATCAATGGACCTACGATCTAGACAACGACGCGAACCGCGCGTTCGTCGAGGCATTCCAAAAGAAATACGGCACGCTGCCTTCGAATTTCGCAGCCATGGCCTACGATTCGGTTCGCCTGATCGACGGAGCGGTCGCCGTGGCCGGTGGCATCGGCGATATGAACGCTGTGCGCAAGGCAATGAAGGAGGCGAAGTTCCACTCGGTCCGAGGCGATTTCGCGTTCAATAACAACCAGCACCCGATCCATTCCATGTATTTGGCAAAGGTGGCTGACGAGAACGGTGCGCGCGCGGTGCGCCGGGAAGCGCTGATTGCAGAAAAGATGGCCGATTCCTTCGCGACGGACTGCGCGCTCAAATAGACCGCATTCATGGAGCTTCGGGCCGTGGAAGAGGGGGATCGCCACCTTTTCCACGGACGCCTGCCTGTAAAAGGTAGTTATTCGGGGCTGGATTGCGGTGGGTAGAAGGAATAGGAGTCTTCGAAAAGCATCGGAATGATCGAGCCCGACATGGCATTTTCTGAAGACACCCCCATCGAAGACAAACGTGGAAAACGCGGTCGGCCGAAGGGACAGGCAACTCAGGTCGTTTACAGCGTGCTGCGGGGGGAAATTCTGACCCTTGCGCTCAAGCCGGGCCAATATCTGGAGGAGCTGGTTCTGGAGAAACGCTTCGGCGTTTCGCGCACGCCGATCCGCGAGGCGCTCATTCGCCTGCAGACGGATAGGCTTGTCAAGTTCTCCCCGAATCGTGGCCACTATGTCGAGACCGTCAGCTTCGAGGACGTTCCGCGGATTTTCGAGGCGCTGGATCTGCAGCAGGCCGGCGTCCTGCAGCTCGCCGCCCTAAGACGCAGCCCGCGGCACATTCAGGATCTCAGGAAAATCAACGTCGAATACCGCCGTGCCGGCGAACGGAACGACTACAAGGCAATGGCCGAATTCAATCACGATTTTCATCTGCTGATCGCCAAGGCCGCAGGTAATTCCTTTCTTTCGGAATTCTACGAGACCATGCTGAATTTCAGCATTCGGCTCAGCTACCTGATGTTCCAGACGGCCAGCCGGAACAAGGAGGATTTCGAAGCCTACTACATGCAGGTGTTCAGCGAGCACAACGAGATGATCGACCTCATCGAGAAGGGTGAGGGGGGGCTGCTGCAGGAGTTGAGCCGACGTCACATCCGGCTGTTTTCCGACAGGATCGTCCGCTTCCTGACCGAGCGCGCCGAACTCGACGCATTCGTGGAGAATTTCGCCGGTCGGATCGACCGCAAGGAGTAGCCGAAGGACGTACTCCGATCGAAGCCGCTCCAATATGTGCTTTCCATTTCAATCATGGCGGACCCGACGTTGATCAGTTTGAATGAGTATCTTGAAGGAGGCGCACGGCGCAATGTCGTTGATGCAGCCGCTGCTCTCTTCAGGAAAAGCGGCTTCAATGCGGTCTCGATGATTGAGGTCGCTCAGGCGGTAGGCCTTTCCAAACCCGGCCTTTATCATCACTGGCCGAACAAGGAGGCGTTGCTTCAGGCGATCGTCGGCCTGTCGAGCGAATTGCTTCTTCGCCAGCTCGAGGATGTCCGGGAGGCAAGCGCCGACCCAGCCGAGCGGATGCGGATTTACATGTGTAGCCGGCTCGAGGTCGTATCACGTCACCAGGACCTCTTCACCGTGACCTGGCAGGAGCGTGCGATTCTGAGCTCCACAAGCTTCGGCCGGCTTGCCGCAGTGGCGGAGCAGTATCGCAGTGGCGTGCGGCTTTTGATCGATGAGGCCAAGGGCGCCGGGCTGATCCGGCCTGAAGTCGACAGCCACCTGCTCATGCTTGCGATCGATGGGATGACCGGCTGGGCCTATTTCTGGTATCGGGACAAAGGCGCGCTTCGTCCCGATCAGATCGGCGATGCTTTCTGGGATATGCTGGCAAACGGCGTCGCCCGCCCGCCGGAGAGTTGACGAGACAAGCATCCCGCGTTCAGGCGGAATCGCCTGAGCGCAGATAAGATGCTCTAGATTCAAATGGTTAGAGCGTCCTTGGCGCGTCCGTTCGGGCGCACGGCGCTCTAGCCCATGCGCTCGGAGGCAAAGGAGCCTGGCGATGCCGGGAATACTACCGTCTTGTTCCCGTTGAGAAAGGTTCGTCGGCGGATATGGGCGTGGATCGCCCGGGCCAGGACCTGGCTTTCGACGTCGCGTCCCAGGCTCACATAGTCTTCAGGACTCTGCGCATGGGTCACACGGATGATGTCCTGCTCGATGATCGGCCCCTCATCGAGATCGGTGGTGACATAGTGCGACGTCGCTCCGATGAGCTTCACGCCACGCTCGAAGGCTTGCTTGTAGGGGTTGGCGCCCTTGAAGCTCGGCAGGAAGGAGTGATGGATGTTGATGATCCTGCCAGACATCTCGCGGCACATCGTCTCTGACAGCACCTGCATGTAACGGGCCAGAATGATCAGCTCCGACCCCGTTTCGCGCACGATCCGCATCTGCTCGGCCTCGGCCTCTCGCTTGTTGTCTTTGGTGACCTTGATGCAGTGAAACGGAATGTCATGGTTAACCACGACCTTCTGATAGTCCATGTGGTTGGAGATGACCGCAACGATGTCGATCGCCAGGGCACCGATACGCCAGCGGTAAAGCAGGTCGTTCAGGCAATGTCCGAAGCGGCTCACCATGATGACGACCTTCATCTTTTCGCTTTCGCTGTGGAAATCGGCGCTCATCTCGAGCTTTTCAGCGATCGGTGCGAAGCCGACACGCAGAGCCTCCAGATTACGCCCCTCCTCGCTGGTGAAACTCACACGCATGAAGAAGCGGCCGGTTTCAGTGTCGTCGAACTGAGCGCTGTCGGTGATGTTGCAGCCGTTTTCGGCGAGAAAGCCCGCAATGGCCGCAACAATGCCGCGCTTCGATTCACAAGTTACGGTAAGGGTATATTTGAACATGACACTCTCCGGTCGGAAGGTCGTTTATTGCGGGAACCGGGCGGGCTCAGGCCGCAAGGCCGTCTGGCTCACGCAAGCCATGCGTGCGGCAGCACGCCGTCAGCGTATTGGCGAGAAGGCAGGCAATGGTCATGGGGCCGACACCGCCGGGAACCGGCGTGATTGCGCCCGCGGTTTGGGCGGCATTGGGATCGACATCTCCCACGAGACGCGACCTGCTGGCCTCTTCTATGCGGTTGATGCCGACGTCGATCACTGTCGCGCCCGGCTTGATCCAGTCAGGTTTCACCATGCCGGGGCGACCTACGGCGGCAATCAGTATATCGGCGCGGCGGCACAGCTCTGGCAGATCCCGCGTCCGGCTATGCGCGATGGTAACGGTACAATCGGCCGTAATCAGGAGCTGCGCCATGGGTTTTCCGACAATATTGGACCGGCCGACGATGACGGCGTTTAATCCTGTCAGGGAACCGTGGTGGTCGCGCAGCAGCAGCAGGCAGCCGAGCGGGGTGCATGGCACCATTGCCTTTTGTCCGGTACTGAGCAGTCCAACGTTGGAGATATGGAATCCGTCGACATCCTTGCTCGGATCGACGGCATTGATGATCGCTTCGGTATTCATGTGGCCGGGCAGCGGTAATTGCACGAGAATGCCATGCACTGTGGGATCTGCGTTGAGCCGTTCGATCAGGGCGATGACATCGGCCTGCCGCGCCGTGTCCGGCAACCTGTGCTCGAAGCTTGCCATCCCTGCTGCCTTCGTCTGGATGCCTTTGTTGCGGACATAGATCTGGCTTGCCGGATTCTGCCCAACCAGAATCACCGCCAGACCGGGCGTAATGCCGTGGTTTTCCTTCAGCCGGGCAACCTCAAGGGAGACCTGCTCGCGTAACATTTCGGCAAAGGCCCTGCCATCGATCATCTTCGCGCTCATCTTCAGGTCTCCACAAACCGCGCGGCGGTAGTATTCAGCGCATGCCAGAGTGTACCGGCGGCAGACCTCATGCCGAGCACCGCGAGACGATCCGCCGCGCGGCGGATCGCGGACACGCTCATATGCTCAAGTCCCGTGCGGCTGCCCGTTCCTGGCTCGAGCCGCGCCGGGTCGAGGTTGACTAGTTTTGCCATCAAAGTCAGAACAGGTGCCTCCCCTGCCGAGGAGAGGATTTCGAAAGCCACGAAGCCGTCGGTCTGGTCGGTTACCGAACAGCCGGGGCATTGCGCGGTCACTGCGGCGGCGAAATCAGCCTCGGCTTGACCCCGCCCTTCGAGCAGCCATTGATCGGGGCCGGTCCAAAGCGCCGAAACATCTGTATTGCACACCCATTTTCCGGAGCCGGGAAGAGTAAGGCCGAATGGGGTCGGTGCGGTAACATTCCGGCGCAATGCGAGTGATGCGAGCGCAAGATCGGCATTTTCCTCGATGGTCAACACGCCATGCTGCGCCTTGCGAGCGGTATCGTTGCCCAAAGCGGTGGTTGGTTTCAGGTCAGGCACGCAGACGTCCTCCCTCGGGATCGATAAAGTGGGGCGATACGACACGTAGCCGGACGATTTGGCCTTCAAGCGGATTGGCTGCAACAATCACCTCGCCCATCCGCGTGGCGCCATTCACCAGGAAGCCGAGGCCGATGCCCGAGCCGACATGGGGGGAGAAACAGGCCGAGGTGATCCAGCCCTCGTCGGTCTCTGTGACCTGCTGTACGCCCTCCGTGAAAAGATGCGAACCAGCGATCACCGGATCGGACGGGTGGACCGGCTGAAGGCCAACCAGGATGCGCGTTTCTGCGGCCAGTCCCTCACGCCGCGTCATGATCGTTCCAATCGCGTCCTTCTTTGTCGAGACCATTCGGCCCATGCCAAGCATCTGTGCAGTGGTTTGGCCATTCAACTCGTTGCCGGCGGCGTGACCTTTCTCAATGCGCATGACGCCGAGGGCCTCGGTGCCATAGGGGACCGCACCGAGGTCTGCGCCCTTTTCTATCAGTCGCGCGATCAGCGCGTTGCCATACCGGGCGGGAACGGCAATCTCATATGCGAGTTCCCCGGAGAAGGAGATTCGGAAGAGCCGCGCTCTAAGCCCGCCACAGACCGTGAGGCTGGTGCATGCCATGAAGGGAAAAGCCTCATTGGACAGGTCGGAATTGTCAACGATGCGCTCCAGCAGCAAGCGAGCATTCGGCCCTGCGACGGAAAACTGCGCCCAGGCATCGGTGGTCGAGATGAGCTGCACGTCGAGTTCAGGCCAGAGGCACTGGCGTGCAAATTCCATATGGCGGTAGACCGGGCCGGCCTGCGCGGTCGTCGTCGTGACGACATAGTGATTTTCGGCAAGCCGCGCGCAGGTGCCGTCGTCATAGGCGTGGCCGTCTTCCCGCAGCATGAGGCCGTAGCGCACCATGCCAACATTCAGGCTCTTCATGGCGTTGCAATAGAGCCGGTCGAGGAATTCAGCGGCATCTGCGCCCTGCACGTCGACTTTGCCAAGCGTCGTAACATCACAGATGCCGACACCCTGGCGAGTGGCGAGCACCTCGCGGTCGACAGTCTGTCGCCAGTGCGTCTCTCCGGTCTTTGGGAAATATTGCGCGCGCATCCATTGCCCGACTTCGACGAAGACCGCGCCTTCCGCTTTTGCCCATTCGTGGCTCGGGGTCAGCCGGCGAGGCCGGAAATGAGCGCCGCTGTCGCCGCCGCCGAGAACCGAAAGTGAGACGGGTGTGTAGGGTGGACGGAAGATCGTCGTACCTGTCTCAGGGATCGGCTTGCCGGTCAGTTCCGCCATAACCGCGAGCGCCGTAACGTTTGACGTCTTGCCCTGGTCGGTGGCCATGCCGAGCGTGGTCCAGCGCTTCAGATGCTCGACGGGGCGCATGTTTTCCTGATGCGCCAGCTTGATGTCCTTGACGGTGACGTCGTTCTGGAAATCGACCCAGGCGCGGCCCTTGCCGGGCACATGCCAGAGCGGCTGCATCTTCGCCTCGCTGTCGAAACAGCGGGGAAGAGGCGGGACCGCCGCCTCGATCCCGAGCGCACGAAGGGCTGCTACCGCCGCTCCCGCGCCCGAGGCCATGGCCGCTGCGGTGTCGCCGTTTCCGACCGCAGCACCGGCTGCCGCCATGCCGTCCGGCAGGCCGTCGCCAGGCAGGAAAGTCTGCCGCGCCTCGTCCCACGCCGGACGGCCGCGATGATGCGAGGCGAGATGGATGTTCGGGTTCCAGCCGCCGGAAACGCCAAGCGCGCCGCAGGCGACCCACTCCTTCGCATTGTCCCGTGTCACCTCGATCGAGGTGAGCCCCAGGCGACCCTTGCTGTCGGAGACGGTTGCACCTGCGATCAGACGGTAGTCTCCGGTTGCCTTGGCATCGTCTCGCGAATCCACCACCGCCGCGATCCGTACGCCCTTCGCGAGCAGGTCGCGCGCCGTCCGGTGGCCATCGTCACCATTGGTGAAGATCGCGACCGTTTCAGCGGGGCAGGCCGCCCAGCGGTTGGCATAAGCACGCATCGCGCCAGCCAGCATGATGCCGGGACGGTCGTTGTTGCGGAAGGGAATGTGCCGCTCGGTCGCACCGGCGGCCAGGATCGTGCGTTTCGCGGTGATGCGCCACAGCGTCTGGCGCACCTTTCCGCCCGGCGCGGCAAGGTGATCGCTTACCCTTTCGACCGCGCCATAGACGCCGTGGTCGAAAGCGCCGAAGACGGTGGTGCGGCGCATGACGCGCAAGTTGGCGAGATTCAGGAATTCGGCTTCGATGCCGGCGATCCAATCGGTCGCTGGCGCATCGTCGAGGTTATTACTTTCGGCCAGCAACCGTCCGCCGAGGCGGCTGTCCTCGTCGGCGAGGATGACCCGGGCTCCGGCACGCGCCGCCGTCAGCGCGGCGGCAAGGCCGGCGGCGCCACCGCCGATCACCAGCAGATCACAATGCAGGAAACCCTTGTCGTAGATGTCGGGATCGGCCTGCATGGACAGGCTGCCGAGGCCCGCTGCCCGCCGGATCGCCGGCTCATAGAACTTCTCCCAGAACGCGCGCGGCCACATGAAGGTCTTGTAGTAGAAGCCGGCAGTGAGGAAGTCGGCGAAGAGGTCGTTCACCGCCAAGGCGTCGAAACCGAGCGAGGGCCAGCGGTTCTGACTGCAGGCTTCGAGACCGTCGAAGAGCTCGACTACGGTTGCGCGGGTGTTCGGCTCGCATCGTGCGCCAGAACGCAGTTCCACCAACGCGCTCGGCTCCTCGGAGCCGGCCGAGAAGACACCCCGCGGGCGATGATACTTGAAGCTGCGCCCGACGAGACGGACGCCGTTCGCCATAAGCGCGGAGGCGAGCGTATCGCCCCGATGGCCTTCGTAGGGTTTGCCGTCAAAGGTAAAACGCAGCGTTCTGCTGCGGTCGATCAGTCCGCCTTCGAGCCTCATGCTGCATCACCTCTGTGAGCGCGCAGGACCACGTCACGGGCAAGTTCCGCGCTGAGGATTTCGTGCGTCACCGTGTTGCGGGTTACGACCAGCCAGCTCCGGTCGCCCTGTTCGTGGAACCACAGCTCGCGATGTATGCCGGCGGGATTGTCGCGCAGGTAGACGTAGTCATTGAAGGCGTCCAGCGCATCGCCGGCCATGCCGTCGGGCCGGTCGAGGAGGGCGGCGTCGCCGAGATAAGTGAATTCCTGCGCGTCGCGCGGACCGAGAAGAGGGTGGGGGATCAGCATCGGCTTGGCCTCAATGCAGGTTCGGTTGGGCGCCCATGCCCTTTTCGTCGATGGTGTAGCCGTGCTGGAAGCGATCCAGCCGGTAGGCGCGGGCAGTGTCGTGGGGGGTGTCGGTGGCGAGAAGATGCGCAAAGGCATAGCCAGAAGCTGGCGTCGCCTTGAAGCCGCCGTAACACCAGCCGGCATTCAAGTAGAGTCCTTCGACCGGTGTACGGTCGATGATCGGCGAGCCGTCCATCGACATGTCCATGATACCGCCCCAGATGCGCAGCAGGCGCGCGCGGCCGATCATCGGCATCAGCGCCATGCCGCCCTCTGCCACGTCCTCGACGACAGGCAGATTGCCACGCTGGGCATAGGAATTGTAACCGTCGATATCGCCGCCGAAGACGAGGCCACCCTTGTCGGACTGGCTGACATAGAAGTGGCCGGCGCCGAAGGTGATGACGCCGGGAATGGTCGGCTTCAGCCCTTCGGAAACGAAAGCCTGCAGAACATGGCTTTCGATAGGCAGGCGCAAGCCGGCGCGTGCCATCACCTGTCCGGTGGAGCCGGCAACCGCAACACCCACCTTGTTCGCACCGATATAGCCACGCGAGGTCTCGATACCGCGGATGCTGCCGCCCTCGATACGGAAGCCGGTGACCTCGCAGTTCTGGATCAGGTCGACGCCCGCGCGGTCCGCGCCGCGGGCATAACCCCAGGCGACGCCGTCGTGGCGCGCGGTGCCGGCGCGGCGCTGCAGGAGGCCGCCTTTGATGGGGAAGCGGGCGTTGTCGAAGTTGAGGAAGGGGATCATCGCGCGCACCTGCTCGCGGTCGAGAAGCTCGGCATCCGCGCCGGCAAGCAGCATGGCGTTGCCGCGCCGGCGGTAGGCGTCGCGCTGCGCGTCGGTGTGGATCAGGTTGACGATGCCGCGTTGGCTCACCATGGCGTTGAAGTTGAATTCCTGTTCCAGCCCTTCCCAGAGCTTCATGGAGAATTCGTAGAAGGGCTCATTGCCGGGCAGGAGATAGTTCGAACGGATGATCGTCGTGTTGCGGCCGATGTTACCCGAGCCGAGCCAGCTTTTCTCCAGCACGGCGATCTTCGCCTTGCGGAAGGTGTTGGCGAGGTAATAGGCCGTTGCGAGGCCGTGGCCGCCGCCGCCGACGATGACATAGTCGTAGGCCGGTTGCGGATCGGGGTTGCGCCAAAGCGGGCGCCAGCCACGATGCCCTGTCAAGGCTTCCTTCAATATCCGCAGAGCTGAGTATCGCACGTACGATGATCCTCGAATGAGCAGGTATATGCCCGATGTTGTAGCCCACCGCATCGGGAAGAAATTGCATCTGGCGGCCATTTTCTTGTCTCTGCCTGCCGTACATGATAGAGGGATGCCCTCCTGCAACGAGGCTGCTCACGGTCGCAATGAAGATCGGTTTCATCCTTATTCCCGGTTACGCGTTGATGTCGCTGGCGAGTGCGGTGGAACCCTTGCGCGCGGCCAATCATCTTGCGGGAAAGACGCTCTATCCATGTTCCTTTCATTCGGCGGCGGGCGGCTTCGTGGCGTCGACCTCCGGCGGCGGGTTCGATACTGCTCCATTGTCTCGCGCGCATGAAGAAGGGCTCGACATCGCCTTCGTCGTCGCGGGCGGTAATCCCATGCTTTACGAAGATCCGGTGCTTCTGCGTGGTCTTCGGGCGCTGACCCAGCGAGGCGTGCGGCTGGGCGGGATCTCAGGTGGCTCGGCTGTCCTCGCAAAGGCCGGATTGATGGCAGGACGACGCTTCACTGTTCATTGGGCGCATATCGACTCGTTGATGGAGTTTGCCCCCGACCTGTTGATCGAGCGAGCACTCTATGTCATCGACCGTGACCGATACACTTGTGCCGGCGGTGTAGCGGCCATGGACATGATGGGCGCGTTGATCGCACGCGAACACAGCGTCGCCTTCGCGCGCGAAGTCAGCGACTGGTTCATTCACCCGCGCCTGCGCACGGCGGACGAACCGCAGCAGGCGCGCGCCGGCCAACGCTTCAATCTCCATCATCCGATGCTGGAGGCGGCGGTGGAACTCATGACGAGCCATCTCGCGGACCCGTTGTCGCCCGATCAGTTGGCTGCGCTGACCAGGATGAGTGCGCGCCAACTCCACCGGCTGTTCGCCAGCCAGTTCGGTGTGTCGATGATGGTCTTCTATCGCGACCTGCGCCTTGCCAAAGCGGACGAACTTTTGCAGCAAAGTTCTCTTTCTCTGCTGGAGATCGCCATGCTGACCGGCTTTTCCAGCGCCGCCCATTTCACCCGCTGCTTCACGGAGAAATACGGTCTGCCGCCGAGCCGGAAACGGCGCGCGCTCACGGCAGGGCTCCGACGGTGAGCGGTGTCATGCGCTCCTTGTCTGGAAATGGCGCAGGAGGTACGGAATGTCATCCGCGAGATCGACGGACACGGCATGACCAAGCTGAGTTCATGGAGGGCGGCCAGATCGTCGAGCAGGGGCTGGACAATCCCCAAACCGAATGTTGCCGGCGTTGGCAAAAAGCAATGATAAAGAGAGAACTGCTTTTCTCGCTGACCGTTGCCGAGGCCGGGCGGCGCTATGCGGCAGTGACGCTCTCGAAGGTCGAGGACGACGGCATCGCCGATCCCCGTAATCCTCCTCAGTCTACTTCAACGCATATATCGCATACAGCCTCAAGCTCCACATGCTTTGAGGTCTTGTCACAGCCTGTCGCTATCATAAGCGCGATCAGCCAGAAGTATTTGAGCGGTCCCGACGGTCGCAAACAAGTCGCGGCGATGATCTCTTTGCCGGTGGGGCTTCCGGCTGTCGTCCGTTCCCCAATGATTGCCCTGATGGGCGCCGCGCTGGGCACGTCCATCAGCCCGTCACTGCTTCAGCAAGCTTATGAGTGGCTGCTGCCGATTGCGGGCATGGTTCTTTTATCCATTTTCGGCGGCGGCCTATCGTGGCTCTATTTCAACAAGATTGGTCGTCTTGATCCCGTCACGGCTTTCTTTTCGGCCATGCCCGGAGGAGTGATCGAGATGGTCATGTTGGGCGGTGCACATGGAGGCGACGAAAAGATCATCGCTCTGGTGCATGCCTCGCGCATCTTCATCGTTGTGCTGGTGACACCTTTTCTTGTTTCTCTGATATCAGGCGAAGCGATCGGCGCCCGCACAGCGTTATATCTGCCCCTTTCCAGTTTGGACTGGTCGGCAAGCAGCTGGCTTTTGTTTTGCATGGGCGCGGGTTCTGTTCTGGGGGCGATCCTCAGGTTTCCAGCCTACCCGCTCCTTGGACCGATGGCCGTTAGCGGATTGCTCCATTATTTCGACGTGATGAATATTCATACGCCAAGCATGCTCCTCTGGGCAGCGCAAGTGGTAATCGGTTGTAGCATTGGCCTTCGCTTCGCAGGAGTGCCGCTGGCCAGACTCTTGCTCACCTTTTTCCTCTCGATCGGCTCGGTTGCAATCCTGTTGTCGTCTGCGACGATCTTTGCGGTTGGCGTCTACGCTCTGACAGGAATAGCGATCCCTTCGCTTCTATTGGCCTACTCGCCCGGAGGGTTGGCGGAGATGAGCATCGTCGCCCTCACGTTGCATATCGCAGTGCCCTTTGTCGTCACTCATCATGTTCTCCGCGTTATCCTGGTGATTCTCGGGGCTTCAACGGTGTTCGGCTTTTTTGTCGTACAGAAGCAAACCAAGTAAACACTTTCCGCGGTTCCGCTGCATCGTCGATGCGGCGGAACACTTAGCGTCGGTCACGTTATATGCAGGGTGACGCCGCGATCACGCTTCAGTACATCGAGCACGATCGACGTTCGCACATGCTCCACCGAGTCATGAGGCAGCAGAACGTTGTTTATAAAGCGCGACAGCTCTGCAAGGTTCCTGACCGCGACCTTAAGATGATAGTCCATATCGCCAGTTAGCGCATAAGCCTCGATCACTTCCGGCAAGTCGTTCACCAGACGAGCAAATTTCTTTGCGCCATCGTGATTCTGTTTTGCCAGCGTGACCGATATCACTACCAGAAGATCGAGACCGATCCGACTACGATCCAGGACAGCTTGGTATCCCTCGATATAACCTTCCACCTCCAGCCTTGAACGTCGGCGAGAACATTGAGATGGAGAAAGCCCAATGCGATCCGCAAGTTCGTTATTGGTCAGCCGGCCATTTTTCTGCAATTCATCCAGGATCTTGAGGTCGAACCTATCCAGCCGGTCATTCATTGCGCGTTATCCGAAGTTAATGCACGAACCATGCACCGAAATAAATTAACATATTAATTATGCAAGGCTTTTGTGCGGCTTTTCGGCCATTCTCCGCCTGTCAGTTATCCATGGATTCAGGCGGCGAAAACAATGCGGATTACGATTGGAGATTTACTTCTCAGGCGTCTCACGGAACTGGGGATAGAGTATCTTCTGGGAGTGCCGGGAGACTATAACCTCCAGCTTCTGGAGCAGGTGAAAAACATGGGCGGGCTTGAGTTCGTCGGAACGTGCAACGAATTGAACGCTGCTTACGCTGCTGATGGTTATGCCCGGCTCAAGGGGTGTGCGGCCATTCTCACGACCTATGGTGTCGGAGAACTGAGCGCCATTTGCGGCGTTGCGGGTGCAAGTGCCGAGCATGTCCCTGTCGTATGTATCACAGGTGCGCCGCCGCTCTACGCCATGGAGCAGGGCATCGCGCTTCACCATACCCTTGCAGACGGCAACTACGATGACATGATGAATTGCTTCCGCCAGTTCACTGTGGCGCAGACGAGGCTGACGCCAACGAACGCAGCTGTCGAAATTGACCGCGTCCTGTGTGCATGCATTCGGGAGAAGCGGCCTGTCTACATCCAGTTGCCATCGAATATCTCCTATCTGGAGGTTGACGCGCCGGAAGGTGGCCTCGATCTGTCCTTTCCGAGCGAGCCTCTGCAGCTCGAGGCTGCATGCGCCCACCTGTTGCGGGTCTGGAGCCAGGCGACGAAGCCGGCACTTCTGATCGACATGGATGCCGAGCGCTTCGGCCTTGCCGCATTGCTCAAAAGGCTGTCGGAAAAAACACAAGCGCCCTATGCGTCGCTTACGACGGGCAAGTGCATTCTCGACGAAACGGCTCCCCTGTGGGCCGGGCTCTATGTCGGCGAGGCGTCCAGCGAGCAGGCGAAACAATGCATCGAAGGGTCCGATTGTCTGATCGCCACGGCTCCTCGGTTCATCGAGGGCAATTCCGGCCTTTTCACACAGAAATTGCCTGCAAGGACGGTCATGTTGGGAGGCAATAGCGTCACTATCGAGAACGTCCATTATGAAGGCGTTCGGGCCAGCGAGTTGATCGCAAGGCTGACAGATGGCCTTGAATCGAATGTCTGTGTGGATTTACCGGCAGCAGCGCGCCAATCTTGGCAGGTCGAACAGGATGCGCCCCTAACTCAGTCCCGGCTATGGCCTCGCATCGCCCGTTTCATTGATAAAGGTGATGTCGTGCTTGCGGAGAGCGGAACCTCGAATATCGGCTTGACACCGCAGATGCTCAGCGAAAACGTAACTTATGTTACGGCAAACATCTGGGGGTCCATTGGCTATACGCTGCCGGCGACGCTCGGCACCACGCTGGCCGCACCCGACCGACGTCATCTCCTATTCATCGGCGACGGTTCGTTCCAGCTTACCGTTCAGGAACTTTCCACGATACTGCGCCTGGGATTGAAGCCGATCGTCTTCCTGCTGAATAATCGGGGTTACACGATCGAGAGATTTATCCTCGGCATGGAGGATGCGTATAACGACGTTGCAAACTGGAAGTATGCGGACCTGCTCGGGGTATTTTCCGACGCCGGCAACTATATGGCCATGCAGGCGCGGACTGAAGCGGAGCTGGAGGCCGCGTTGGAGAAAGCAGCAGACAGCAACAGTCTTTGCTTCATCGAATTGCATCTCGATCCTTTCGATGCTCCGGCTGCGCTGAAGGTCTTCGGCCCCGCGACCGCCGAGTTCGACTACGGTCCCCGCGGTCCTCAGCGCCTTCTCGCCTGAAAGACAAAAACCAAAGGCCGGAGCGGTTTCTCCGGCCTTTGGTTTTTTGGTATGTCCTTGATTGGGGCAACTCCAGAGAAAATGTGGGAGTGTTGTTTCGGATAGGACACATAACGTTCAGATGAAGACCGACTGCGTTGTCGTCAGTTCTCTCAGGCCTTCGGCTCCGAACTCCACGCCTATGCCGGATTGCTTGACGCCGCCGAACGGCGCATTGGGCTGGATTGCGCCGTGGCGGTTGATCCATACAGAGCCGCATTCCAGACGGCTTGCCACCGCCTTGGCTTTCTCGATATCGCTCGACCATACCGAGCCACCCAATCCTGCCGGATTGTCGTTGGCTTTCGCCACCGCTTCGTCGAGACCCGTGTAGCGGATGATCGGCAGGGCAGGGCCGAACTGCTCCTTGTCGACCAGATCTGCACCATGGTCTATGTCTGCAATCAGGGTGATCGGGTAGAAATAGCCTGTCCCCCGCGAAGGAGCGCCACCTGTCAGCACGCGTCCGCCTTTCGCCACTGCGTCACGGACATAGTCGGAGACGATGTCGAACTGCATGCGGTTCTGGAGGGGGCCAAGAGCGTTGTCTTCCACCAATCCATCGCCGACCTTCACATTCGCCGCGTAGGCCGCAAGCGCCTGGCAGACGTCCTCGTAGATGCTGTCGTGGACATAGAGCCGCTTGAGGGCCGCGCAGGTCTGGCCGTTATTGATGAATGCGCCCCAGAACAGGCCTTCTGCTATCGCCTGCGGATCGGCGTCCGCCAGCACGATGCCGGCGTCGTTCCCGCCAAGTTCGAGCGTCAGGCGCTTTAGCGTAGCAGAGGCGCTCTGCATGACCTTCCGGCCGGTGGGAGTGGAGCCGGTGAACACGACCTTGCCGATATCCGGATGGCTGGTCAGCAGTGCCCCGACCTCGTTGTCGCCGGTGACGACGTTGACCACGCCGGGAGGGACGATCTCGTTGATGATTTCCACCAGCCGGATGGTCGAGAGAGGGGTGAAGGGCGAAGGTTTGACGACGACGGTGTTGCCGGTCCGGATAGCGGGCATGATGTGCCAGCACGCGATCATGACCGGCCAGTTCCATGGCGTTATGGACGCGACGACCCCGATCGGCTTGCGATGCAGTTCCACGCGGCCTTCCGGCGTGTCCTGCAATACTTCGACGGGCAGATCGATCGAGGCAGTATGGCGTGTCCAGGCGACGGCGCCCCCGATCTCGAACCGCGAGCCCAATCCGCCGAGGGGCTTGCCCTGTTCGAGGGTCAGCAGCCGCGCGAGCTCCTCTGACTTTTCCTCGATCCTTGCCGCGATTGCTGCGACTGCTGCGGCGCGATCAGCGGAAGACCTGGCGGACCATGCCGGGAACGCCGCCTTTGCAGCGGCAATGGCGGCTTCAGTCTGATCGACGGTTGCCACGGGCATCCGGCCCACGACCGTACCCGTCGAGGGGTTCAGGACATCGGCATGGCGATCGGCACGAATGGCTTTTCCGTTAATGAGGAGGTCGTATTCAGACATTTTCGCTCCGTATCGAGGTTGGGCCGGACATGGTTACGCTTCCTCTTCGAAAGCTACGGCGCGTGTGCGCCGGGCCATGGGCAAAAGGACGATGGCGATCAGGATGGCACCGCAGGCCAGCAGGGTTGCACTGATCGGACGTTGCAGGAACACCATCGGGTCCCCACCCGACAGCAGCATGGCTCTGCGCAGATACGCTTCGATCATGGGGCCAAGCACGAAGGCCAGGATAAGCGGCGCAGGTTCGCAGTCGATCTTCCGTAAAGCATATCCAAGCAAGCCGAAGCCAGCCATCAGAAACACTTCGAAAGAGGCATTGGATATGCTGTACGCCCCAATGACGCAGAAAACCACGATCATCGGGAAAAGGAAACGGTAGGGCGCCGATATCAGCCTCACCCAGAGTCCGATCATCGGCAGGTTGAGGATCAGCAGGAAGACATTGCCGACCCACATCGACGCGATGATGCCCCAGAACAGCTCCGGTTGCCGGGCCATGACGGCAGGCCCCGGCTGGATGCCCTGAATGATCATGGCTCCGATCATGAGGGCCATGACCGGATTGGACGGAATGCCGAGCGTCAGCATCGGGATGAAGGACGTCTGCGCTCCTGCATTGTTGGCCGATTCCGGTGCAGCGACGCCTTCGATCGCGCCATGGCCGAATTCCTTTCGGTTCGGCGAGATCTTTTTCTCGACCGCGTATGCGGTGAAACTGCCCAGCATGGCGCCGCCACCTGGCAGGATGCCGAGCAACGCGCCGATTCCGGTTCCGCGCAGGATCGGCATGACGGACCGTTTGAGATCGGCAAACGAGGGGAAAAGGCTGCCGACTTCGTAGGTGCTGGTCATACCATCCTCGCCGCGCTCGATATTGGCGATGATTTCGCCGATGCCGAACAACGCCACCGAGATGACGACGAAGTCAAAGCCGCCGAAAAGCCTGGGTTCGCCGAAGGTGAAGCGGGCGATACCGGAACTGACGTCGGTTCCCGCGGTGCCCAGCAGCAGTCCGAGCAGGATCATGCCAAATGCATGGAGAAGCGATCCGCGGGAAATGATGACCGATGCGACCAGTCCAAGGAGCATCAGGGAGAAATAATCCGCAGGGCCGAAACTCAACGCCAGCGATGCAAGCGGCGGCGAAAGGAGCGCGATCAGCAGGGTCGCGAGCGTGCCGGCGACGAAAGAACCGATTGCCGCGATGGCGAGAGCATGACCGGCCCTGCCTTTCCGCGCGAGCTGATATCCGTCGATTGCCGTCACCACCGCAGATGATTCTCCGGGCAGATTGACAAGGATCGCAGCAGTAGAGCCGCCGTATTGCGCTCCGTAATAGATGCCGGCCAGCATGATGAGTGCGGCATCCGCCGAAAGGCCAAATGTCACGGGCAACAACAGTGCGATCGTCGTGATAGGCCCCAAGCCTGGTAGAATGCCGATCGCGGTTCCGAGGATCACCCCGAGAAGACAATAGAAGAGGTTCTGCAGGGCGAACGCGGTCTCGAGGCCGAGAATAAGATTCTGTAGAATATCCATGTCGATCTGCCTGTTACGGGAGCAGCCATTCGCCAGCGATCGGCATCGGTACGCCGAGCAGCGTCACGAAGACGAGGCAACATATGGCCGACAGAGCAACGGTTCCGGCTGTCGCACGCCAGCTGAAACGAAACTCCGGGCTCGCCAGGGCCGCGATATGCAGAACTACAACGAGCGCGAGCGCCAGTCCGATCGGCTCTACCAGCAATCCGAACGCGATGACGGAAAGGGTGATCATGATCACCGGGCGCCAGGCGATGGCTTCGATTGCCTGTCCCTGCGTCAGAAAGCTGGCTATGACGGCAATGATGCCGACGCCGATCAGGAGGACGCTGATCAATACGGGGAAATAGCCGGCGCCCATGGCGCTCGAGGTTCCCAGCGGATATGTCCGCGCGATCATCAGCGCAATGGCGCCGACGGCGATATAAAGCAGGCCCGCTACGAGATGCCGCGGTGCGGAAATGCTGAAGTTCGACATGCGAACCATCCCAACGTCACTACGAGTTATCAAATTGGTCGCCCCGTCTGCTGCGGTTGCGAATTTCATCCCGGAGCGGGTTTGTGGTGCGGCGCACATTCGACTGCCGCACCAGCCATCGTTACTTGGCCTTCAATCCAAGATCGCCGAGGATCTTTCCGCGTGTTTCGTAATCGGCGGTGATAACGCTGCGGAAATCATCTGGAGAGCCGGCAGAAGGGCTTACGCCAAGCGCGTTCAGCGCATTGATCGTCTCCGGCTCTTTCAGTACCTCATTGATGCTGCCGTTCAGCTTTTCGACGACATCCTTCGGCGTCCCTTTCGGAGTAATGATGCCATAATAGATGCTGTAGTCGAAGCCAGGCCAGGTTTCCGCAACGGCCGGGACGTCGGGCTTGAAGCGGGAGCGCTGCTTGGAAGTCGCGGCAATGAGCTTTAGTTTCCCCGCGTCCATCAGCGGTTGAATGGATGTCAGCGCGCCAAAGGCCAAGGTGATCTGCCCGCCGGCAAGGTCGGTCATCGAAGCGGAGGTCCCGGGATAGGGAACATGGATCATGGAAAAGCCTGCCCGCTTCTGGATGTCTTCGCCGGCCAGGCGGTGAGGGGAGGACGGTCCCGAGCTGCCGAAGCTGAGCTTTTCGCCCGATGTCTTCGCGTAGTCGACCATTTCCGCGATCGTGTTCGGCTTGAAGCTGGTATTCGCGACGACGAAAAGCGAGGCCTCTGCAAGACGGGCGACGGGTTCCATGTGGTCGAGCGGATTCCACTTCGATCCTTCAGCCAGTTGCGGTTCGACCGTCAGCATGGAGTCGGTCGCCAGGGCCAGCGTGTACCCGTCCGGCTTTGCACCCGCGACCTTCTGCGCGCCAAGAAGTCCGTTCGCGCCGGGCAGGTTTTCGATGATGACCGGTGTCCCGAGCTTCTGGGCAAGGCGATCGCCCACCTTTCGGGCCAAGACGTCGGCCTGCCCGCCTGCCGTATAGCCGACGACAAGGGTGACCGGCTTCGAAGGGTAATTCTGAGCCTGAGCGATGGAGGCGCCTACAACAGCAAAGGCGGCGCCAAGATACATGATAGCTTTAGATTCGCGGAACATCTGATCTCCTCCCTAAGACGAAGCGACACCTTGCAAGGCGCGCGCCTCCCAACGCGATGCAATGGAACTTTAAGGAGAGCGGATGCATCTCGCCAATATATGTTTAAGAACCTATCCATCTGTTATCCAGAAGGCTTGTTATCTGTCGAGAGCTGTCGGCGTGGTGGGGTGGGAAATACGTCGCGGCATATCCAATGCCCCAGTTGCGCCTGATTGAGTATTACGGAGGTCAGAACCTTTGCAACTTCTTCGAAAGCGCGGCTATGGGGACGTTCCTTAAGCGACACCTGTTCAAGTGTTCTGAAGAGCTCGGGAGATACGATGGGACGTGCGCTCAGCGTGCCGACGCGCAGTTGTTCGGAGACCGATGCCCGCGATAGTATCGAGCATCCGATGCCGTGCTGCATGGCTTTCCGCAATGTCGCCAGCGAGTCGATCTCAAGCATCTCGCTTGGTTTGACCTTGCTTCTAAGCGCGTGGCTGTCAACGATTGCGCGTAATGACCCTGCTGGATAAGCAGCAATGATCGGCTGCTTTGGAAGATCGGAAAAAGCAATGGGCTCCCGATCTTTTCCGACGATGTCCGGCTTTCCCACGAGGCACATTTCCTCAGTCAGCAGCGGTCTGCTCGACAGCCGGGCGTCCTCGATCGTATTGTAAGCAACGGCAATGTCGATGTCGCCCGAAAGCACCTTGTTCACGTTCGTGATGCTCAGGCCTTCGCTGATGTGAAGGATAATTCCGGGGAGTTGCTCTCTGACCGCCAGAATGAACGGAAGGACCACCAGGTCGACTGCGGTATGAGCAAACCCGATAGACACCGTTCCCGTCGGCACCTCGGAGAATGTCTTGATGTCCGCTTCGGCTTTCTTCACCGAGCTGAGAATAGCCTTGGAATGCTCGTAAAGACGCTGGCCTGCCGAGGTCAACACGACGCCGCGAGCACGGCGCTCCAGGAGAGGTGTTCCAAGCTCCTCCTCCATTATGCGCAGATGATGGCTCAGTGCGGATTGTGCGACGTTAAGTGTTTGAGCCGCGTGGGTAAATGCTCCCGCTTCGGCAACGGCGACGAAATATCTCAGCTGTCTTAAATCAAGTGGCACAAACTCTTCCTATCTGGAAACAAGAACGATCGCATCACTAAAATATAATTGAAAGATGGAAACTGTCATGCCTTTTTGAATGCCGTGTGGTGTGAAGCCTGCCGATCTGGCCAGGGCTGCTTCACATGCGCCGGCATGGGAGGAATGAATGACGGATCTTCCGAATCGTATTGATATTGTCGAAGAGGGGCCGCGCGAAGGCTTTCAAATCGAAGCTGGTCCTATTTCAACCGCGGCGAAAATCGAGCTGATCGATGCGCTGTCGTCGACGGGTGCGCAAAAAATCCAGATCGCGTCCTTCGTCAGCCCAAAGGCAGTTCCCGGTTGGGCCGATGCGGACGAGGTCGTCTCCGGTTTCTCGCCCCGGCACGGCGTGGAATATACAGCTATCTGGTTCAACGAACGCGGCATGGACCGGGCGGTTGCCCACAAGGGCAAACTCAGTAATTCCGCCGCTATTTCTCTCAGTGCCTCGGAAGCGTTTTCCGAGCGAAACCTGCGTCGGGACCTGCAGGGTCAGCGCGCTGCGATGGTGGAGTACGTACGGGCGCACATGGCGGCTGGCGTTCCCGTCGAGCGTGTCATCGTCATGGCTTCGTTCGGATGCAATTTCTCTGGAAGGGTCAGCACCGACGCGGTGCTCACTGCGGTCGCGGACGGTCTGGCGATTGCCGACGACAACGGAGCGCGTATTCAAACGGTCACTCTTGCCGACAGCATGGGCTGGTGCTCCCCGTCAGCCGTCCGCCGGTTGGTCGATGCGGTACGAGAGCGGTGGCCCGATATGTCATTCGCCCTCCATCTTCACGACACGCGGGGTCAGGGCATTGCGGCGGCCTATGAGGGAATTCGTCTGGGCATCAGCAAATTCGATTCCGCTGTCGCCGGCCTTGGAGGTTGTCCGTTCGCCGGTCAGCCCGGTGCGCCCGGTAATATCGCCACCGAAGAACTTGTATTGCTGGCGCAGGAAATGGGCATCGAAACGGGGATCAATCTCGAGGCGATGATCGAAACGGCACGTCTGGCCGAGCGTATCGTCGGCCACCCCCTGCCGAGCGCCCTGCTGCGCTCCGGATCTCTTAAAGCATTCTTGAAGGATAACTGATCGATGGACAGTGAAAGCAAACCCCTTTCGGGTGTGCGGGTGCTCGATTTTGGTCATACGATCATGGGCCCGTGTGCGGGAATGATCATGGGCGACCTCGGGGCCGACGTCATCAAGATCGAACCGATCGATGGCGACCCTACCCGGCGCCTGCCAGGCTTCGCGGCCGGCTTTTTTGCAACGTTCAATCGCAACAAACGTTCGATCGCTCTCGACCTGAAAAGCGAGAGCGGGCGTCAGGTCCTCTATAGACTGGCTGCCACGGCCGATGTCGTGATGGAAAATTTCGGTCCCGGCACGATCGAGCGGCTGGGCTGCGGATGGGACGAACTGAGCAAGATCAACCCGGCACTGATCTTTCTGTCGATGAAGGGGTTTCTCAAGGGACCCTACGAGAACCGCGGCGCGCTGGACGAGGTCGTTCAGATGCAGAGCGGCCTGGCCTATATGACGGGACCGCCCGGCAAACCCTTGCGGGCAGGTGCATCGGTCATCGATATCCTCGGTGGAATGTTCGGCGTCATAGCCGTTCTGGGCGCCTTGCTCGAGCGCCAAACCACCGGCCGGGGCAAACGCATCGGCTCCTCCCTGTTCGAAAGCGCAGCTTTCCTGATGGCGCCACATATTGCCGGCGGCGTGGCTTCCGGCGAGCCGATGCGGCCGTTTCCCGCGCGCAAGAATGCCTGGGGAGTGTATGACGTCTTCGATACGAGGGATGGCGACCAGATATTTGTCGGCATCACCAGCGATGCGCACTGGCAAAGGTTCTGCCTCAATTTCGGTTTGACAGATCTCGGAAGCGATCCGTCCCTGGAGACAAACCCCAAGCGATGCGCCGAGCGTGACAGGCTTATTCCGATACTGCAGGCGTTGTTCGCGTCGAAGAGCACGGAAGAATTGCTGGCGTCCTGCGAAGCTGCAACAATTCCCTATGCCCGCGTCGGCCATCCTGACGATCTCGCCCACGACCCGCAGCTATTGGCGGGCGGTATGCTGAACGTTGCACTGTCAGCGCTGGGCGGCGGCGAGAAGATCAATCTTCCCGGTCTGCCCATGGAGTTTGGTGACCAGCGGACCCGCACGCTCGTCGATCGGCAGCCACCCGGGCTTTCGCAACATGCCGCCGAGATTCTCACTGAGGTGGGTTTCTCTCCCGAGGACATCGAGAGCTTGCAGAAAACCGGCGCCGTCAAATTGCAGTCTTAGCGCTTCGAGGAGAACGGATAATGATTGGCATAACTGGCGCTTCCGGCAATCTCGGAAAAGCCATCCTGGAGCAATTGTCCCGAGTGGGCGGACAGAGGCCTGACATCGTCGCCTGCAGCCGTAAACCGGGTCGTGACCTTTCGGCTCTCGCAAGCGAAACGCGCTACGCCGATTTTGCCGAGCGGGAGAGCCTTGCGGATGCTTTTCGGGGTCTTGACACGCTGCTGCTCGTGTCCGTGGAGTCTTCCGACGATGTTCGTGTGGATCTCCATTGCAACGCGATAAACGCGGCAAAGGCCGCCGGTGTTCGCCGCGTTGTCTATACCAGCTTTTTCGATGTCGATCCGGCGTCCCCGTCATTCGTTGCGAAAGTTCATCGGGATACCGAAGCGGCTCTGATGGCGTCCGGCCTGTCCTGGGTCATGCTGCGCGACGGGCCGTATCTGGATAATTCGGCCCGACGCATGGCTCTGGCTGCCAAAGATACCGGTCTGTTTCGCTGGTCGGCAGGGGAGGCGGCCCTTCCTTTCATCAGCCGCGGCGATCTTGCCGCCGCTGCCGCCGCTGCGATCTTGTCCAACCATGACAGGGTGGCATTTCGGCTCGCCGGTCCGCAATTGCTGACATTTGCCGACCTTGCCGGTCTGGTGTCGGCCCGTCTGGGTCAGCTCGTCACCTATCAGGCAATTTCCGATGCAGAGTTCGCGGAGGAACTGCGGATGAACGGCTTGCCTGACGACCTCGTCCACCGCCGGGTCGCTTATGCCCAGGCGATGCGTCTTGGCTACATGAGCGATCTGAACGACGACTTTTATAAACTGACGGGGCGGCGGCCGGAAGATGCGCGCACGGCGCTTCAAAGTATCGATCTCAGCGAACCAGTCCACTGATCGTTCGGGAGGGAGTCCCGTTCGGTGGATACAGGGAGGACAACTTGAATACGCAATCTAGACTATTCGAAAAGGCGATCTTCGCGAAGGTCGCCTGGCGCATCCTGCCGCTTCTCTTCATCGTCCAGCTACTTGGAATCGTTGACCGCTTCAATGTCGGCTTCGCCCAGTTGCAGATGTCAGCCGATCTCGGGCTTTCCCATGCGGCTTACGGTTTAGGCGCCGGCCTTTTCTTTCTCGGATACTTCGTCTTCGAAGTGCCGAGCAATATGATTCTCGCGAAAGTCGGCGCTCGGACATGGTTCACACGGATTCTCGTGACCTGGGGAGCCGCGACGATTGCCATGGCCTACGTCACGAACGAAGGATGGTTCTATTTCCTGCGTTTCCTTGTGGGCGCCGCCGAGGCCGGGTTTGCGCCAGGGGTTCAGCTCTATTTTTCGAAATGGTTTCCGAACGCCTATCGTGGCCGCGCCAATGGCCTCTTCCTGATGTCCATCCCCTTTGGAGGGTTGATCGGCGGGCCGCTGTCGGGGTTCATTCTCGAACATATGACCGGTCTCGGCGGGCACAACGGATGGCAATGGATATTCCTGCTCGAAGGTGCCATCACCGTTGCATTCGCGCCGATTGTCTTCCTGTTCCTTCCCAGCGAACCAAAGCATGCCAAATGGCTTGACGCCGAGGAACGGGCGGTAATCGACAGAAGCATCATCGAGAACGGGCAAGGCGCAAGGGCGCATTCCCTCCGGGACCTGACCCAGGGCCACAAGGTCGTTCTTCTCTCGGCGACCTATTTCCTCCTGCTTCTCGGCAATTACGGCATTTCATTCTGGATGCCTCAGATCATCAAGAATTCCGGCATTTCCTCCGCTTCCACCATCGGTTGGCTGGCTGCGATTCCGGCGCTCTGCACCCTTGTCTGCATGCCGCTCATCAGCCGTGCATCCGATATCGGCGGGCGGAAATGGTTCATCGTCGGCGGAGCGCTGCTGGCATCCTCCGGCCTGATCGTCACGTCGTCCTATCCGACGAATACCGTCCTTGCCCTTGTCGGTCTGGCCATGACCAGCGTCGGCGTGCTGGGCGTCGTGCCGACATTCTGGGCCTATGTCGCTCGATCCTATGTCGGCGCCGCGGCCACCGTCGGTTTCGCGCTGATCAACTCGATTGGCAACCTCGCGGGCTTTGTTGCGCCCTACTACATGGGCGTCGTTGCGGATACGACGGGATCGCCCGCAGGGGGCGGATATGCAATCGCGATTGCCGGCCTTTGCGCAGCGCTGCTTGCGGTGTTGTTCTTCGAGGGCAGCCAGCAGCCGCATCATGCAGTGGCTGGGAAGAACTGAAATGGACGTCACGGCTGTTCCTGCTTCCAGGGCCGATATGATCAACGAGGTTAAATGACATGAGTGAAGTCGAAACGACCGGCCAGAAGATAGCTCGCTCGTTGATCGCCAACGGTGTAGATACCGTATTTGGCATCCCCGGCGCTCATATGTACGATTTCAACGATGCGCTTTACGAAAACCGCCACAAGCTGCGTTTCATTCACACGCGACATGAGCAGGGCGCTGGATACATGGCTTATGGCTATGCCAAGTCGAGCGGAAAGCCCGGTGTCTTCACGGTTGTGCCGGGGCCGGGAGTGCTGAATGCGGGAGCGGCTCTCTGCACTGCCTATGGTGCGAACGCACCCGTATTCTGTATCACCGGCAATATCATGTCGCATTTGATCGGTCAGGGGCGGGGACAGCTTCACGAACTGCCCGATCAGCTCGCCACGCTTCGCGGCCTGACCCGCGCCTCCGAACGCATCGCGCATCCAACGGATGCGATGAGCGTCATGAGCGGGCTGTTCACGAGGATGAAATCGGGGCGTCCCGGTCCGGTGGCGGTCGAGGCGCCATGGGATGTTTTCGGACAGAAAGGCGTCGCCGAAGCGCCGCTGATCGGCGAGGAAGCGTCCCCGCCGCTCATCAATCCGGCCGATATCGCTGCCGCCGTGGCTCTCATCAAGGCAGCGAAGAACCCGCTGATCATGGTCGGCGGCGGCGCGGTTGATGCTGCGGAAGAGGTGCTTGCTCTCGCAAGGGCCTTGCAGGCGCCGGTCACGGCACATCGTTCGGGCAAGGGTATCGCCCCGGCGGACGATCCGCTCTCATTCGATTTCGTGGCGGGATTTGACTACTGGCGAACCTGCGACCTTCTCATCGGTATCGGCAGCCGCCTTGAACTCCAGTTCATGCGCTGGCGGTGGCTGCCGCCGGGTTTGAAGACTATTCGTATCGATATCGATCCGACGGAAATGGTGCGGCTGAAACCAACCGTTGGTATCGTCGCCGACGCCGGCGACGCGGCATCAGCGGTTTTGAACGAACTGGGCGAAGGACGCGCTAACCGTGAGTCGGAACTGGCATCTTTCAAAGACCGGGCGAGGGCAGCCTACGAGAGCGTCAGTCCACAGGTGCCGTATCTCGATGTGATCCGCAAGGTTCTGCCACGAGACGGGTTCTTCGTGGAGGAGGTGAGCCAGATGGGCTTCACCGCCCGGTTCGCCTTCCCGGTCTATGCCCCGAGGCAGTATGTCACCTGCGGTTATCAGGATAATCTCGGCTTCGGCTACAATACCGCATTGGGCGTGAAGGTCGCCAACCCGGACAAATGCGTCATCTCCGTTTCGGGTGATGGAGGTTTCATGTTCGGCGTTCAGGAACTTGCAACTGCTGTCCAGCACAATATCGCTGTCGTAGCAATCGTCTTCAACAATTCTTCGTACGGAAACGTTCTCCGCGACCAAAGACAAAACTACCAAGGCCGCTATATCGGTTCGGACCTGAAGAACCCCGATTTCTCGACGCTGGCGGAGTCGTTCGGTGTGCGGGCATGGAAGGTTTCCTCACCCGAGCAACTCAAGACCACGCTCGAGAAGGCGATTGAAATCGATGCGCCTACATTGATCGAAGTCGTGGTCGAGAAGGGGTCCGAAACCAGTCCCTGGCCTTTCATTCATCCGGCTGCACCAAGCGAAGGCTGATCGCCGTCGATTATTTCCAGCGCCATCCCGGCTGCCGGACGAGGAGACCAGGGAGCGCCGCAACCGGTTCAAGAGCTATCAGACAGCTACGTCCATATCGACGGTTGCAGGTTGCGTCATGTCGTTGGAAAGCTGGTCATGTCGCGTCCCGGGAGAGGTACTGTGCAAGCTGGCCGATCAAAATGTTCTTACTGTTGCGATAAATTACCGAGAGGTCGAGGCAATCGCTATGATCAGTGAGATTGAGCCATTTCAGTTGCGGGTCCAGGTTGCGGATGCAGGCTGCATGCACTATCGCAATCTTTTCGCCGCCGATCGCCATATCCAAAGCCGACTGGCAGCTTCCGACCTCGGTAATTTCCAGCGGTCCGAGTTCCTCTTGCGCAAATGCGTGCGAGAGTGATGACCGTAACTCGCTATCCCCGGGAATCATTACAAGCTGAGTCTGAAGCACATCTCGCAGCGACAGGTCTTGGCGCGCTGCCAAGTTGTGCTGTTCGACACAGACGAAAGCGATGTTCGACCGCATTATGAAAAGCCGTTGGAGATTGTCACTCAGCGCGTTGCGGAAATAGCCAATGCCGATATCCACTTGCCCGGAAGCCACGAGATCCGCCGTGGTAGCGGACCCGTTTATCTCGATACTGATTTCCACATCGTCGTTGACCTTGAGAAAGGCATTGATCTGTCGGGACACAAGACGAACCACGTTGCTGCCGGCGGATATGCGTATCTTTTGCTTGTGTGCCCGGTGGGTATCGAGAAGGCTGAGTGCGTCCTCCAGGCGAGAGAAGACGATGGCGATCTCGGTGCGGAACTGCCGGCCGGCCGGCGTCAACACGAGACTGTTGGGATGACGGTCGAAGAGCCGTATTTTCAGGTCTTCCTCGAGCAGGCGGATGCGTGTCGACACCGCTGGAACGGTCAGTTTCAGTTCCTGTGCAACTTTCCGCAGGCTACCTCGCTCGGCCACCAAGTGGAAAGCCGCCAGCCTCTGTAGATCGATGGACATCCAACGCAATGGAGCCTCCCGAAAATCCTCTCGCGATCGTTAGATTAAATCTGGCTTAACCTCCAACAAAATCTTCTTGTCTTTCTTCCGTTGGCGAGATCGCCGATTGTCCGCTCATCAGAACCGGCCAGCCGCACGTGGGTCGCTGCTGGAAATCGCATGAGGAGGACAATTATGCGCGCTCTACACGATCTGATCGATTTCCCGCCCCGCAGCGAAAAGCCGCGTCGACGCGGCATTACCATGATTATCGACGAGACGAGCTTCGGCGCCCGCAATCCGGAATTGATGGCCTATGCCGATTTCATCGATCTGGTTAAGATGACCATTCCCGGCGTATGGATTTCCGACCAGACATTCCGTGAAAATCTGAAACTGTACCGGAATGCCGGAGTCGACATTCAGCTCGGCGGCGTGCCGTACGAACTTGCCGTCGCGCAGGGCAAGCAGGAGCAATTCCTTGATCGGATGCTCGAACTCGGCGCCAACATCGTTGAGGTGGAGAATCACACCGGTGCGATGGATATGGCGGAAATGCAGCACGAGGTGCGGCGTCTGAAGGACAGGGGATTCGGTGTCGTCAGCGAAGTCGGCGCCAAGTGGGTTCAGTTCGACGACACCCGCAAGGACAAGAACTCGATCGATATATCGGCCGTTGTCGACAAGATAGGCCAGCTCATAGAGGCGGGCTCCGATCATATCTATTGGGAGGGCATGGTGGTTCGCGCCCTGCTCGGGAACCGCCTGGAAAACGAAAGCGGCCAGCAGCAACTCCTCGAGGTCATGCGTCAGGTCGATGCCGAGAAGGTCATTCTGGAAGTCTGGAGCGCCCGCGGCGCACCGAACACGCCGCTATGGGCGTGGCTCGTCCATCATCTCGGTCCCGAGGTCAATCTCGCCAACGTGCCCAGCAATCAGATCATGTTCCTGGAGTCCATCCGCCATGGCTGCTTCTATGATCCGGGCCATCCCTACCTCCGCTGGCTGAACGGCAACCGTCCGGTGGAGAAGTGGTGGCAGATGCCATTGCCGGACTATAAGACCGACCTCGTCTGAGACGACGTCCCTGCGGTGGATATCCGCCGCCACGGAAATCCGAACATGCTTCTGGGAGGGCGGCAACATGGATGTTCCAAGACAAAACCCCGGTGCTGAGGATCGTACGAGCAGGCCCGAAAGCCGCGCCCATGCGGCGCTTGCCGATCTGACCTCGGCCCTGGGCATCGAAAATGGCGATGTCGAGCTGACTGGAGACGACCCGATATTTCCGAGTCCCTACAGGATCGGTTGCGCCGGAGCGGCATCGCTGGCCGCGAGCGCTCTGGCGGCGGCACGCTTCTGGGAAAATCGCGGCGGCGAAGCGCAGCGCATCGGTGTCGACGCGCGTCATGCGGCGGCTTCGCTCAGAAGCGGAAAATACTTTGAGATCAATGGCGTTGCCGGACCGTCCCCGTTCGACGATTGGACGGATTACTATCCTGTCCGAGACGGACGTTACGTCTATCTGCAGAACAATGCCGCCCCGCATCGCCAGGCCTTTCTTTCCGTCATCGGCGCGGTGGACAACAAGGTCCAGGCTTTCGAAAAGACCCGGGGCTGGGACGGCGGCGAGCTGGAGGATGCGGTCCACGCCGCAGGCGGCGTGGCGGGATTGGTGCGCACGGCTGCCGAGTGGGCGGCTCACCCGCAAGGCAAACTTATCGCTTCCGAGCCTTTGGTGAGGATAGAACGGATCGGCGACGCGCCGGCGCCGGCGCCTTCACGACGCGCGGCCCGCCCGCTGGAGGGGCTCAGGGTGCTGGATCTTACCCGGGTGATCGCCGGCCCCATCTGCAGCCGGACCCTGGCGTCACATGGCGCGGACGTATTGCGCATCAGCGCCGCGCACGTTGCCGATATCGGGCTTGCGGAACTGGAAACGGGCATCGGCAAACGTTCCACGCGGCTGGATCTGCGCCATCCCGACGATCGAACGGCGTTCGAAGGCCTGCTCGCGGGGACCGACGTGGTGGTTGACGGCTATCGCCCGGGTGCGATGGCGGCACACGGCCTCACTCCCGCGGCGTTTTTGATTGTTGCTTCGGCGTTGCGCAAAACCTGTCCGGCCCAGCGTCAAGATGGTGAACGCACATATCCGCAAATCGACTTCTGCCGATATCTTACAATTATTCAAGTTGTCGAATGTGCGATCATTCGGGGATATGGCTCTGATTGTCGTCACCTTTAGACAGAACACGGTATTATCCGCGTTCCTCCACCGCGATCCTTTCGAATTGCTCAACGAGGTTTGTGTAGTGGCTCTTTCGGTAGGCGAGCACCACGAAACTTCTGGTGTCGGGGGCCGACAGTTTCCGCGAGATGATCCCCGAAACGCCTGTGTGCTCGTATATGTCCGGCAAAATCGCGATTCCGACGCCTGCCGCGACAAAGCCGAGAATGGCCGCACCATCTCGGGCGTGCTGGGTCACCTTGGGCAGAAAGCCGGCGCGGCTGCAGAGAAACGAGACATGTTCGAACGAGCCTGACCGGGCGGCGAAAGTGACGAAGGCTTCGTTGGCGAGCGCTTCTATGGACACCATTTCACCGGACCTGCTCCACTTGCTGTCGGCCGCTGCATAAAGGCGTAACTCATCATGCCAGATGTTTGTCGTTGCAAGGTTTGGATCCTTTTCGGCGTGGTAGGGCAGCCTGAGGAAGCCAACGTCCAGAGCGCCTGACCTCAACATATCGACTTGCGCTTCCGTGGAGGAATGAAAAATCTCCTGGGATACGTGCGGATATAGCTCGCGGAAACGCCTGAGCGTTGCGGGAAAGCTCGCACGCATGGGAACCGAGGCCGTGAACCCGACCCGAAGCCTGCCTGCTTCGCCGCGGGCAGCTAGCTTGGCGAGGTCGCGGGTCTGGTCGAATTTCGCTACCGCCTCGTAAACATGCGGCAAGAGGAATTCACCTGCCGGCGTCAGCCGGACGCTGCGTTGCGTCCGCTCGAAAAGGGCAACGCCGATCTCGTCCTCCATCGCTTTGATCTGCATGCTGAGCGGCGGCTGGCTGATGCGAAGGCGTTCGGCCGCCTGGCGAAAGTTGAGCTCTTCCGCGACAGCCAGAAAGTAGCGCATGTGCCGAATATCCATACGATTTCTCGATATGTTTTGAGTATCATTGCGTGACAAATAATATATTGGACGAAATTTGTCCAATCCACGATCCTGGTCTTCGAGGCATAAGCGACATTCGACCAGGGGGGCTGGCCGGTGGCGCAAGTCATAAAATGCCGGCGAGGAGAAGCCATGTCATCCAGATACCCGACCGTTCACATCCGCGAGGAATTGCTGCGCGACGGTCTTCAGATCGAGGACGAGTCGATATCGGTGGAAGCGCGGGTGAAACTTCTCGATCTTTTGTCGCGATCGGGTCTGAAGCAGATCGTCATCGGTTCGTTCGTCAGCCCGAAGTATACGCCGCAGATGGCAAAGACCGATGAAGTCGCCGCACGGTTTACGCCGCGGGAAGGGGTTACTTACACCGCGCTTATTCCCAATGAAAAAGGTCGCGAGCGCGCGGCGCCTTTTACCAACAAGATCCAGATGGAACGTCACAGCCTGGCGCTCACCGGTCTCCACATGTGCGATGTCTTTCCCAGGCGTAACTGGAATCGCAGCCAGCAGGACGAGATCGACAAATGGCCCGCCATCATCGAAAGGGCTGTCAAGACCGGTTTCAAGGACGCGTCTATCTCGGCGCATGCCTGCTGGGGTTCCAACTTTACCGGGCCTGTGGCGCTGGAGGACTTGATGAAAATGCTGCAGCGGCAGCATGACCTGTGGACCGCAGCCGGCTTGACCGTGACCGGCTGCCGCCTGGGCGATCCCATGAGCTGGGTCATGCCGCATCTTGTCGAGGAAACCATCCTCGCCATCCGCGAGCGCTGGCCGCAGATTCGCGACTGGAGTCTTCATCTTCACAATGGACGCGGCATGGCGCTCACCAGCCTCTATGCGGGCCTTCGGGTGCTGAACGGCGACGATATCCTGCGTGTCGAGACGACGCTTGGCGGCATTGGCGGTTGCCCCTATTGCGGCAACGGGCAGGCTGCCGGCATGGCGCCGACCGAAGACTTCGTCAACATGCTGGAGGAGATGGGCATCGATACCGGCATTGATCTCGATATCCTGATCGAGGCGGCCTGGCTGCTCGAAGAGTTCCTTGGCCGTCAGGTCATCAGCCAGGTTCCGAAGTCCGGCCCGAGACCGCGCGGCGGCAGGCTTTACCCCGCAAACATCCCCTTCGTACAGACATTCGAGGAGGCCCGGCATTTCAGGCTAGGCCCTTCCGCCTACAAGGACTGCCCATCGCCATGGACAAAGCCAATCGAAAGCCCACAACTCGAAGCCTTGGGTCCGCGGAACAAATAGCGGTCCTTATCCATCAGATCGTCGATAGCATTGAATAAGGCGCCCCAAATGCTCCAGAACCTGTCCGTACCCGGCAGCGAAACTCTTGAAGCGAAACCAGCCCACCTGCCTTTGGCTGGCATCAAAGTCGTGGAATTTTGCCATATAGCCATGGGCCCGACCGTTGGCTTGATTCTGGCGGAACTGGGGGCCGATGTCATCAAGGTGGAGCCTCTGCCGAACGGGGACCGCACCCGTTACCTGAAGGGTCATATTGCCGGCGCCTTCGGCTACTTCAACCGTTTCAAGAAAAGCGTGGGCGTTGATATCAAGACCGATAAGGGTAAGGAGATCGTAAAACGCCTTGTCGAAAACGCCGATGTCGTGACCGAGAATTTCGGTGCCGGCACCGCAGATCGGATCGGCATAGGTTACGACCAGCTTTCGAAATACAATGATCGCCTCATCTACTGCTCCCTGAAGGGGTTCCTCCCAGGGCCTTATGAAGACCGGGCCGGTCTCGACGAGCTCGCACAGATCATGTCCGGGCTTGCCTATATGACCGGCCCGCTTGGCCAGCCTCTCAGGGCTGGGTCATCGATCATCGACATTGGCGGCGGCATGTTCGGAGCGATCGGCATTCTGGCGGCGATTGTTCAGCGGCAGGTGACCGGTAAGGGGCAGAAAGTCGAGAGCGCGCTTTACGAAACCGCGGTATTCTTCACGGGCCAACATATGGCGGGGGAGGCTCACACGGGGAAGAAGGCCCTCCCTTATCCGGTTCGCGAACGCTCCTGGCCGATCTACGAGACGTTCGAGACTGCCGACGGCCGCAGTGTCTTCATTGGAGTGACGAGCGACAAGCAATGGCAGGCCTTCTGTACCGCTTTCGGCCGTCAAGATCTGCTGGCAATGCCGGAATACAAGACCAATGAATTGCGGCGCGACAACAAGGAGAAGCTGCGGCCGATGGTCGTGGAAATTGCCGCCGGATTGAACGCGCATGAACTGATCGAAACGCTGGCGCCAATTGGGTGCCCGGTCGGGCTGGCGGCCGTTCCCGGTGATCTTTTCGAGGACCCGCATCTGAACTTCGAGGGGCGGATGACAGAAACCACTTTGCCGGGTGGAAAGAAAGCCAAGCTCCCGCGCTTGCCGCTGAAGATGTCCGACATACCCACTGCATCCCGTCCCCACAGCCATGTTCCGGAATTTGCGGAAAACACCGAGGAAGTTCTCAGCGCTATAGGCTTCAGTTCGGAAGATATCAGGCGGCTGCGCGACGAGTCAGTCATTCAGTGACAGCTGAGACGACGAGGGGTTGAGGAGGCAAGATATGCCATTGAACAGCTTACCCGCGATCTTCATGCGAGGCGGCACCAGCAAGGCGATCATGTTCGATCGCCGCGACCTTCCGCAAGACAGGGCAGAATGGGACGCCATCTTCCTTGCCGCCATGGGCAGTCCTGACCCTGGCGCGCGCCAGCTGGACGGCATGGGCGGCGGCATAACGGCGGTTTCGAAAGTCTGTATCGTTTCTCCTTCCGATCGGGATGACGCAGATGTCGATTACACGTTTGCTCAGGTGGCGGTGCGCGATGCGAAGGTCGATTACAAGAGTAATTGCGGCAATATGAGCTCTGCCATCGGTCCCTTTGCCATTGAAAGGGGCATGCTCGAAGCCCGCCGGGCTGAAACCTTGGTTCGCATATACAACACGAATACCGACAAGATCATTCATTCCACGTTCCAGACCAGGGATGGTATGCCCGAATATTCCGGCGATCTGTCCATCCCCGGCGTTTCTGGAACCGCCTCGCCCATCCGTCTAGATTTCATCAAACCCGGCGGTGCCACGACCGGTAAGCTTTTGCCGACCGGCAACGTTGTCGACGTGCTGGAAGTGGAGGGGCTTGGCCGGATTGAGGCGAGCCTGATCGATGCCGCGAATGCATGTGTTTTCGTAAGAGCCGAGGATATCGGCCTTGGGGGGGCGGAATTGCCCGACGAAATAGAGCGCCGGCCGGATATCCTAAAGCGTCTGGCTGCCATTCGCGAAGCGGGGTCCGTCGCAATGGGGATTGCTCCGGACCTGGAAGCGGCGAAGAACTCGCCCGTCGTTCCTTATGTCGGCTTTGTCAGCCCATCGATGGACATGTCGACACTGTCCGGCGAGCAGCTCCACGCCGCAGACATGGACGTCAACATGCGGATCATCGCCAACGGTCTTCCGCACAAGGCGCTGCCGCTGACGATATCGCTCTGCGCTGCAGTTGCAATGCGTATGGATGGGAGCATCCCGGCGCAAAGCACCAAGGCGGTTTCAGCAGATGCGCCGCTGAAGCTTGGAATGCCGTCCGGAGTCTTGACGGTCTCAGCCGACGTCCGCAACGACGGTGACGCTTGGGAAGCCGAATACGGTTCGTTTTATCGAACCGCACGCAAACTCTTCGAAGGCAAGGTTTCCTTCGAAAGCAGACGGTATTGATTGGAGGAATTCATGGCCACAGATAAGGCAGGTCTCGTCGTCACGGCTCATCCGGGTGACTTTGTGTGGCGCGCCGGCGGTGCAATCGCGCTGCACGCCGGTCTCGGTTATCGGATGAAGATCGTCTGCTTGTCGTTTGGCGAGCGCGGCGAAAGCCAGGGCGCCTGGCGCCAGGAAGGCATGACGCTCGCCGAATGCAAACGACAGCGCCAGTCGGAGGCCGAGAAAGCTGCAGAAATCCTTGGCGCTGAGATCGAGTTCTTCGATGCGGGCGATTATCCGTTGCGCCTCACGGATGCGATGCTTGATCGGCTCATCGATATCTATCGAGACGTCAAGCCGTCCTTCGTGTTGTCGCATTCGAAATCGGACCCCTACAACGTCGACCACCCCGAAGCCGTCCGTTTTTCGAACGAGGCCCGCATCATTGCCCAGGCAGCGGGCCACAAGCCGGAGGACAAACCGGTTTATAGCGCGCCGCAGGTTTTCATGTTCGAGCCGCATCAGCCCGAGCAATGCGGATTTGTACCGGACCGAATCCTGAACATTTCTTCCGTCTGGGATATCAAGCGGCGCGCATTCGAGCAATTGCCGGCGCAAAAGCATTTGTGGGACTATTACGAACGTGTAGCGCTGAACCGTGGCATGCAGGGCGGGCGTAACAGCGGCAAGCCGATGACGCATGGCGAAGCATACCAGAGCACCTATCCCGAGGCCGTAGAGGTGATGGGATGAGCGTGCTCAACGTTGTCGTCACGGATATCCCGCGCCTTGCCGCACCGTTTGTCGACGAGTTCGCCACCTACGGCGTGACCATCGTCCATCAGGCCGATGCCGAGGACACGCTCGCGGCTGCACGCGAGCGCCACGACAATGAGGCCTCGAAGCGCAACCGTCTTGCAGCCGGAGAGCTGGGGCTGGACATCTACGGAATGCGCCCGGCGCTGGAGCAGGCCGGATTAGAATTTGTCCACTCGACGGAGTGGAAAGGGTAGCGCGGCTACAGCCGCGCTTTAACGGGTTTGTCAACTGGGAGGAAAAAATGTTTGACAGACGGCAATTCCTGAAATTGGGGGCAGGGGGCGCGGTTACCGCCTTGACGCTTCATGCGACGGCTCGCGCGCAAAGCACGCCCGCGGGTTATCCTGCGGATTACGGTTCGATCATCGAAGGCTCCCGCAAGGAGTCCGGATTGATCGTTTATTCCAATATGTCGGATTCGCAATGGAAGCCGCTGCTGATGGCTTTCCGCGAAAAATACCCCTGGATCACGCCGCAGACGCTGGACGTCAACGGCAGCGAGGCGATGGAACGTTATCTCGCGGAGACATCGACGGGAAGCCGCTCGGCCGACCTGCTGATGACCGTCGCACCCTCGTCCTGGATCGATATGATCGCGCGCAACGAGATCGTGGATTACAGTTCACCGGAAGCTGCGGCTTTCCCGGCCTGGAGCAAACCGCATCCGGGTCTCTATACGTCGGCTCTCGATCCGCTTGTCTTCTTCTGGAACAAGGCTTTGCTGCCGAAGGAATTATGGCCGGCGAGCTTCGCCGACCTGGTCGAGAAGGTGAAGAAAAACCCGGCGATCTTCAACAAGAAGCTTACCAGTTATGGTGCGCATCTGACGTCCTATGGTCACGACGCCCACTTCTTCTTCGCGAAACACCATGGCGACAAGGTCTGGGATTGGTATCGGACGATTGGACCTGCCACGCGCTTCGAGCGTGCTGCCGGCCCTATGGTCGAAAAGGTAACGACGGGCGAATACGTGCTCGGCTACTTCTGCGGCTCGGCTGCATCCCGTATGGCCGCCAAGGATCCGGCCCGTTCACAGATCGTCGCGATGAGCTACATCAACGACGGCACGCCGATGGTCTTCCGCGGCCTTGGAATTCCGAAAAAATCCACCAGTGTGAACTCGGCCAAGCTATTGCTTGATTTCGCCCTTTCGGAAACCGGCCAAAAGGCGCTTTCCGCAGGGTCGCGCACGCCGCTCCGTCCCTCGATTACCGCAGAAGCGGTCAGCGGCGGTGAGACATATGCCTCGATTACCCAGTCGATCGGCGAGAAGAATGCGATCATGGTCAGCTATGATCCAGCACTCGTCAAAGATTCCAAGGCATTCGTCGCCCGGTGGCGCGAAGCCAACGGCGTCTGATCAGTCACCGGACTGTGGCCGAAAACTAAACTGAAGGACCGGCTCCGGTCCTTCATGTCCCTTCAGGAGGATTTGCTATGGTCAGCCTGCCATCAGCATCACAGACTTTTAGCAGGGCTCAGGCTCCGCGGCAGGATCTGGCACGCACAGGCCTGCGCCATCCGGCACGCTCCGTCTTTCTGCAATACGGCATCGCTGTCCTGACGCTCGTGCTCGTCGCGGGACCTATACTGCCGCTCATATATCAGTCGGTTTTGGACCGCCCACTGTACGAGGGCGCCAACGCGAAGCTGACATTGGAGAATTACACGGATCTGTTTACCGCCGGTCCGTTCAAAACCGTCATCGTGAACACGTTCATATTCGCGTTCCTGTCGACGGTCATCTCGCAGTTCATCGGCGTTCTGTGCGCCGTGCTCGTTGGGCGCACCAATGTGCCGGGGCGCAGGCTCTTCGGCGATATGTTGCTTTGGCCGCTGCTGATCTCCCATCTCATCTTGTCATTCGGCTGGTTTCTCATCTATGGCCCTGCCGGCTATGTGACCATGTGGGTGCAATCGATCATCGGCTTCCAGCCGTGGAATCTTTACACGTTATGGGGAATGTCGCTCGTCGCCGGCATTTCGCAGGCGCCCCTGGCGGCCCTTTATTGCCTGGGTTCGATCACGCTCTCCGACCCCTCTCTGGAGGATGCGGCGCGCACCTGCGGGGCAAAACCGGCGCGAACGTTGTGGTCGATCACCCTTCCGCTGTTGACCCCTGCGATTCTGTACGGTTCGGTGCTGAACTTCACCAGCAGCCTGGAAATGCTATCGATCCCGCTGATTTTCGGCGAGCCGGGCGGCATCTCGCTGTTCACCACTTTCCTTTATTCGCAGGGCGTGTCTTCGCCTCGGCCCAATTACGGTCTCGTGGCGACCGCGGCGGTGCTGCTGTTGATCATCGTCGCGTTGCTGGTCTTCCTTCAGGGGCGCTTGCTGCGAAATACGCGAAAGTATGTGACTGTCGGGGGCAAAGCTTCTCGCAAACGGCTGTTCGACCTTGGAAACCTACGCTGGGTCGCGTTCGCCTTCCTGTTTTGCTATACGTTCTTCTTCATCGTATTGCCTCTCGGCATTCTGGTGCTGCGCGCCTTCACCCGGTTCCTGACCCCCCTGATGCCTATCTGGCCGCTGTTCACCCTGGACAATTTCCGTGGTGTCCTCGCATCCGAGGCCAATATGCGCGCCATTGCCAACACGGTCATGATTGCCGTCGTAGGCGGCGCTATCGCAACGGTTTTCATCGCCGCGGTAACGCTCATCATCCACCGATCGGAGTTCCGTTACCGGCGCCCGCTCGAATATATCGCGCTTTTCCCGCGTGCCATTCCTGGACTGATCGCCGGTATCGGTTTCTTCTACATGATGGTCTTCATTCCGCCAGTGGGTTGGCTGCGCAACAGCGTCTGGATTCTGATCCTCGCCTATACGATGCGCTATATCCCGACCGCCTTTGCGAGTCTGTCGCCGACACTGATGCAAATCGGACCGGACCTCGACCGCAGCGCCAGGGTCATGGGTGCAGACTGGCTTACCGCCGTCTCGGCAGTCATCCTCAAGCTGATGAGGCCGGCCCTGTTCTCCTGTTTCGCGATCCTGTTCATCCATTTTCTCAAGGAATACTCGATCGCGATCTTCCTCATTGCACCGGGCAGTGAAGTCATAGGAACCACGCTGCTGCAATATTGGGTCCTCGGCGATATGGGGCCGCTTTCGGCGCTCGCCACCATCCAGATCATCCTGACCATCCTCTTCATCGCCATTGCTAAGAAGGTCCTGAAGGTAAACATCTATGACTGAGCTCATCATCGAGAACATGTCGCGCGACTTTGGCTCGTTCCATGCCACACGCGATATCAATTTCCACATCGCAGACGGTGAGTTCGTAACACTGCTCGGTCCCTCCGGATGTGGCAAGTCGACCACCCTGGCGGCCGTCGCTGGCCTGGACCGCCCGACCGAAGGCACCATCCGTACGACGGAGAAGGTTTTCTTCAGTTCGGCGCAGAAGGTGTTCCTCCCGGCTGAGGACCGCAATTGCGGGCTCGTCTTCCAATCCTATGCGTTGTGGCCGCACCTCACGGTTTTCGACAATGTCGCCTTTCCGCTCAAACTTCGTCGGGTTCCCAAGGTCGAGCGAAACCGCATGATCGAGCAGGTGCTTGCACTGGTCGAGATGGAGCCTTTTGCTGGCCGCTATCCACACGAGCTATCTGGCGGCCAGCAGCAGCGTGTGGCGCTTGCCCGCACCCTGGTCTACAAGCCGTCTATCCTGCTGCTCGACGAGCCGCTTTCTAACCTCGACGCCAAGCTGCGTGAACGCGCGCGGGTGTGGCTCGGCGAACTCAAGCGTCAGCTGAAGATGACGACGCTTTACGTAACGCATGATCAGGCCGAGGCGCTGACTTTGAGCGATCGGATCGTCATCATGGATAAAGGGCGTATCGTCCAGATCGCGACACCTGAGGAAATTTACGAGAACCCGGCAGAAGCCTTCGTGGCCGATTTCATCGGCACCAGCAGTTTCTTTCCAGCGACTGTCGTTGGTCTCACCGGAAGCAATGCCACGGTCCGCTTCTCGGACGGTTCGGAACTTAAGGTGGCCGTCCGAAAGGACATAGCGCAAGGTTCTAAAGTCAGGATTTCCGTTCGCCCCGAGCGCATGCAGGTTCTGTCAAGCCGGTCCGAGGCGCCTGAGGAGGACGGCACCGTGCTCAGCGCGAGAATCCGTTCACGAAGCTACCTCGGTGCCCGCTTCCAATATGAACTCGAAGCCGGCGACGCGATCGCTAAGGTAGAGACCCACCGCCGGCTCGAAGATGCAGATGCACTATTATGGGTTCCCTCGTCCGGCTCGATCGCTTTCAGGGACAAGGTCGTCGCGGCCTAATTCATTCAGGCAATTACGCGCCGGCGCTACTCGCGCCGGCATTGCCTTCTTGCAAAAGCGGCTCTTGTGCTTGGACAGCGCCGGCTTCATCCCATGGAGATGACATTTCCAAATTGAAGGCGCTTTTGCAGAAGCGCTGCCGAGTGCGAAGCATGCCCTCCCTGTGGAAGAGCTCACTTCCTTGAGCTACCGCAGCGCCGAGCAGCTCGATTGCTACGGATACGATCTAATATGAATGGGAGAAGCGCTCCACGGGTGTAGCCTGCTATTCTTCCAGGGCCGCAAGTCTCCGTGATTTGCGGCATATGCGGACCTTATGGGTTGGTATACCCGTTTCTCAACACCGCCGATCCGCATCAGGATAGGGCTGCATGGTGAGTAAACCCTAGCTACGGAAATGCGGCAGGCTGTACTCCGTGTCCATTGCGCAGCCTAGATCATGCAACGCTTTGTCGATCCAGCCGCGATCTTCCTGTTCGGGAGCATTCTCTGCTTCGTGGCGTGCCTTGCGTTCGGCCGCTTCGCAAACCTCATCCGCATCGCGATAGGCAATGCAAACGATGCCATCCTCGTCGGCTGCAATCAGATCGCCGCTTTCGATCACCATACCATCAAGAGCAATCGGGTAGTTGATCTCTCCTGGACCATTCTTGTAGGGCCCGCGATGCGTTACTCCAGCCGCGAAGACAGGCAAAGGGTGAATGCGAAGGATATCGTAGTCGCGAATGGCGCCGTTCACGATAATTCCTGCCAGCCCCCTTGCCGCCGCTATCCTCACCATGCGTTCCCCAAGAATGGCATTCGTGAGGTCGCCGCCGGCGTCCACGACGAGTACGGCTCCAGCAGGAGCGATATCGAGCGCCTTGTGGACCATCAGGTTGTCTCCGGGCGCTGTCCTGACCACAAATGCCGGGCCTACCATCCGCGACGTGCCCATTGGTCTCAAACGCGATCCGCCGGCCGACAGTCGGTGGATGGAATCGCTTATGCATGCGACCGGAATATTCTGATATCTGGCGACGAGTTCGAGGTTGACGGAGGGGCGCGAGGCGCCGACACGGAAACCGGGAGTCATGATGGAATGCCCTCATTGAGGTTTGTTTGAAAAAAGCATGGCTTTTCAAGCAGCATGGCGAGACGCCATGCTGCCGGGAGTCGAGAACGCGGAACCGCTGATCACTCTTTTTATTCAGGCGCGAGCATGATCTCGTATCTGCGATCCATGGCATCACTGATGCGAATGCCTCTGGCAAGAGCCGTACGGATCTCGTTCTCCGTCGCGAGAAATTCGCGCGCGACGTTGACCACGTCCAACAGGCGATCGGCAGGGATGACTGCGACGCCGCTACCGTCGGCAATAATGAAATCACCAGGCCGAACGTTCACGCCGCCGATCGTCACAGGCTCGTTGGTCGATATCTCAGAGACCCGGCCGCGAGCGGTAACCGGCGTGACGCCACGCGAAAATACCGGCATATCCAGGAACTCGGCCTCGTCGATATCTCGCGCCAGGCCATCGACCACGATCCCCGCCACACCCTTCGCTCGAGCTGCCGTGCAAAGCAAACCACCCCACCCGGCGCAATCGCTACGATCCGTGTGCTGCACTACGATAACGCGGCCGGTCGCGGCAATATCGATCGCGGCGGTGCCGAGGTGTCGCTTTGCAACCGCACCGTCGTGCCTCTGCAGGGCAACGGTTACGGCAGCGCCAAAAATGCGGTGGCGGGTCGATTGCCGGCCTATTCCGGTAATACCCGGCGGCAGCCCCAGCCGTTCGAGGGCATCGGAAATCAGGCAACTGTCGTAGGACAGCATCTCCTGGCGCAGTGCGATGCCTTCCGCGCTATTCAGATCCGCCACCGTCATGAAGCGGCCTGTTCGAGATCGATGGGCGTCGCGATCTGGAGCTTCTTGCCTTCGGGGTCCTTCAGGTTAAAGACGCGACGACCGCTGGAGGCGGCAGGCAGCAGCGGCCGCTGGAACTCGAAACCCTTGTCGACGAACTCCTGATAGCAGGCATCGATGTCGGTCGTGCGTATCGCGATGTGCTGGAAACCCTTCGGCTCGTCGGCGGACTCGTTCAATTCCAGGATCGGAGCGTCGAGCCCGCCTGGAAAGCGCAGTTCCACTGAGCCCCCGGTGTGGGCGGTCCGGCGGGTCTCTACGAAGCCGACACGTTTGAGGAATGCAACCATCTCCTCCAGGTCGTCGACATTGATTTCGATATGGTCGATGCCATTCAGATAAGCGGACATGGAAACTCCTAGGTTCGAGGGATTGAGAGGCGATTTAGAAGGATGTCGACCATTCGCTGCCGAAGTCTTGGACGAAATGTCCCGGCCCGACCTCGCTGTAGCCCCGGACCGGTGGTATGTAGTCGGCGCTTCTGATCGGGCTTTTGATTTCGTCGCTGCTCGTCGGTCGTCGCATATGTCGGCGCGAGGGTTCAGGGATAGGGACCGCCGATAGCAGTCGCCGCGTGTAGGGGTGGCGCGGGCTCCGAAAGATCGCAGCACGCGGTCCGATTTCGACGATCTCGCCGAGATACATGATCGCCACCCTGTGGCTTATGCGTTCGACGACGGCCATATCGTGGGAAATGAACAGATAGGCGAGCTTCAACCGTTCCTGCAGGTCCAGCAGAAGATTGACCACCTGCGCTTTGATCGACACATCGAGTGCCGATACCGCCTCGTCGGCGACGAGCAGCTTGGGTTTGACCGCCAGCGCCCGGGCAATGGAGATGCGCTGCCTTTGGCCTCCGGAGAATTCGTGCGGGAAGCGGGACATCATGTCCGGACTCAACCCAACCCGCTCAAGGAGTTCCGCGACACGCGCGGCGGCAAATGCACGATCCCCCAGTCCATGGCTGATAATCGGCTCTGCAATGGCGTCGCCCACCCTTATGCGCGGGTTCAGGCTCGCATAGGGGTCCTGGAATACCATCTGAATCTCGGTGCGCATGCTCCTTAGCCGGTCTGCGGCGAGGCTGCGTAGATCGATTCCCTCGAACACCACGTTTCCGGCCGTGGGTTCCTGCAATCGAAGAATCGACTGCCCGGCGGTAGATTTGCCACAACCGGACTCTCCGACCAGTGCCAGGGTCTCCCCCTGCCTCAGTTCGAACGATATGTTTTCCACTGCATGAACGCGAGCCGTCACCTTGCGTAGCAGACCGGCACGAATCTCGAACCGCTTGACCAGGTTGGAAACACGCAGAAAAGGCTCGTTTTCCCAGTCCACCGTGTCCGGCGACTCTCGGGGTGTATCGGCCTCTCCCGTGGCCTTGTCGAGGGCCGGGAAGCGCATCGGCCGCTCAATGCCGCTCATGGAGCCGAGCCGCGGCACAGCCAGAAGCAGCGCTTTGGTATAGGGTTTTTGCGGGTTTGCGAACAGCTCGCCGGTCGGACCGTTCTCGACCGCGTCACCTCGGAACATCACGAGCGTTTCGTCCGCCACTTCCGCGACGACCCCCATGTCATGTGTGATGAACAGAACGGACATGCCTGTCTCGTCCTGCAGTTCCTTGATCAGCTCGATGATCTGGGCCTGAATGGTAACGTCAAGCGCGGTGGTGGGCTCGTCCGCAATGAGGAGCTTCGGATTGCATGACAGCGCCATGGCGATCAACACGCGTTGGCGCATGCCGCCGGAGAAATTGTGCGGAAAGTCCTTGAGACGCGCCCGAGCCGATGGGATGCGCACACGGTCAAAAAGACGAACGGTTTCGGCCTCCGCCGCCTGTGCGCTCAATCCACGGTGCTCAATGAGAGTCTCCGACACCTGATGTCCAATCGTATAGACCGGGTTGAGACTGGTCATCGGCTCCTGGAAGATCATCGAAATGTCAGAGCCTCGCAGTCTGCGCATGCGGCGGTCGGTCATCGCCGTCAGAGACTGCCCTTGGAACAGTATCTCACCGCTAACGCAGGACTTGCGTGCATCGAGCAAGCGCGTGATCGCAAGCGAGGTGACGCTTTTCCCCGATCCCGATTCCCCAACCACGGCCAATGTCTTTCCGGAAGCCACGTCGAAGGAAAGGTCTTTCACGACCCGGTTCCAAACTGTTCCTCCCTTCGGATCGGACGACCTGAAGGAGACGTTGAGGTTGCGAACCGACAGGAGCTGCTTAGAGGCCTGTCTCGACATATCATTCATGCCGCTTTTAAGGACTGCTTCGTTCACTATTGTCCTGCCTCCGTCGTCCCCTGCCGGAACTTGAAATCGTTTATCGTGACGTGTGACGGCGATAAATTTCCATACTTGCGGGTAAGCATTTTCATCCTTCGCAGCCAGCGATCCAGCCGGCCCAGCTCTATCTTCATCGACCGCTTTGATGCGGGTCGAGCACGTCGCGCAAAGCGTCCCCGAGAAAGTTGAATCCGAACACGACGATGGTGATGGCCATTCCGGGTGCGATGGCCAGCCAAGGTGCCTGGATCATGTAACGCTGCGTCTTGCCGCTCAGCATGGCTCCCCAGGATGGTTCGGGCGGCGGCGTACCAAGCCCCAGGAAGCTGAGGGAAGCCTCCGAAAGGATGGCCGATCCCAACCCTGCGGTGGCCAGGATGATGAAAGGCGCGATGCAATTGGGAAGTACATGGACCAGCAAGATCCGGACATTGGTGAGGCCGAGATTGCGGGCCGCCATGATGTAGGGCCGCTCGCGGATGGAAAGCGTCGTGGATCGAATGACGCGGGCCGCGCCTGGAAGCATCACGATCGCGAGCGCCAGGATGACGTTCTCCAGACTCGACCCCAGCACGGCCACCATAGCAAGCGCCAGAATGAGGGTCGGAAAAGACATCAGCATGTCCATGACGCGCTGGATCGCGAAATCCAACCTGCCGCCGGCGAATCCGCTGATCAGGCCCAGCAAGGCGCCGGTGGTGGTGCCGATCCCCACGGCCATGAAGCTGACATAGACCGAGGTACGGGCACCGTAGATCAGTCGGCTGAGAATATCCCTTCCGAATTCGTCCGTACCCAACCAGTTTTCGGGGCCAGGCGGCGCCAGCAGGTTCGCGGAGTTGACCAGATAGGGGTCGTGAGGAGCAAGAACCGGGGCGAACAATGCGACGAGGGCGAAGACCGGAATGATAACGCCACCGATGGCGCCAAGCGGCTTGCGACGCGCGAAGAGATATACCTTTCTCCACAGGGACCGCCGGAAGAGAGCTTGCTCCGCAGTATTTTGAGCTACCGTTGTGATCATGTCAGCTGTTCCTCAATCGTAACGGATGCGAGGGTCGAAGACGCCGTACATGATGTCGACGATCAGATTCATGATCACGTAGATGACGCCCATGAGAAGGATGATCGCCTGCACCACCGGATAGTCGCGGTTGTAGATCGCGTCGACGAGATACCGGCCAAGACCGGGCAACGTGAAGATCGTCTCCAGCACGACGGTCCCGTTCAGCAAGGTACCGAGTTCGATGGCGCTGAGGGTGAGAACTGGAAGAATCGCGTTGCGCAACGCATGTTTCAGCATGACGACCCATGGCTTGAGGCCCTTTGCCCTGGCCGTACGCACATAGTCTTCCTGCATCACGTCCAGCATCGTCGATCGCGTCATGCGCGACAAAAGCGCGGCATTGCTAAAGGCTAGAACCAAAGCAGGCCAGATGATCTGCTGAATGTTGACCCAGGGGTTTGTGGTAAACGGGACGTAGCCGAGTGGGGGCGCCCAATTGAATTGCAGCGTCAGCACAAGGATCAGCATAGTGCCTACCCAGAAGGTCGGTATGGCCAAGCCGGCTATCGAAACGGATCGGATGACGTAATCGACCCAGTTATCCTGGCGGACTGCCGAATAGACGCCGATCGGAATCGAAATCAACATCGAAAGCGCGACCGCCATCAGCGCGAGTTCCAGCGTCAGCGGAAGGCGCTCGGAAATCTCGGTTAAAACCGGCCGGCCGCTCCATAGGGAATTGCCGGCGTCGAGTGTGAGGATTCCGCCGATCCAGTCGAAATACTGCATGATGATGGGTTTGTTCAGGCCAAGCTGGTCCCTCAACGCTGCAACCGCCTTGGCGGATGTGGCGCTGCTGCCATCCTCACCTCCCGCCAAGATCATTCGCGCAACATCGCCCGGCAGCATTCTCATGATGACGAAGACGATGACCGATATGCCGAACAGGATCGGCATCAACACGAGCAGGCGCCGGATGATGTAATTCAGCATTCCCGGCCACCGAAAGATGTGGGATTGCCTCCAACAGCCGATATCGCCCGAGAAGCAATGGTCTCGAAGTGCTGCAATGAATCCTCCTCAATTCACAAGGCTATGACGCGCATCCAATCCATGCGTGAAATGGCCTTCCTCCTGCCCGCCGGAGCCGGCAGGCTGCATCGCGCAAAGAGCGAGGATGAGAGCGTGCCTCCCCCCCCTCGTATTTGCATGCATGACCGCATCGAGTGCACGGATGCTCAGCGGCCGACCGGCGCGATCCGTTTGGCGCGGATATTCCCAGCCGCACGAAACGTCGTCGCCGCCTAGCTTTGTCCGAACCCGGTCCCAGCCTTGCGATAGGCTTCGCGTGGTGGGCTGAAGATGTCGAGGACGCGCGCGCCCTGCGGACCGGCCTTAAGCGTATGGGGGACGTTGCTGGGCGTCCGCCAGAAATCGCCCTTCGCCACCGCGATTTCTTCTCCGCCCTGAAATCGCATAGCCGAGCCCTCCAACATCAGGCCCCATTGCTCTTCCACATGATGATGCACCGTGCCCTCGGCATTCGGGGCAATCGTTACCACTGAAAGCATCACATGTTCGCCGGCGAATATCCGGGTATTCAGCCCCGGCGCGAGCTCGCGCCTCAGCCCGTCGGATTCGTCATCGAGTTTATGAAATTCTTCTCGCTGGCTCATGCCGTTCCATCTCTGCTCATTCTATACATCGTTCACGCATAATCAGATGGAAATATTTCTGTCACACCAAGGGCTGTGGCTGGAAATACTATTTTTTGAAGACAGCCATCATCACATTCTAATAGACGCTGGGGCTTCGCAGGCGAATATAACGCGAAGGGAGGAGCTGGGATCGCGGTTGGTCGCCGGGTGCGAACCTGGGGCAAGGCGCAATTCCATTCCTGTCATACAGCAATTCAAAGTTTGGATGCATCGGGAGCGTGACGCATCCACGATCTGGAGAAACGTGGCCTTGTTCAGTGGATTGGATCATATCGATATCGCCGTCGAGAATTTCAGCGAAACTGTGACTTTTCTAACCGAGCTGGGGTTCGAGATTATCCGGGATAACGGCAACCGGGGAACTGTGGAAATCCGTTTTCCCGGAGGGGCTGATCAACCGTTCATCGAGTTGCGGCCGTGTGTTGACAAGCAGGGCAACAGGACCCCCGCTGGGCTGCGCCACCTGGCGCTTCGAGCGCAAGACTTCGAAAAGACCTATTCCGAACTGAAGGAAAAGGGCTTCGAGTTCCGCGGCGTTCCGCGTTTGGTGGAATCCAGTGGACGCACGGTGGTAAGCATCAACGATCCCAACGGCTCGCAGCTGCAAATCGTGTCCGCTGAGACGGATTAATCCGTGGGAAGAAAATGCCGCTACGTTTCGTCGACCCGGTGATTTGCACGATGCCGCATCTCGCGCCGCTCTGACGGCTGGCTCATCCCGCAAGGCCCGAGCTGGTCGGCAGGCTGGGTTGACGTAGAATGCTCGACAAGGGAGGAGCGAATGAATCCATCATTTTTTTTGAATCGGCGGCAGATGCTGCTCAATATGACCGCCCTTGGCGTGGGCGGAGCCGTATCTGCGGCGTTTCCCGGGGCAGGTTTCGGACAGGCTGCCCCAGCCAAGGGAGGGATACTGTCTGTCGCGACTTCCGGGGACCCGCCGAATTACGATATCTTTTCCAATACCACCGGGCGTACGCTACGCGTGGTCGGTCCCTGTTACAATGCTCTGGTGATGGTGGACCCCAAAGATCCCTCGCGCATCGTCGGCGACCTGGCTACATCCTGGGAGGCATCCCAGGATGGCTTGGCCTTCACTTTCAAGATCGTCGAGAATGCGAAGTTTCACGATGGCAAGCCCCTGACCTCGGCGGACGTGAAGGCCACGTTCGAAACGATCCGCAATCCTCCGGAAGGGACCGTCAGCGTCCGCAAGGATTTGTTCACAGTCGTGGATGCGATCGATACTCCCGACAGCTATACTGTTGTCTTCCGTCTGAAACGACCTAGTGCTGCATTTCTCAGCGCGCTTGCAAACCCCTGGTGTCTGATTGCGCCAAAACACGTTCTGGATGCAAAGGGAAACACCAAGAGTGTCGTCGTCGGGTCCGGTCCGTTCATGCTGAAGTCCGCCAATAGCGGCGTCAGTGTCGAACTGGTGAGGAACCCCAATTACCATGTTCCGAACCGTCCCTATCTAGACGGGATCACCGTCTATGTCGTGCCCGATCGCGGAACCGTCGCCCTCTATCTGAAAACCGGGCAGTTGTTGATCGATATCGACATCCCACCCAGCATCGCCTCGGAACTGCAGAAGACGGCGGCCAGTACGGTGAACGTGCTGTCAGCGGTGAACTTCAATGGCGACTCCTTCGTGATGAATTCCAAAAAGGCGCCATTCAACGACATTCGCGTCCGCAAAGCCATTGCCCTGAGCACCGACCATGCCGATGCCTTGAAGGTCGTGTATAATGGCGCGGGCTCCGTAACAGGCTTCCTGGCACCAGGACAGTGGGCTCTGCCAGCCAATGTGCTCGCGCAGCAACCCGGCTACGGCCCCAACATGGAAGCGCGTTTGGCGGAAGCCAAGCAATTGCTCAAGGACGCCGGTTTGGAAAGCGGCTTCAAGACGGTCATCACCGGCCGCAAGAATGCCGGAACCCATGAGGGGCGCGTCGTCTACCTGGCGGATCAGTTCCGCAAGATAGGCATCGATGCGAAGATTCGTCTTGAGGAGACGGCCAAATATCTGGAGATCATGAATAACCGCGAATTCGAAGTCGCGACGACGATCATCAGTGCTACCGCCGACGATCCCGATGCGTTGTTTGCGACCTTCCATACTTGCAACGGAGCCGAAAACTACGCCGGTACATGCAATCCGCGCGTGGACGAGCTATTTGCACAACAGAGCCGAACTCTGGATATCCAGAAACGGCGCGAACTCGTCAATGAAATGGAGATATTGGCGCTGAACGAGTTCGGCTACATCAATCTCTACTTCAAGAACAAGTTCGTAGCCGTCCACAAGCGGTTGCAAGGGTATGTCATACACAACGAACCAGACAATAACATGCGTTTCCAGGAGGTGTGGCTGTCCTGACCCTTGAATTGTGGCGGGACTTCTTGTTGGAAGCGGATGGTGCGGTGAGAGTGGAAATACCTCACCGCGTCATCTTCCCCAAGCTGACACCGCGTCGGACGGGGCGAAAGCGCTGACGCTCATTCCTGAACGGCCGCACTATCGTCCACGGCCAGAATGCTTGCATTCCAGATACCGCCCTCCACGAGATCCGTCGAAACATCGCGGATGATGCCGGCGACCAGTCTTGTCGCGGAGCTCACTTCCCGTTCGGCCGAATAGGCTACCGCGACGATGCGTGACGGGGTGGGATCGACTATTTTCGACGCCCATACGATCTCGTTTTCCAACAGTTCTCCAATCCCTGAAAGCGGCAGAATGCTGGTTCCTACGCCCTGGAGGACCAGATTCATGATGGAGTGATAGGTATCGGATTCGACTTTCGGCAAGATCGAGACGCCGGCGCTGCGAGCGCATTCCTCGATCGTGGTCCTGATACCCCGTTTGGTGCCTTGAAGGATGAGTTGCTCGGTTACGAGATCGGGAAAACGAACGCGCTTCCTCGGTTCTTTTCCGTGGACGGCGCGCTCCACGAGAAAAAACTCTTCCCGGACCAATGGTGTCAGATGGAGCGATTTCGTCGGCTCGGGATCGCAGGTGACCGCAACATCCACTTCACCGCGCTGAAGCCATTGGAGGTTGGTGCCGGAAAATCCAGAGACGAAGCGCAGCGTCAGGCCGGCGTGTTCCCGTTCGACGCGCTGGATTAACGCCGCGCCGATCATGGTGGAGATGCTTGCCGTCAGGCCGACCGTCACAAGTCCTCCGCGCGCAGCCAGTCCAGCCGCCGTGCATTGCCTGATTTCGTCGATCTTCCCGAAAATCGCCTTTGCATGCTCGACAACTTCCAGACCGATATCGGTTGTGACCATGCCGCGCCCATGGCGCCTGAAAAGCCGCGCACCAAGCTCCTCCTCCAGAAGTTTGATATGTCTGCTGAGCGCTGGCTGGACGACATTCAGTTTCTGAGAGGCTTTCGCGAGGCTGCCCATCTCTGCAACGCATACGAGGGTTCGAAGTTGAGCGACGTCCATAGGCAGGCACGATCCTTATCAAGCCTCAAGAGTACGTCGGTACAGATAACATGCAAGACGGTTGACTGAACAGACGGGACCGGCCAGCGCGTCAGCGCCTGGCAGGCACAGGGCGCCGTCTCAGAGGCACGAAAGCCTCGGCACGAAGTAACAACTGGTTGCGGTTAAGAGCTTTAAAACCTTTTGTTACCGAGTCCTACAAAGCCAGGCCTGCTTGAACGTGGCTCCGCCGCGTGTCGCGACGGAGCCGCCAAGACGAACTCTATTTGACTTCAGTCAGTGTCCCCTTGCGTCGAGAAGCGGTGCCGTCGGGCAGAAAGATGTTCGTATAGGCTACGCCGTTCCGGAAATCATCCACGTGAACGACGTGCTGTCCGGCACGCCGCGACCAATAGATCATGTAGACGTCGTTACCGATCGGTGTCACCGTAATGTCGACCGTTGCCGTGTTCTTGCCGTCAGGCGAGGTGAAGATCATCTGCTTCGCGGACTTGAAGTCGAGACGGAACTTCTGGTCGCCGAAGTCGACGTCATAGGATTTGCCTGTGGCGACGAACTGAGCGTCCGTTGCTACCGAAACGACATGCGGGTCGGCGTCTTCGGCGAAAGCGGACGTCGTGATCAATAGAAGTGACGTCGCGGCGGCGGCGAGCATTTTGTTCATGGTGGTCTCCAATGAAAGAACACAAGGGGCAAAACGCGTCCAACTGGCGGCTTTTCCTTGGGTTCGGTTGGTTATTGACCGGCATTTTCGCCGATCGGCTAAATCTTCTCCGTCCGCTGGACAGGTTTGTT
>NZ_JBHMAA010000028.1:0-156188 GCF_042429745.1 Neorhizobium puerariae | reverse complement strand
GCACGCCCTCAGACTTACGGTGCCACGGCCATGACCACCGGTCCCGATCGCTCGGGCGCACCGTCTTCCACCTGCGCCGCGCGGCCGGGCTTTCAGGAAAAACCCCCGGACGCCGCATGGCGCTGTACCGTCACCCTCCAATGCCTCACAGGCACGCCCGGCGCACAATGCAAGGAAGCGAAACGAGACACCGGTCCGACAGCGTCTCACCCGCCCCCACGTCGCCGGAGGGAGACCATTTTCCGCGGACCCGGAGGATAAGGTTCTGCGTCTTCCCCTCACACCCCGCGCCGGCCCCGCCTCGCCAGAACACCTCCTGGTGTATCCGAGAGCGGGACAGGCAGATTGTAGGCATGGGGTGAGGAGGCGGGGAAAAATGGAAGGGATTTTTCCCGCCTGTTTTTGCCAAAGCCTTGATTTTCTGTCCCATGCCCTCCTCCACGCCGCCAGACATCTCCCCGCAAGGTGACAAGCGCCACCCGGCCCCTCGCGCCTGCGACGCCGGGACGGGCGTCATGCGCTTCGGAACCGAAAATGGCTTCCCTCGATGGTCAGGAAGTGCACTAATCGGCAATATCATCCTTCATCCTCTGGGAGCGACAACGATGGCCGACATTGCAATCATCGGAGCAGGAGCCATGGGCAGCGGCATCGGCCGCAAGCTGGTCGAAGGCGGTGCGAACGTTCTGACCTATCTCGAAGGCCGCTCGGCCGCGACGCTCGAAAGGGCGAAGGCCGCCGGCATGCAACCTTGCGGCCTCGACAGGATCGTCGATGCCGACATCGTCCTCTCCATCGTCCCGCCTGCCGAAGCCATCGGCGTGGCCGGAAAGTTTGCCGCGGCGGCCAGGGACCGCAAGGAGCCGGTGACCTTCGTGGATTGCAACGCGATCTCCCCGGACACCATGAGGCTGGTGGCGGCGGCCTTCGACGGCAGCGGCGTCGACGTGCTCGACGGGTCGATCATCGGCCTGCCGCCGCAACCGGGCAAGCGCGGCCCCAAACTCTATGTCAGCGGCGACCCGGCGAACCGAAGCGCCTTGCTGGCCGGTCATGGCCTCGACGTGCGCCGCATCGAAGGTCCCGTCGGCGCCGCTTCGGCGCTGAAAATGTGCTATGCCGGCATCAACAAGGGAGTGACCGGCCTCGGCACCGCCATGTTTCTCGCCGCCATCCGCAGCGGCGCGGACCAGAGCCTGAAGCGCGAACTGGAGGAAAGCGCCTCCGATCTCGACCAGAAGCTCTCGTCCGGCATTCCGGACATGTACGCGAAAGCCTATCGCTGGGTGGCGGAAATGGAGGAGATCGCCGCCTTCCTCGGCAAGGACGACCCTGTCGCGCTGATCTTCAAGGGCATGGCCGGCCTCTACCGGAAGATGGCCGAGGACCGGAACGCGGATGGCGAGCTTGCCGCCCAATTGGACGGGCTGCTGGGACGGGAATGAGAAGGAGGAGACGCAATCCCTCCCCCATGGGAGCAGGGCAATTGCATATGGGCGGAATGTTCTGAGACCTCCTGGAATGACGAGACGGGCAGCCTGCTCTTTCTTCCCCCTCGGCGGGGAACCGAAGGACGGGCAAGCCCCGTGGCTCGCCCCGGCAAAGGTGGTCCGAAGGACTGGATGAGGGTGGCGAAGTCAAAATCCAGCGATGCGTTTGCCGCGCGTACACTCCCTTATCGCCTCGCTTTGCCCGGCACGTCTCTCCGCTGGGGAGAAGAGGGGTAGGCCGCGTCCGCTCCGTTCCTCACATGCGATTGCCCTCCCCCATGAGCGGGATGGAAGCATGCCAGCCCTGCTCTTCCCCGGGCTCGGCCTCACTCTGCAGCCAGGAGGGGCTCTTCCTTTTCCTTCTCTTCCGCATCCGCGTTTTCCGCCTTGCGGCGCGAGGCGTGCGCCAGCTCCTGATGGAAACGCCGTTCCTCGTGGACATGCGGCTTCGCGAAGCGGGCAAGCAGAAGATAGGCGACCGGCGTGATGAAGAGCGTGACCAGCACGGCAAAGCCGAGGCCGCCGACGATGACCCAGCCGAGCGCGATACGCGCCTCGGCGCCTGCCCCTCTTGCGAGCACCAGGGGCACGCCGCCGATGATCGTTGCGATCATCGTCATCATCACCGGACGAAGGCGCATCGCGCAGGCGGTCTCGATCGCCTCGCGCACCTCCGCGCCGCGGTCGCGGAGCTGGTTGGCGAATTCCACGATCAGGATGCCGTTCTTCGCCATGACGCCGACGAGCAGGACGAGGCCGATCTGGCTGTAGACGTTGAGGCTCGACCCCGTCAGTACCAGCGCGATCGCGGCGCAGGCAAGGCCGAGCGGGACGGTCGCCATGATGATCAGCGACGACAGCACGCTTTCGAACTGGGCGGCGAGCACCAGGAGGATGATGGCGATCGCAAAGCCGAACGTCATCAGCATGGCGTTCGAGTTCTCGCCGAGCGTCTTGGCTTCCGCCATCGGAATGAGCCGCACGCCGGGCGGCAGGAGCGGCTGGGCAAGCGCCGTCATCCCCTTGACCGCGTCGCCGAGCGCCACGCCGTTGCGAAGGCCCGACGAGATGGACACGGAAGCAAGCTGCTGTTCGCGGTTGAGCTGCGGCGCGACTGCGCCTTCCTTGAGCGTCGCGATGGTGGACATCGGCACCATCTTGCCGTCCGCCGCCTTCAGGAAGATGTTTTCGAGATCGGTAGGGTCGTCGAGCGGCCGGGTCGTGGAGGTCAGCTTGACCGGCAGCGCGTCGCCGTTGACGAAGACGTCGACCACCGAGCGGCCTTCGAGCAGCGACTGCATGGCGGTCGACAGGCCCGCGATCTCGATGCCGAGGTCCGACGCCCGCTCCCGGTCGATCGAGACGGAAAGCTGCGACTGGGTCGGCTCGTTGGTAAGGCGCGGCGTATCGAAGAGCGGGCTCGTCTCCATCTGAGAGACGAGCTTCAGCGCGGTCGATGTCAGGAGGTCATAGTCGTTGCCGACCAGCGCCATTTGCAGGCCGTTGCCGGCGCCGCGGATCTTCAGGCTGTTCGACTGCATCGTGAAGCCGCGCAGCGCCGGCACGCGCGATGTGGCCGCATTCACGTCGGCGGCGATCTGGTCCTGGCTGCGGCTGCGCTCGTCCCAGGGCGCCAGCGTCAGCACCATGAAGCCGCTGTTCTTGTTGCTGCCGAAACCGGAGATCGAGAAGATGTTGGTGATCTCGCCGGAATCGCGCAGCGGCTTGAGGTTCTCCTCGACGCGCTGCATCTGGTCGCGCGTATAGTCAAGGCTGACGCCCTGCGGCGCGGTCAGCCGCAGCATGATCGTCGCGCGGTCCTCGCGCGGCGTCAGCTCGCTCTTGACGAGGCCGAAGACATTGTAGGCCGCGATCGAAAAGATCACGGAAAAGGCGATGACCACCAGCGGCGCATTGAGGCAGAAGCGGAGCGCCACCGCATAGACGCGGGCAAAGGCGCTGCCGAACACGCCGAGCAGCCCGTGCTCCTCCTTGATCGGCTTCGTCAGCATGCGCGAGGCGAGCATCGGGCAGAGCGTCAGCGCCGTGATCGACGACAGCGCCACCGAGAACGCGAGCACGAAGCCGAATTCCTTGAACAGCCCGCCGATCTGGCCGGGCAGGAAGGAGAGCGGAATGAAGACGGCCGCCAGCGTCGCGGTCGTGGCGATGACGGCGAAGAACACTTCCTGCGTGCCGAGCACGGCGGCCGCGCGCGGCCCCATGCCCTCGGCGCGCCTTCGCACGATGTTTTCGAGCACGACGATCGCGTCGTCCACCACGAGACCAGTCGCCAGCACGATCGCCAGAAGCGTCAGGATATTGATCGAGAAGCCGACGAGATAGATCGCCACCAGCGTGCCGATCAGCGCGACCGGCATGGTCAGCGCCGGAATGAGCGTCGCCCGCCAGTCGCGCAGGAAGAGATAGATGACCGCCACGACGACCGTCGCGGAGAGGATGAGCGCGATCTCGACTTCGTGCAGCGCGCCCTGGATGAAGATCGCGTCGTCGCCCGTGACGGCGATGCGCGTCCCCTCGGGCAGCGTCTTCTGCATCTCGTCGACGGCCTTCCTGACGCCTTCGGAAATGTTGAGCGTGTTCGACTGCGCCTGGCGGATGATGCCGAGGCCGACGCCCTGCACGGCGTTGGAGCGCAGCACCGTGCTGCCGTCGTCCGGGCCGAGCGCAACGCTTGCCACGTCCCGCACGCGGACATTCGGGGCGATCAGCACGTTCTCGAAATCCCGCGGCGTCGTCAGGTTCGCCGTGGCGCGCACGACGATGTCCTGGCTGGTGCTCTTCAGCGAGCCGGCCGGCACGTCGAGCGCCGCGCTTTCCAGCGCCTTGGAAACGTCGGCGACCGTCAGCCCGCGCCCGGCGAGCGCCGCCTGGTTGATGTCGACGCGGAACACCTTGTCCTGGTCGCCGTAGAGCTGGACGTCGGCGACGCCCTCCACCGCCGCCAGCCGGTCGGTGATCTCGTTGTCGACGAGTTGGGTCAGGTCCTCCATCGACAATTTCGATGAGGTGACCGCAAGGCGCATGATCGGATCGGAATCGGCATCGGCCTTGATGATGCGCGGCTCGTCGGCATCGTCCGGCAACTGGTTGACAACGCGGCCGACGGCGTCGCGCACGTCGTTGGCGGCATCGGAAAGATCGACCGTGTCGTTGAACTCCATGGTCACCCGGCTGTTGCCGAACTGCGACTGCGAGGAGAGCGCCTTGAGGCCGGAAACGCGCGCCACCGCACCTTCGATGACCTGCGTGACCTCCTGGTCCATCGTCTGCGGCGAGGCGCCGTCATAGGTGGTCTGGACGGTGATGACGGGCTGGTCGACGTCCGGGAGCTCGCGCACTTCCACGCCGGCCAGCGCCGCGAGGCCCGCCACCACGAGCAGCGTGTTCAGAACTGCGGCGAGGATCGGCCTGCGGACGAAGAGCGCGGTGAAGGACTGGCCGGATTTCTCGTCGCCGCCATGATTGGCACCGTTGTGACTGGCGCCGTCATGGCCAAGACCCGGGAGTTCGATCTTCATTGGCTCGCCACCTCCGCCGCGTCCGGCGCGCCCAAGATGCGCACGGGCGCCCCCTCCCTCACGCGCTGCAGGCCTTCCGTCACCACCCTGTCGCCCTCGGCGAGCTGCGCCTCGACGAGAACCGAATCCGGGTTGCGCTGCACGACGCGCACGCGCGCCTTGGCCGACTTGTTGTCCACGACCCGCCAGACATAGGACCCTTCGCCATCCCACTGGACGGCCAACGGGTCCACCGCGGGATATTTCTCGCCGGAAAAGCGCATGCCGACGCTGAACGCCATGCCGGCGCGCAGGAGATCGGACGGATTTTCGACGCGGGCGCGGATGCGCATGGTACGGCTTGCCGGATCGATGCGGTTGTCGATCGCATCCACCTTGCCGGAAAAGACCTGGCCCGGGCGGGCGATAGAGCTCGCCTCGACCGGCTGGCCGGGCTCGATCGCCACCGCGAAACGCTCCGGCGCCCAGAAATCGACGAGGATGGCCGAGCGGTCGTCGAGCGTGACGATGCTGGTCTGGGTCGTGACGTTGTCGCCGATATTGACCGCCACGATGCCGGCGATGCCATCGATCGGGGCGGCGATATCGCGACGCCTCAGATTGAGTTCGGCGGTGGAGAGCGCGAGCTTGGCCGCCTGTTCGGCGATCTGCGCGTCGAGCACGTCGAGGCGCGAGACCGACTGAAGGTTCTTGTAGGAGGCCGACTTCTCCTGCGCGCTCTTCAGGGTCACCTGCGCCTTGTCGCGCTCGATGATCTGCTCGTCGTCGTCGAGACGGGCGAGAACCTGCCCCTTGACGACCTTCTGGCCGGAGGACACCATGATCTCATGGATCGTGCCCGACGCCTGCGGCATGACCACGACGGACTGGATGGCCTCGCTGCTGCCGATGGCCGACAGCCGGTCGTTGACCGTGCCGATCCGGACCGGCTGGACCACCACCGTCGTCGCCCGGTTGCCGCCCTGACCCTGGCCGCGCGGGCCTGCGCCCTGTCCGCTGCCTTGACCACCGCCCTGCCCGCCTGCGGCCTGCGCCTGCTGCCGCTGCCCGCCGGAGGAATTGCCGCCGCCGCCCTGCCCCTCGGCCGCGGGCGTCGCCGCGACCGGACGGATCGCCGCGATGATCTGCCCGGGAACACCATACCTTGCCAGCGTCTCGCCCGCGCCGGGCACCATGAAGGCCCAGAGCCCGAGGGCAAGAACAACGATCGCAAGACAGAGAAGGAACTGTTTCCAAATCCGCATTCAATACTCCGGGCAGGGCAGGCAGGGGGCAAGTCGCGCGGCAAGTATCCTTTTTTGCGTGTGCACAGGCAATGGGAGATTCAGAACCTTACGGAAATGTAACCTCACGAAATCTCACGGGTTTGTTAGGTCGCATGCAGATATGACGCTCGCAGATTGCGGCTTTCTCGCGAAGCAACCCCGCATCCTCCACAATTTGGCCCGCTATTGCGGCGAACCTCGGAATAAAAGAGGAACATTTTCTGGTCTTTCGGGTCCGAATCATTACATTGGCCGCATGAGTGACAGTTTCGACGATATTCCGTTCTTCGACGAGGAACCGGCGCCGCGCAAGGCGCCCGCCCCGCCGCCGGCAGGCAATGGCGGGCTCGGCATTGCCGCGCGCGCCATGGCGGCACGCGACCAGCGCCGGGCGCCCGATTACCTTTCAGGCCTCAATCCCGAGCAGCGCGAGGCGGTGGAAACGCTGGATGGCCCGGTCCTCGTGCTCGCCGGCGCGGGAACCGGCAAGACGCGGGTGCTGACGACACGCATCGCCCATATCCTGGCGACCGGCCGGGCCTTTCCATCGCAGATCCTCGCCGTCACCTTCACCAACAAGGCGGCGCGCGAGATGAAGGAGCGCATCGGCGTGCTCGTCGGCGGCGCGGTGGAAGGCATGCCTTGGCTCGGCACGTTCCACTCGATCGGCGTCAGGCTGCTCCGCCGCCACGCGGAACTCGCCGGACTGCGCTCCGACTTCACCATTCTCGACACCGACGACGTGGTCCGGCTGATCAAGCAGTTGATCCAGGCCGAGGGGCTGGACGACAAGCGCTGGCCGGCCCGCCAGTTCGCCGGCATGATCGACACCTGGAAGAACAAGGGCCTGCTTCCCGCCGACATCCCGGAAGGCGACGCCCGCGCGTTTGCCAACGGCAAGGGCCGCGAACTCTACGCCGCCTACCAGGCGCGGCTGAAGACGCTGAACGCCTGCGATTTCGGCGACCTGCTTCTGCACCCGATCGCGATCTTCCGCCAGAACCCGGATATCCTCAAGGACTACCACGGCAGGTTCCGGTATATCCTCGTCGACGAGTACCAGGACACCAATACTGCCCAGTACATGTGGCTGCGCCTGCTCGCCCAGCGGCCGAAGGGAACGCCCCAGAACGTCTGCTGCGTCGGCGACGACGACCAGTCGATCTATGGCTGGCGCGGCGCGGAAGTGGACAACATCCTGCGCTTCGAGAAGGATTTTCCGGGCGCCAGGGTGATCAAGCTGGAGCGCAACTACCGCTCCACCGAGCATATCCTCGGCGCCGCCGGACACCTGATCGCCCATAACGAAGGCCGCCTCGGCAAGACGCTCTTCACCGACCGGACCGACCCGGAAGACGAGAAGGTAATCGTCCATGCGGCCTGGGATTCGGAAGAAGAGGCCCGCGCTATCGGCGAGGAGATCGAGCGGCTGCAGCGCGGCGATGCCGGCGGCAGGAAACATGCGCTGAACGACATGGCGATCCTGGTGCGCGCCTCCTTCCAGATGCGCGAGTTCGAAGACCGGTTCGTGACGCTCGGCCTCAACTACCGCGTCATCGGCGGCCCGCGTTTCTACGAGCGGCTCGAAATCCGCGATGCCATGGCCTATTTCCGGCTCGTCTGCCAGCCGGCCGACGACCTCGCCTTCGAGCGGATCGTCAACACTCCGAAGCGCGGACTTGGCGATACGACCGTGCGCTACCTGCACGACTATGCCCGCGCCCGCGACATACCGATGCTCGCCGCATCCGCCGAGATCGTCGAGACGGACGAGCTGAAGCCCAAGGCGCGCAAGGCGCTCTTCGACGTGGTGCAGAGTTTCAGGAACTGGCAACAGCAGCTGGAGGCCACGCCGCATACCGAGCTTGCCGAGCAGATCCTCGAAGAATCCGGCTATACGGACATGTGGAAGGCCGACAAGTCGGCGGAAGCGCCGGGCCGGCTGGAAAACCTGAAGGAACTCGTCCGCTCGATGGAGGCCTTCGAGAGCATGCGCGGCTTCCTCGAACACGTCTCGCTGGTCATGGATGCCGAGACCAACGAGAACCTCGATGCCGTCTCGATCATGACGCTGCATTCGGCCAAGGGGCTGGAATTCGACACGGTCTTCCTGCCCGGCTGGGAGGAAGGCCTCTTTCCCCACCAGCGGGCGCTCGACGAGGGAGGGCGCTCCGGACTGGAGGAGGAACGCCGCCTCGCCTATGTGGGCATCACGCGCGCCAAGCACCGCTGCCACATCTGGTTCGTCTCGAATCGCCGCATCCACGGGCTGTGGCAATCCACCATGCCGTCACGCTTCCTCGACGAACTGCCGCAGGCGCATGTGGACGTTGCCGTCGCCGAGAGCAATTACGGCGGTTATGGCGGTGGCCGGGGCGGCTACGGCCAATCGCGCTTCGACAAGGCCGATCCCTTCGCCAATTCCTATTCGACGCCCGGCTGGAAACGCGCGCAGGCCAACAAGACCGACGCCACGCGCGACAACTGGGGCACCCGCTCCGGCCACGCGGTGGAGCGCATCGGTTACGGCGAAAGCGGCCCGCGCGGCCGCACCATCGACGGCGAACTGGTGGCGAAATCCGTGGCCGACAAACCCTCGCAATTCTCCGTCGGAGACCGGGTGTTCCACGTCAAGTTCGGCAACGGCAATATTTCGGCGGTCGAGGGCAACAAGCTGACGATCGATTTCGACCGGGCCGGGCAGAAAAGGGTGCTGGAAGGGTTCGTGGAGCGGGTGTGAACGCCTTGGTTTTTAGCTAAGGCCGCAGTTCAAATCCGCATCCCTGCGAAAAAAGCTGTCCAACGGGGCTCGCAACCACGGATATGCGCGGCATCAGAACCGCGTCGGCCTGCAGATTAAGAATACCACCACAGGTCGCGTCGGATTGGACGCCATTGAAAAACAATACGGAAATCTTTATTTCATAATAATGACTTCCTTTCTTCAATCTCCTGCTTTTTGGATTTAAAACGCTGCCCAGGTCCTGATCTATGATCGATTTATTATCTACGGTTAAACTTAATTCGCTCATAGTCCAATTTACGTTATAGTTGTTCAGACCGAATATGGGATACATCGCGTTTCCCGTAAAAACGGTAAGAAAATCGCTGGACGACGATGAGTCTCCACAAGGATTGCTAACGGAAATATTGTTTCCGGTCCCCGTAATATTGATATTGCAATTTCCATTGTTCGAGATGCCGCCCGTCTGGGCGCGAGCCAAAACCGCCGACATCATTATTGCCGCGAATAATACAATAAATTTATACAGCATTATTTGAACTCAATTTTATTCTGGATGCCGGTGTTGTTAAAATTGCCATTCCCGCTGTTGTTTATATCGCCGGTCGATTGCTTGATGCCACTATCGTCAACCTTGAACGCATCCAGAATGGCCCCTGACATTTTGTCGCTTACGGCGCTCTTGCATTCAACCTGCTTTTCTATCAGCTTCGGAAGATCCGCCTGAAGAACATTCTTGAAGTTCTTGAATTCATATTTTGCGGCTCCCTTGATACCCAAATCCGCCAACTTGGAAACGAGGCCGTTCAACTTCGCCTCTGTTTCACCATCCAGCGTAAGATTGCTGGTTTCTCCAGAAAGGGACATCACACCGCAAATACGGTCCGCATATTCACTGATAATTTGCACTGCTGCGGTGGCGGCTTTCTCTCCCGCGAAAGCAGTACAGGTCGGCGCCAAAGTAATAAGAACTGAAAAGAAGACCGCACGCATATTCCCCCCCATTTAGCCAAGTACTACTAGAAATGACATCTTCCATATGAAATTGCAACGATAGCTCGCACTGCCCGGATTGCATTGCAGCTGAAAAGCCGGCCTTGCCAGCCTCCCTGCGGCAGGATCGGCGTCGGGTGGGGTAGCCAACCGGGGAGCCGAGGTTTTTCCTTGCGAAGCGCCCCTGCCCCGTCTAGCTCTGCGTCAGCAACAAGATGCCAGCACCGGGGGATGAAGGAGCGGCCCATGTTTCTTTCGAACCAGGACGTGATCGAGCTGACCGCGTGGCGGCGCAAGCTGCATGCCATGCCGGAGATTTCCGGCGAGGAGGTCGCGACCGCCGAGGAGGTTCTGGGCTTTCTCGGCGAAACGGGGCCGGACCGGGTCGTTTCCGGGCTCGGCGGTACGGGGGTCGCCGTGGTCTATGACAGCGGCGCGCCCGGCCCGGCGGTGATGTTCCGCGCCGAGCTCGACGCGCTGCCGATCGAGGAGGTGGGCCAGCCCGACCATCGCTCGAAGATTCCCGGCAAGGGCCACATGTGCGGGCATGACGGCCATATGGCCATGCTCGCGGCGCTCGGCCGGCAGTTCGGGCGGCAAAGGCCGAAGCGCGGATGCGCGATCCTGCTTTTCCAGCCGGCGGAAGAGACGGGCGCGGGCGCCGCAGCGGTCATCGCCGACGAAAAATTCGCGGACCTGAAACCGGACTACAGCTTCTCGCTGCACAACATGCCGGGCCTGCCGCTCGGCCATGTCTGGCTGAAGGACGGCATCGCCAACTGCGCCTCGCGCGGGCTGAGGATCACGCTTTCGGGCCGCACCGCGCATGCCTCCATGCCGGAAACCGGCATTTCGCCGGTCCCCGCCGTGGCGAATCTGATGCCGGCGCTGACGGGCCTGGGCAAGGGAAGCATCGCGACGGAGGACCTCGTCCTGGCGACGGTGACGCATGCATCGGTCGGCGAGCCCGCCTTCGGCATCGCTCCCGGCTACGCGGAGGTCTGGGTGACGTTGCGCAGCATGACGGATGCCGGGATGGATTCGCTGGTAGCCGCCGCCGAAGCCCTGGTGCGCGGTGCCGCCTCGGAGGGAGGGCTCGAATATACGCTGGAATACCACGACATCTTCGTCCATTCCGAGAACGACCGGCAGGCCGCCGACCTGCTGCGCGCCGCGATGGACGCCGAAGGCGTCCTGCACGAGCCGGGCGAGACGATGCGCGGCTCGGAGGATTTCGGAAGGTTCGGCTCGGTCTCGAAATCGGCGATGTTCTTCCTCGGTGCCGGCGAGGACATTCCGAACCTTCACAATCCCAACTACGATTTTCCCGACGACCTGATCTCGATCGGCACGCGGATCTTCATGCGCGTCGCGCGGGATATCCTGGGGTGAAAGCTGAATTCTCGACGGAAGGCTTGCCAACCGGACCGAACCGGATGATCGTCACTCCGTCCGTGTAACTGGCGATAAAGATGGGGCACCATCGGGGAGCACGGAACGACAAGCCGCGCGCCTGGGCATCCTAGAGCGCCGGGCGCACTAAGGACGCCTAATTCTTTGAATCTGGAGCATCCTGCGCTCAGGCGATTCCACCTGAACGCAGGATGCTCTGGCAACGAAAGGAGTGCCCCATGCGTACCGATCTCTTTGGCGTCGCAGGCGATCCGGTCGAGATCGTCAACTGGCGGCGCTTGAGCAGCAGGCTGACGACCTCGGGCCAGCCGACCGAAGGCCAGTTGGCCAGTATCAGCAAACTCGCGGTGAGCCATATCGTCAATCTCGGCATTCACAACCATGAAAAGGCCTTGAAGGACGAACGGGCCACGGTGTCCAGCCTCGGCATGACCTATATTCATCTGCCCGTGGATTTCGCGGCTCCGGCCGAAAGCGACTTCGATCGCTTCTGCCAGATCATGGAAGCCACCAGGAACGACCGGATTCATGTGCATTGCATCTTCAATGCCCGCGTTACGGCCTTCCTTTACCGTTATCGGCGCGATGTCCTGAAACTGAACCCGGAAGAAGCTGCCGCGCCCATGGAAACAGTGTGGCGTCCGGGGGGTGTCTGGGCCGTCTTCATCGGCCACAACGGCGACGCCGCGCTGCCGGATCGGTATGCGGGGCGTGATTACTGACCGCGTCGGCGGAACCGGCCGTGCCTGATACGCTTCCATCCTCGCCAGCGAAGCCGGCATAGGCGTCTCTGGCGTCAAAACCGGCCGGATCAGACGTCGTTCCAGATCAGGCGTCGTTGCCGCTGAAGAGCTTGGCGAGGAACCCGCCGCCATTGCCGCGGCCCGGGCGCTTGCCGTCCCATGCGGGCACGATCACCATATGGGTGATCTCGCCGCGCTGGAAAGCCTTGAGGAAGCGGTCGTATTCGGCAAAGGCGACGCAGCCGTGCGAATCGCCGCGCACGCGCAGCAGGAAGCTGTGGGCGAGCAGGCCGGTGCGGCCCTGCGGCGCCTTGCCGTCGACCGGCGTCAGGCGGATCGCGGCCACGCCGTGGAACAGCGATTCACGCATGGAGAGCTTGTAGGTGCCGGGCGGCGTCGGGCCGCGCATCTTCACATGGGTGAACTTGGGATTGTCGCGCAGGCTGCCGATGCCGGAATGAGCCTCGAGCCTGCTGCCGTTCGGCATGTGCACAACCGCGTTGGTGATGTCGTAGACGGCGACCTTGCTGCCGATGCCCGGCCAGTTCGGCGCGGAAGGCGCAGGGGCGGACGGCGTCTCGCGCAGCGGATTGTCGGGCTTGGCGAAGGCCAGCGCGGTGGGCTTGTCATCGTCGGCGGCCCGGCCCGGCTTCTGCGGCGCCACCGCGGCGATGGCGGCAAGCGCAGTCGGCTTGGCCGGCTTCCCGCCGTTTGCCGAGGACGGACGGATGACCGGCAGCGGACCGGCCTTCGGCAGGGCATAGGCAGGGGCTGGCGCCAGCTCCGGGACGAGAGCGGCGGCCTGCTGTCCGCCGGCATCGTCGTCCTCAAGAGCGGTTTCTTCCAGCGCGGCCATCTCGACCGGCTTCATGTCCTTGAGTTCGGCGACCCTCGTCGCCGGCGCGGCGTCCTGGATCAGGTCCGGCATGGCGTCGTCGCCGCGAGGCGCGACGACCACCAGGTTTTCCATCGCGGGGCCGAGCACGGCGCGGATCGCCTGCGCGTCGGGACGGACTTTCTGGAGGGCAGCGAACTGCTGCTCCTTTTCCGTATGACGCGCCGCCTTGGCCATGGCGACGTCGAGCATCTGCTTCACGCTCGACGGGGCCGGCCTGCGGGCTTCGAGGGCGGCCATCTCGGCGCCGGCAAGCCGCTTGCCTTTCGGATCAGCCGGGGAACTGCCGGGCAGGCGGGAGAATTTCGAGACATCGACTTCGCGCCCGGCCAAGACTTCGCGCCCGGCAAGCGTTGCAGCACCCGCCAGCGCGACCGGAGCGGCGAGCGCCGTTTCGAACTTGACGTCGGAGGCGGACTTGACGGCCGTCGCCATGGTCACCACGGAAGCGCCCATCAGGGTCGCGACCGTCAGGCCTATGCCGATTGCGACATTCGCCAGGAGAGGGCGGGATTTCCTGCGGCGCTGCGGCGCTTTACGCACCTGTTTGCCATTCACTGAACCCTGGACAGAACGCGCCATCACTCGTTACCCGAACCGTTACTCACATGGGCGGAACTCGCCTGCGCGAAACCACCGACACAATCCCGGCAAACGCTGAGCAGAGGAAGGAACTGCTCACTGCCGCCAGACGACTGCATGTGAGGATGAACGATTATGGTAACCAATGTCTTTACGCCGCCCCGATTTTGAGTTTCGGTGGTGCACATAAAAGCGCATACCGCCGGAAGTTTAGCCGAAATGCGGCAACGGAATGACCGTTCCCCCAACGCAACAGCGGCAAACAAGCCAGCAACCGTTGCTGTTTAACCATAAAAATCCATGGATTCAAGGCGAATCGTGATTCCGGACGGAGGGCAGCCAATCCGTCGCAGGCACGCTCCCGGGAGAACGATCCCCTCCCCGATCCACGAGGCCGGCGTACCCAACCGTATACCGAAACGCGCGGGCGGGCGGCTTGTCCCCCGATGCCGGAAGATCGCGCGGCGCCGGCATGTTAAGGAACGGTCGCTGGTGATTCGGCGGGTTTCGGGTCTGCGGCATCGCGCCGGACGGACCCGGCAGCGTTTCGATCTTGATCCCGAGGGCCATGCTTGGCATCCTGACGGGAGATGATTTGCGAGGGTGTTCAGATGAAGGCTCTGCTCCTGATCGATATCCAGAACGGCTTCTGCCCCGGCGGCAATCTGCCGGTCGCGCATGGCGACGAGATCGTGCCGGTCGCCAACCGGCTGATCGAGGACGGCGGTTACGACCTGATCGTCGCGTCGCAGGACTGGCATCCGGAAAACCACGGCAGCTTCGCCTCCCGTCATCCCGGCAAGAAACCTTTCGAGATGGGCGAGCTTTCCGGAAGACCGCAGGTCATGTGGCCGGACCACTGTGTACAGGGCACGCCGGACGCGGAATTCCACCCCGATCTCGACATGGAGGCCGTCGACTACATCCAGCAGAAGGGCGAAAACCCGGCCGTCGACAGCTATTCCGCCTTCCGCGATAACGACCAGGCGGCCCTGACGGGCCTCGCCGGCTATCTGAGGGCGCAGCGGGTGACGGAACTGGACGTTTGCGGCCTCGCCACCGACTATTGCGTGAAATTCTCCGCCCTCGACGCCGTCGAGATGCTGCCGGAGGTGAAGGTGCGCTTCATCGAGGACGCCAGCCGCGGCATCGATCCCGAGGGCGTCAGGAATGCGATCGCCGAGATGAAGGCGAAAGGCGTCGGCATTGTCCTGAGCAAGGATATCCTCGCCGATTGAACCGATGGTTCAGCGGAATCGATCGATCCATCAGAGCAATTCGATTGCGTGTCGGAGCGCGGCCCTGTAGGCAGCGTCTCGCGCGTGCATGGATTTCAGTGTCCGGCCGGAGACCTGCTCCAGGCCGGGGTTTCCCGTCACCACCCTCCTGATCGGGACCGGCATCCGTGCCGGGCACTTTTGTTCAAGCCAAGGGGCCGCCCGGCGTCTAGAGCAGGGAATGCCGGAGGACGACATGCCGGAACATCACATCATGCCGGAAGCTCTGCCGTGCCGAAGCACGAGGGGTTTCCGGCCAGACCCGAGGTCCATCCAGGGATGAATCGCAGCGAGTTCAAAGACGGCCTTGGCGGCGGCGGCATCGTCGCCCTCTCCTCCGCCCCCTTCGCGATCCTGTTCGGCGCCGTCGCCGCAGACAACGGCCTGTCCGTGATGGAAGCCGGGTTGATGAGCGCCACCGTCTACGCGGGCGCCAGCCAGCTCGTCGGCATAGAGCTCTTCGGCCAGCATGTCGCGCCCTGGCTGATCGTGCTGTCGGTCTTCGCCGTCAATTTCCGCCACATCCTCTATTCGGCGGCGCTGACGCGGTTCATCGCCCATTACACGCCGGCCCAGAGGTTCCTCACCTTCTTCCTGCTGACCGATCCGCAATTCGCCGAAGCCATCAGGCGCGGGGAAGCCGGCCACGCCGTGAGCTTCGCCTGGTATCTCGGCTTCGGCGGCGCCATCTATTTTCCCTGGCTGTTCTTCAGCATGGTCGGCGCGTTTTTCGGAAGGATGATGGGAGACCCGCGCACGCTCGCGATCGATGTGCTGCTGCCGATCTACTTCCTGGGCCTTGTGATCGGCTTTCGCCGCAGGCCGGGCTTTTATCCGGTCGTGGCGGCAAGCGCGCTCGGCTCCATGCTCGGATATCATTTCGTCGGCTCGCCCTGGCATGTGAGCATCGGCGCCGCCGTCGGCGTCGCCGTGGCCGCCCTGCTTCCCTTGCCGAAGGAACGCGTGCCCGTGACGGCCGCAAGCGAAACGGAGACCTGACATGGCCGATCCGATCTCCATGGACATGGTTTTCCTGATTCTCGCCGCGGCGGTCGCGACCTTCCTCACCCGCATCGGCGGCTACGTGCTGATCACCCGGATGAAGACGATCCCGCCGAGGATGGAGCAGGCCCTGAATGCCGTGCCGGCCGCGGTCCTGACCACGCTGGTCGCGCCGTCCTTCTTCAACGGCGGCTGGGACGTGAAGATCGCCATGCTGGTCGCGCTCGTCGCGGGCCTCCGATATCCCGGGCTGCTGATGCTCGGAGCCGGCTGGGCGACGGCGATGATCTGCCGCCACCTTCTCGGATTCTGACTGGCTCGGATTCTGATCAGGCTCGGGTTCTGGTCAGGCGAGCGGTTCCGTCGCCTGCGCGAGCCAGTCCTTGGTCGCCTGGTCGTCGAGCAACGGCGTCAGCCTGTCACGGACCTCCGCATGATAGCCGTTCAGCCAGGCCAGCTCCTCCGCTGTCAGCAAGGCCGGCAGCACGAGCCGCCGGTCGATGGGGCACCAGGTCAGCGTCTTGAACGAGAGCATCGGCTGGTCGCCGCCCTCGATCTCCTCAGCCGCCTCCACATAGATGAGGTTCTCTATCCGGATGCCGAACGAGCCGGGGCGATAGTAGCCGGGCTCGTTGGAAAGGATCATGCCCGGCAGCAATTCCTGGGTCGCGAGCCGCGAGATGCGTTGCGGCCCCTCGTGCACAGAAAGATAGGAACCGACGCCGTGGCCGGTGCCATGCGCATAGTCGCCGCCCGCCTTCCAGAGCGCGATGCGGGCGAGAGGGTCGAGGTCGCAACCGCGCGTGCCCTTGGGAAAACGCGCCGTGCTGATGGCGATCATGCCCTTCAGCACGAGCGTGAAGAAACGCTTGCGGTCTTCCGGCACGGCGCCCACTGCGACCGTGCGGGTGATATCCGTGGTGCCGTTGACATATTGCGCACCGGAATCGATCAGGAAGAGCTCACCCGCCCCAAGCTTCCGGTTGGTCTCCGTCGTCACGCGGTAGTGGATGACCGCGCCATGCTCACCGGCGCCTGAAATCGTATCGAAAGAAATGTCCCTGAGCGGGTTCTGCATATTCCGGCCGACCCGGACACGGGCCGCCTCCAGAGCCTTGACCGCATCGATCTCGGTGATTGAGCCCGGCGCCTGCCGGTCCAGCCAATGGAGGAATTCGACCATGGCCGCGCCATCCTGCAGATGCGCCTCGGCCGAGCCGCCGAGTTCCTCCCCGTTCTTGCAGGCGCGGGGCAGCCTCGCGGGGTCGGCGGTCTCCACCACCTCCCCGCCGGCGGCGTCAATGGCCCTGGTCAGCGCAAGCGGCGTCAGGTCCGGATCGATCAGGATCTTTCCGCCATTTTTCGAAAGCGCCGCCAGGCGCGTCAGGAGTTCGGACGGCGGCCGCTGCAGCGCAAGCTGGGCCAGATAGGCCTCCGCCTCGATCCCCGTCTTGCGCTTGTCGAGGAAGATTTCGGCCGTGCCTTCGGCGGGAATGATCGCCCGGCTCAGGGGATGGGGCGTATGCGGCACGTCCTCGCCGCGGATATTGAAGATCCACGCGACCGAGGACGGATCGGTGATGAGGACCGCCGCCGCGCCCTTGTCCCTCACCTGGCTTCCGATCTCGGCGATCTTTCCGCTCGCAAGCCTGCCGGCATGTTCCTGCTTCTGGATCGCAACGGCCCCCAGCGGTTCGGCAGGGCGATCGGTCCACAGCGCATCGAGCGGATTCCTCTCGAGCAACACCAGCGAACCGCCGATTTCAGCAAGCGCCTTCTCCAGCCGCCGCACCTCCGCCCCGGCATGCAGCCATGGATCGATCCCGAGGCGAAAACCCTTGGGCGCATGCCGCGTCAGCCACACATGCACAGGCTCGTTGACGAGGTCGCCGCCGGTGAAGACCGTTCCGTCCACCTGTTCCGCGAGCTGGGTGACGTAACGTCCGTCGACGAAGACCACCGCCTCACGCTGCGTGACGAGGGCGATCCCGGCCGACCCGGTGAATCCGGTCAGCCATGCGAGCCTTTCGGCCGAGGCCGGCACGTATTCACCCTGGTATTCGTCGGCACGCGGCACGAGGAACCCGTCGATGCCGAGATCGGCGAACCCGGCCCTCAGCGCGGTGGCGCGCTCGCGGCCGAACTGCGGGGCGGACTTCACTTCGAAAGACTGAAACATAGCTGATGATCCGGACTGGTCTGGCTGCGAGTCATCAACCTAGCCCATCTTCGCCGGCCAATGCCAGCCAAAGCCGAAAACGACCAGCTATTGTGCATTTGCTAACATCGCCTGATGCGGATTGGAGCACTCCATGCAATAGGCGCATAACACCAATGATGGAAGCTCACTCCCTCACCCTCCGGAAGCGATCTATATTGCAACCATCGATGGGCGCCGAACAAGGCCCGTCAGTCGAAGGGATACCGGTATGGCTACCTCTTTTTTCCGTACAGTTCTCAACCGGATGGTTGAAGCCCGTGAACGTCAGGTTGCCCGCTACGTCAACGGCGCCCTGCTGAACCTTGACGACGAAACGCTGAAAGGCCTCGGCACCAGCCGCGAAGAACTGCGCCGCAAGGGCGCGACCAGCTACGTGTTCTGAACGAAGGATCAGGCGGCGATCTCCTCCCTCACCTGCCTGATTTTCAGAATACGTGACCCGCTTGAGCACCTCCTCCTCCCGGCTCGCGGGTAGGCCGGCTCTTCGGAGCCGGTCGCAAGGCGGCACCAAAAGTGCCGCCTTTTTGCTGTCCGCTCCAAAAGCCATGCAGAAGGATCATTGCTGCAACGCAATATCCTTGATGCCAGGCATACAGACCGGACAAAAGCTTCGAACTCCGTGATCGACGCCCAAGTCGTGCGAAACTCGGTCGAGGGAAACCCGCGTCCGGCCTTTTTCGTCCGGCGATCCCGTCAGCCGCGACGCAGGTGGATGGTGACCCAGCCGTTGCGCCAGATCGTGTGGACATGGCGAAGCTTCACGCCGTTATAGGCGGCCAGCACCTTCCAGCGCTGCGCGGCCAGAATGCCCGAGAGAATGACCGAGCCGCCCGGCGCCAGATGCGCGGCAAGCTGCGGCGCCATCTTCATCAACGGCCGGGCCAGGATATTGGCGATGATGAGATCGAACGGCCCCTCCTCGCGAAAGGCCCGCGAATGGAAACCCGGCGCGGTTTCAAGCCGTATCCCCGCAGCGATGCCGTTGCGGCGGACGTTTTCACGGGCGACACGCACCGCGACCGGATCGATATCCGTTCCGAGCACCGGAATATCGCGCAGCTTGCGCGCGGCGATCGCCAGCACGCCGCTTCCGGTCCCAAGATCGAGCGCGCGGCGGACCGTCCGGGCGCGCATCACCTCCTCGATCATCTCCAGGCAGCCCGCCGTGGTGCCGTGATGGCCGGTTCCGAAAGCCTGACCGGCATCGATCTCGATGCCGATATCGTTGGCCTTCACCTTGTCGCGGTCATGCGAGCCATGCACGAGGAACCGCCCGGCCCGCACAGGCTTCAGGCCTTCGAGCGATCTGGCGATCCAGTCGACGTCCGGGATCACCTCCCGCTCGATCGCCGCATCCGGAAAGGCGTGGCGGATGCCTTCGGCGATCCGCTCGCGCACCGCCTCCTCTTCGTCGGCCATCATGTAGACGGAGGCTTCCCAGATATCCCGTTTCTCATCCACCTCGGTGGTGGCGATGGCGAAATCCTCCTCGCCGAAGACCTCCGACAGGATATCAAGGATCTGCGCTGCCCCCTTTTCGGTGGACGTGACGTAAAGGCGGATCTCGCTCAAGGAAATGGTCTCTCAGCTGCCGCTTGCCGCCCTGATGCCGGAACCGGCCTCGGGATGGCGACATGCGAAAATGAACGAAACCGAAGCGCCACCGGACAATCCGGCCGGGTGCCGCGCGCTTCGGTGGCGGGTAGCCGGGAGGATTGCCACAGAAACGGGGGAGGCTTCAACCGCGAAGGTGTCAGCCCTTGATCAGATTTTCGAGCTTCTTGACGGCGACATCGGGATTTTCGCCATAGGCGATCGTGCCGGCGAAACGCCCGCCGTTGGAGAGCAGGAAGACCGAGGCCGTATGGTCCATCGTATAATCGCCGTTCGGGTCCTTCTCGTCGACCGGCACCTTCTTGGCATAGACCTTGAAGCCCTTGATCATCTCGCCGACCTTCGCCGGCGGCCCGGAAATGCCCTTCACCCGGTCGGTGACATTGGAGATGTACTGGCCGAGCAGTTCCGGCGTATCGCGTTCCGGATCGACACTGACGAAGAAGCCGTTGAGCTTCGTGCCGTCCGGATCGACCTTGTGCAGCCAGCCGTTGAGCTCGAAAAGCGTCGTCGGGCACACTTCCGGGCAATGGGTGAAACCGAAGAAGAGCGCGGTCGGCTTTTCCTGGAACGCCTTTTCGGTGATCGCCTGGCCGTTCTGGGCGACGAGCTGGAACGGCACGCCGAACGGCCCCTCGGCCAGTTCCTGCTTGGAGCGCGTCACCTCGAAAGTGAGCCACGCCAGAATGCCGGCAAGCGCCGCCACGGCGATCCAGAGGATGGTACGAAAGGTCTTCATCGGCATTCTCTTCGAATCTGATCCCGGGAACTCGATGTCCCGGTTGCCGGACCGATAACCCCGACCCGGGCGGCTGGCAATTCAAGAAGATGTTTTCTCAGGCGATCGCGCTGATTTGTCCCAGACGCGGCGACAGGTTTCAGAGGCACCAGGAAAGGCCAGTCTCGCCGAGCGAAAGGAGGATCGAAGAGCCGAACCGAAGCCAGCCGTAGAAGGCGGCTCCCGAGACCCCGAGGGCGAGTAGGCCCATGGCGGCGGCAAGAGGCAGATTGTGGCTGGCGCTGGAAGTCCGGTTCATGCCCGGCATTCTATGTCCAGTCGAAATTTTTCGAAAGCCCCCGCAAACGCGGGACAAGATTAGCAGAGGATTAATATCTCTCTGAGAGCTTATGAAAGCGAAAGCGGTTTTACGAGTCGATCCGACGGCCGGTGTCCGGTGCGGCATGCACCCGGGAGGATTCCGGGCATGTCCACGACCCGGCCCCGCCAAGACATGACGTCACCGACAACGGTTCGCCCCTGTTCCTGCATCATCCACCAAAGTCCGCCGGTCGCGTCCGGTGACCAGGGAACCCGAGCAGCATGACAAGCAAGCCGTTCCACAAGACATTTTCTGTGAACCAGCGCCTCTGGACATTGGCTGGCGCGGCATTCGCCGGCATAGGCGCCATGCTGTTCGTCGGGTGGCATGAAGGACGGCAGCTCGACCAGGCGCTCGCCCGGGCAACCGAGGTCCAGCATCTGGTGGACGTCGCGAACGAACTCCGGATCGCCAACCTGCGCCTTGTCCTCGCGGCCATGGATACGATCATCGACGCGGATGAGCGGCAGATCCAGCCCGACCGGCTGCAGGCCATCAACGAGGGGGTCAGGCAACTGTCCGAAGGCGGAGCGGACCTGAAGACGCTCGCCGGCGCTGTGGGAAATCCCACGGTGGTTTCCTCCTATGACGCCGACCTCAAGGAAGTCTCCAGGGCCATCCAGGTCGACCTCAAGAACCTCGTCGAAAACGGCGCGCCCGAAGAGGAATACGCCAGGCTCGACGACGCCATCGACGGCGCGGGCGAACGCCTCACCAAATTGCTGGCCGATCTTGCCAATGCCGGCGACGCGCTTGTCAATGCGCGCGTCCAGGAAGCGAACACGCTCTCGGCAACCTCGCTCTACGTGCAGATCGGCTGCGGCCTGATCGCTCTTGCCGTCATGGCGCTCCTGCAGGCGGTCCACGGCGGAGCGATCCGCCGGGGCGTCGACGGCGTCCGCGCCAGCATGCAGCGGATCATCAACGGCGACTATGCCACGCCCGTCGACGGCACCGACCGCGGCGACGAGATCGGCGAAATGGCGCGCGCAACCGATGTCTTCCGCCTCTCCGCCGTCGAACGCCAGACGCTCGAGACCAGTCTCGAGGATGAGCGCCACCAGAACGAACGTCGCCGCCAGACCCGCGACGAGGAGCAGAAGGCCGACGCCGAGGCGCTTCACTTCGCCGTCGATTCGCTGGGCGAGGCGTTGAACCGTCTCTCCGAAGGCGATCTCTCCGCGATGCTGAGCCGCCCGTTCCGCGACGACCTCGAACGCCTGCGTCACGATTTCAATCGCGTCGTCGACCGGCTGCGCCACATCATGACGGAGGTCTCCAGCAGCTCCAGCTCGATCGGCGCCAACGCCAACCAAATGCGCTCCGCCGCCGACGACCTCGCCAAGCGTACCGAACGACAGGCCGCATCGCTGGAAGAGACCTCGTCCGCCCTCGAACAGATCACCGCAACCGTCCGCAACGCGACGCATCGCGCCGAGGAAGCGAGCGAGATGGTGGGCCATGCCAAGGACTATACGGAACAGTCCGCCGCGGTCGTCCGCGACGCGACGTCCGCCATGGGGCGGATCGAGGATGCCACGGCGGAAATCGGCAAGATCATCAACGTCGTCGACGAGATCGCCTTCCAGACCAACCTTCTGGCGCTGAATGCCGGCGTCGAGGCGGCCCGCGCCGGCGAGGCCGGCAAGGGGTTTGCCGTCGTTGCCCAGGAGGTGCGCGAACTGGCGGGACGCGCAGCAGGCGCCGCCAAGGACATCAAGGCGCTGGTGAGCCGCTCCAACCAGGAGGTCAAGACCGGCGTGGACCTCGTAAAGGCGACAGGCGAGGCGCTGACCCGCATCGGCGACGACGTGCTGAAAATCAACGACCACGTTCACGCGATCTTCACTTCTGCGCGCGAACAATCGACCGGACTGACGGAGATCAACAACGCAATCGGCCAGATGGATCACGCAACCCAGCAGAACGCCGCCATGGTCGAGCAAAGCACCGCCGCAAGCCACTCGCTGGCAAGCGACGCGGAAAGCCTCAACAGGCTGATCAGCCAGTTTCAGATCCGTGGCGGCAATGGCCCGCGCACCGTCGACATGGCGGAAGCCTCCACGTCAGCAAGCCCCTCCCCCGCACTGAACTTGATGAACAAGCTCGCGGGAGCCTTCAGCAATAGCCCGGCCTCCGCCAAAAAGGCCTCGGGCTCCTCAGACAAATGGGAAGAGTTCTGACATGACGAATGCCATCAAGCAGTCCGGCGCCTATCTCGAAATCGTCTCCTTTCATCTCGGAGACCAGGAATTCTGCATCGACATCATGGCGATCCGCGAAATCCGCGGCTGGGCGCCGGTGACCCCGATGCCGCACACACCGCCCTACGTTCTCGGTCTCATCAACCTGCGCGGCGCGGTGATCCCGGTCATCGACATGGCCTGCCGCCTCGGCATGAAGATGACCGAGCCTTCCGAGCGTTCCGCGATCATCGTCACCGACATCGCCGGCAAGCTGGTCGGCCTGCTGGTCGAACAGGTCTCCGACATGATGACCATCCGCAGCGAAGACCTGCAGCCGGCCCCGGAAATCATCCCGGAAGCCCAGCGCGCCTTCTGCCGCGGCATCGTCGCGCTCGAAAAGACCATGGTCTGCTTCCTCAACCTCGACACGGTGATCGCAGACGAGCTGGCGCGCGAAGCAGCCTGATTTTGCAGCGCAAACAAACACTTGGAATCTTCCGCCGCGGCGAACCGCGACGGAAGATTAACTTCCTGTAATCATTACATAATTCATTACGAAATCTTAAGAATAAAATCAGGAACCGCCTTTCCGCACCGCGGGTTCTTCTGTCGCAAAACGCCCAACCGAACCGCTTCAAGGCTCCTTCGGCTGGTTACGAAGATAGGAGAATGACCATGAACAAGGCTTTTGCACTTGCAGTCCTGATGTCCGCCGCCACGATGGGAAGCGCCTATGCCCGGGAGATGGGCGGCATGGCGACCCCGCTCCAGGGCGATGTCCGCATCGTCTATACCGATCCCGAAGCGGATGACAGCGCCCGCTTCCTCAGCATTCCCGATACGTTTGCCCATCCGAGCGAAGCGACGGTCAGGGCCGCCCAGAACGAGGTCAGGACCGATTCCGGACTGCGTCGGACGCTCGTCGGCCAGAACGTCGAACTCAACAACGTCGTCGGCATCGACACCGCCGCCGACGGCAGCAGGATCGTTTACGTCCGCTGATCTTCCGGCGGAAATACTCCAGCACCGGGCTCGCCAGTCGAGCCCGGTTTTTTCATCGCCCCCGCCACCGTTGACTCGCATTGCACGGTATGGCTGTATCTCCGTGGGAAAACACGGCGGAAATGCCGTGATCACGCTTTGGGAGGAGCGTGGGTGAGCGATGTTGCCGACGCCATCGTCGTGGGTGCCGGACTGGCCGGCCTTGTCGCAGCAACCGAACTCGCCGACGCCGGGCGCAGGGTGGTCGTCGTCGACCAGGAGCCGGAACAGAATCTCGGCGGCCAGGCCTTCTGGTCGCTCGGCGGATTGTTCCTGGTCGATTCGCCAGAGCAGCGGCGCATGGGCATCCGCGACTCCTTCGATCTTGCCTGGCAGGACTGGCTCGGCACCGCCGGTTTCGATCGGGAGGAGGACCATTGGCCGCGCGCCTGGGCGGAAGCCTATGTCGCCTTCGCAGGCGGCGAAAAGCGCTCCTGGCTCCGACAGATGGGCCACCGGATCTTTCCCGTCGTCGGCTGGGCGGAACGAGGCGGCTGGGCCGCGACCTCGCACGGCAACTCGGTGCCGCGTTTCCACATCACCTGGGGAACCGGCCCGGGCGTCGTCAAGCCGTTCGAGCGCCGGGCGCGCGACGCCGAAAAGGCGGGAAAAATCCGCTTCCTCTGGCGGCATCGGGTGGACCACCTGATCAGGACGGGAAACGCCGTCACAGGCGTCTCGGGCGCCGTCCTCGAAGCGAGTTCCGCCATCCGCGGCGCGGAAACCTCAAGGACGCCGGTCGGTGACTTCGAGATCCATGCGCCCGTCGTGATCGTCGCGTCCGGCGGCATCGGCGGCAATCAGGATCTGGTGCGGCAGAACTGGCCGGAACGGCTCGGCCGCCATCCGGCATTCATGGTGTCCGGCGTGCCCAAGCATGTCGACGGCCGGATGATCGGCATCGCCGAGCGCGCGGGCGCAAGCGTGATCAACCGCGACCGCATGTGGCATTATACGGAGGGGTTGCGGAACTGGAGCCCGGTCTGGGAAAACCACGGCATCCGCATCCTGCCCGGCCCCTCCTCCCTGTGGTTCGACGCGACGGGAAGACGCCTGCCCGCTCCCTTCTTTCCCGGTTATGACACGCTCGGCACGTTGCAGCACATCATGGCGAGCGGCTACGACTATAGCTGGTTCGTGCTGAACCAGAGCATCATCCGCAAGGAATTCGCCCTTTCCGGCTCCGAACAGAATCCGGACCTCACCGGCCGCGACTGGAAACTCACGGCCCGGCGCGCCATCGGCAGACGCGCCACCGGCCCGGTCGAGGCCTTCAAGAAGCACGGCGAGGATTTCGTGGTCGCCGGAACGCTTAGCGATCTGGTCGCCGGCATGAACCGCCTCTCCGGCACGGATCTCCTGAAACTGGTGGATATCGAACGCGAAATCCGTGCGCGAGACCGGGAGATCGGCAATCCCTTCTGCAAGGACGCGCAGGTGATGGGCATCCACAACGCCCGCCGGTCGCTCGGCGACAAGCTGGTGCGTACCGCAAGGCCGCACCGCATCCTCGATCCGACCCATGGACCGCTGATCGCCGTCAGGCTCAATATCCTGACGCGCAAGACGCTGGGCGGGCTGGAGACCGACCTTTCGGCCCGCGTCCTCGCCGGGGGCGGCGAGATCGTTCCGGGCCTCTATGCGGCGGGCGAGGCCGCCGGCTTCGGCGGAGGCGGCATGCACGGCTATCGCTCGCTCGAAGGAACCTTCCTCGGAGGCTGCCTGTTTTCCGGCCGTGCCGCGGGCCGGGCGGCGGCCGAAGCGGTCGCCTGACCTATTGAGGCTTGCCCTTCGTCCACGTCACCTGCTGGCCATAGAGCGGAACGGTGGAAATGGCCATCTTGGCTGATCCTTCGACGATCTGCCGCGAATGCGCGAGATAGATCAGGGTATCGTTCGCCTTGTCGTAGATGCGCTTCACGAGAAGATCCTTCCAGATCAGCGAACGGCCCTCACGGAAGACCTCCTCCCCGCCTCTCGACAGGCTGATGTCGCCGATCTCGATCGGGCCTGTCTGGCGGCAGGCGATCGAGCTGTTCGACGGGTCCTCGAACCAGTTGCCCTGCTTCAGGCGGTCGATGATCGAACGGTCGAAATAGGAGACGTGGCAGGTCACGCCCTTGATTTCCGGATCGGCGATGGCCTCCACCACGATATCGTTGCCGATCCAGTCGACGCCGACCTTGCCGACCACCTCGGCGGATGCGGGAATGGAGAGGAAGCCGGCGGACAGGGCAGCGGCGGATGCGAGACGGGTCAGGCGTTTCATGGGCTTGGGCTCCGGTAAACAATCCGTGATCTGAGATAAGATGCGCCCGCGGAGTTACAAGCCACAATGCCCATGTCGAGCGATCTACTTCAGGCGAAGCGTGCAGGGAGTGTAACCGCCGGAAAAGAGCCGGCCGGCCTGCATGCCGATCATCGCCGGAACATCGCGGACATGCGAAGCCCTGAGCGACCGCGCGATGGCGATGGCCGCCTCCGCGCAGATCGCCGCATCCTCGGCCGCGTTGTGATGCGCGAAGCGGAGCCCGAGATGATCGGCCAGCACGTTGAGCTTGTGCGAGCCCAGATGCGGCCAGACCTTGCGGGCCATCTTCACGCTACAGAGATACGACAGTTCCGGATAGGCCTGCCGGTGAACATCGAGGCAGGCGCGCCAGACGCTGAAGTCGAAGGCGGCGTTATGGGCGATCATCGTCGCGCCGCGGAAATCGTCGATGAACTCGTCCATCACTTCCGAAAACTCGCCCGCATCCTCGACATCCTCCGGCCGGATGCCGTGGATGGCGATGTTGAAGGACGAAAACCGCATGTCCCTGGGACGGATCAGCCGCTCCTCCACCCGCACGACCCGGTCGCCCTCGATCCACGCCAAGCCGACCGAGCAGGCGCTGCCGCGTTGCTCGTTGGCGGTCTCGAAATCGATGGCGATGGTCTTCAAACGCTGCTCCGGCTGGGTATCGGCGACTACTACTACCCGCAATTCGATTCGGCAAAGAGCAGATGGCATTCCCGATCGTGCTTGACGTCTCGTCCCGCCTCTGGCTTCATGACGCCCATGACCCGCTTTGCCGCCCACATGCACCTTACCATGACCATTCACCCCGCAGGGTGCGTGGCGGTCTTGGCGCGTTAGCCGGTCATCCGTCCACCAACCCTGCCGAAAGATGGCAGGGTTCGGGTCGCTCCGCTCTGCCTCGGCAAACCGAAGGAGAGCAAGATGAAATCCCGTGAAGACGTCCGCGAAAAGCCTCCCCGATCCGAACGGCCGGAAGGGGTCGTGATCCGCTCAGCCGCTCCCGGCGATGCGGAAGCGCTCGCAGCGCTCGCCAACATGCCCGGTTACCGCTACGGCACGTTGCGCCTGCCCTTCCAGTCCATCGAGGAGACACGCAAGGGGCTGGAGACGATCGCCCCCGGAGCAAGGAGGCTGGTCGCGGAGTTCGATGGCCGGATCGTCGGCGACATCTTCCTCGGACCGATGCTGGGGCGCAGGCGGCATGCGGCGTCGGTCGGCATGGGCGTGCACGACGATTTCACGGGCCGCGGCATCGGCAGCGCGTTGATGGCGGCGATCCTCGATATCGCCGACAACTGGCTGAACCTGCGCCGCGTCGAGCTGACGGTTTTCACCGACAACGCCAATGCGATCCGGCTCTACGAAAGGAGCGGCTTCGTGAAGGAAGGCCACTTCCGGAAATTCGCCTTCCGCGACGGCGCCTATGTCGACGCCTATTCGATGGCGCGGCTGAGGGCGTGACGATCAGCCGCCGATGAAGGCCAGCCACTCGTCCTCGTCCATCACCTGGACGCCGAGCTCCCTCGCCTTGTCGAGCTTGGAGCCGGCGCCCGGGCCTGCCACCACATAGTCGGTCTTCTTGGAGACGGAACCCGCCACCTTCGCGCCGAGGCTTTCCGCCCGCGCCTTGGCCTCGTCGCGGGTGAACTTTTCGAGCGAGCCGGTGAAGACCACCGTCTTTCCGGCGACCGGACTGTTCGAGGCCGTGGCCTGCTCCGCCGGCATCGGCGTGCCGTCCTTCAGCTCTCCAACCAGATCATCGATGACCTTTATATTGCGCGGCTCCTTGAAGAATTCGACAATCGCGCGCGCGACGATCTCCCCGATGCCCTCGATATTGTTGAGCTCATCCCAGGCGTCGCCGGAGAAATCGGCAGCCTCCTTCATCGCTGTCACGAAGGCCTCATACGTGCCATAGGCGCGGGCGAGCAGCTTTGCGTTCGTCTCGCCCACATGCCGGATGCCGAGCGCGTAGATGAAGCGATTGAGCGAGATTTCGCGGCGGCTGTCGATAGCATCGAAGAGTTTCTTCACGCTCACCTTGCCGAAACCATCGATATTTTCGAGCTTGGTCAGGGGAGATTCTTCCTGCCGTTTCTTCAACGTGAAGATATCCGGTGCGGTGCGGACCTGCAGAGCCGGGTCCTCGCTTTCGAAGAAGAAATCGATCTGCTTCGAGCCGAGCCCCTCGATATCGAAAGCGTTGCGCGAGACGAAGTGTTTCAGGTGCTCGACCGCCTGGGCGCGGCACACGAAACCGCCGGTGCAGCGGGTCACCGAATCGAGCTTGCCGGTCTTCTCGTTCTTCTCCCGCACCGCGTGGCTGCCGCAGACCGGACATTTCCTCGGAAATTCGTAGGGCACGGCGTCCGCGGGGCGCTTTTCCATGACGACATCGAGCACCTGCGGAATGACGTCTCCCGCCCGCTGCACGATGACCGTGTCGCCGATGCGGATGTCGTGCTCCTCCTCGCGGATGCGTTCGCCGGAATTGCCGATGCCCTTGATATAGTCCTCGTTGTGCAGCGTCGCATTGGTGACCACCACGCCGCCGACGGTGACGGGCGTAAGCCGGGCGACGGGCGTCAGCGCGCCGGTGCGCCCCACCTGTATGTCGATCTTCTCCACATGGGTGAAAGCCTGCTCGGCGGGAAATTTGTGCGCCGTCGCCCAGCGCGGGCTGCGGGAGCGGAAGCCGAGCCGAGCCTGCAGGTCGAGCCGGTCGACCTTGTAGACGACCCCGTCGATCTCGTAGTCAAGGTCCGGACGCTGCAGTCCGATATCCTTGTAATGCGCGATGATATCCTCGACCGAATGCAGCCGCCGCATCAGCGGGTTGACCGGGAACCCCCATTCCCCGAACTTCTCCACCATGCCCATCTGGGTATCGGCGGGCATTTCCGACATCTCGCCCCAGGCGTAGGCGAAGAATTTCAGATTGCGGCTCGCCGTCACCTTCGGGTCGAGCTGGCGAAGCGAGCCCGCCGCGGTGTTTCGCGGGTTGACGTATGTCTGCTTGCCTTCCGCCGCCATCTGTTCGTTGAGCGCCAGGAAATCGCTCTTGCGCATATAGACCTCGCCGCGCACCTCGACGATGTCGGGCGCGCCGGCCGGCAGGCGATCGGGGATTTCCTTGATCGTCCTGATGTTCTCGGTGACGTTTTCGCCTGTCGTGCCGTCGCCGCGGGTCGCCGCGCTCACCAGCCTGCCCTGCTCGTAGCGGATCGACATCGAAAGCCCGTCGATCTTCGGCTCCGCCGTGAAGGCGATCGAACCGTCCGGCAGTTGGCCGAGGAAACGGTAGACGGAACCGACGAAATCGCGCACGTCTTCATCGGAAAAGGTATTGTCGAGCGACAGCATGGGCCGCGAATGCGTGATCGGCGCGAATGTCGGCAGCGGCGCCGCCCCGACGCGGATCGACGGGCTGTCGGCGCGGACGAGCTGCGGAAAACGCTTCTCGACGGCATCGTTGCGCCGCTTCAGCGCATCGTAGTCGGCATCCGAAATCTCCGGCGCGTCATGGCCGTGATAAAGCTCGTCGTGACGGGCGATCTCGGCAGCCAGAAAGGCCAGCTCGGCTGCGGCCTGTTCCTCGGTCAGATTCTCGACGGGCGTTTTTTCGGCGGACATGCTGTTTCACTCCTCGGGTATCGAGGAGTCGTTTTGTAGAGCAATTTTTGCCGATGGGAAGATCGCCCCGCCTTGCTCCCAGTCCAATGCATTGCGAAGCCTTATACCACTGGCATGGAGACTGGTCTCCCATAGCGGCTTCAATGGCTTCAGACTGTCGACGACCCGAAGCTCCACGCCACGGGACGCGAATTCACGGTCGAGCCCTGACATCGCTGCAAGAGCTTTCGGTATGACGCTCCTGCGCGCCACCCACATACCCGCATCATCGAGATCCTCAAACTCATCTGCGGGCATCTCATAACGATAGATCGTCTCGTGGCCCAGGCGGTCAAGCCATGTACGCTCGATATAGGCCACCCCGCGCCAGTCTCCGAGCCATCTCTGGCGATCCCCTACAACCGTGTCAGGCTTTGCCCAGATCAGAATGCGCGGGCAGTCCCGCGGGAAAAGGTACATGAAGTCATGCGCCTCATCGACCGCCCAGACGAGCGGACCGTTGAGCCATTCCCGCCCCTGTGCTCGCGGAGATGGCACCCGCACCGGCTGCGGTTCGAAGCGCTCGATTGCGGGGTCGTCGCTGAAATGGAAAAGCCGCACGGGAGCGCTCAGCCATTCCCCGCAAGCAGCCGCTTGGCCGCCGCGCGCGCCTCGTCGGTGACGGAGGCACCCGCCAGCATGCGGGCGATCTCCTCGGTGCGGTGTTCCGGCTCCATGGTCGCAACGCGGGTGGCGATCTTGTCGGACCCTTCGCCCGCCGGCCCCTTGGAGATCAGGAGATGCGTCGCGGCGCGGGCCGCCACCTGCGGCGCATGGGTGACGGACAGAACCTGCACCTTGTCGGAAAGCCGCTTCAGGCGCTGGCCGATCGCATCCGCCACCGCACCGCCGACGCCGGTGTCGATTTCGTCGAAGACCAGCGTCGGCGCGGAGCCGCGGTCTGCAAGCGCCACCTTCAGCGCCAGCAGGAAACGCGACAGCTCGCCGCCGGATGCGACCTTCATGATCGGGCCGGGGCGCGTGCCGGGGTTGGTCTGCACATGGAATTCGATCGTGTCGATGCCTTCGGCCGCCGCCTGCTCGGGATCGCTTGCGACCTCGACCATGAAACGGGCGCGTTCGAGCTTGAGCGCCGGCAGTTCGGCCATCACCGCTTTCGCCAATGCCTCGGCGCCGTGCCTGCGCTTGCCCGACAGGGCAGCCGCCGCCCGATCGTATTGCGCCTTCGCCGCCGCCGTCAGCTTTTCGAGTTCGGCGAGCTTCTCCTCGCCGGCATCGAGATCGGCGAGATCGGCAACCATTTTCTCGGCAAGCGCCGGCAGGTCGACGACGGCGACGGAATATTTGCGGCCGGCAGCGCGAAGCGCAAACAGCCGCTCCTCGACCCGCTCCAGCTCGCGCGGATCGAATTCTGTCTTCCTCAGCGCGGCCTCGATCTCCATCTGCGCATTGGAGAGATGGTTGAGCGCTGCGTCGAGCAGCTCGACCGTCTCCTCCAGCAATCCGGGCGCTTCATGGCTCTTCCGTTCCAGCCGGCGGACGAGCGAGCCGATCAGCGGCACGGGCGACGTATTGCCGTTCAGGAATTCCGAGGCCTCGGAAATGTCGCCGGCGATCCGCTCGGACTTCTGCATGCGGGATCGCTGCTCGGCAAGTTCGTCTTCCTCGCCATCCCTCGGGGAAAGCGCTTCCAGCTCCTCGACCGAGGCACGGATATAGTCGGCTTCCCGGGCGGCGGCCTCTACCCTGGCGCGATGCGTCCTGAAAGCACGTTCCCCATCCTTCCAGGCCCGGTAGAGGCCCGAAAGCTGCAGCACCTCGTCGCCCAGGCCGGCGAAGGCATCCAGAAGCGTGCGATGCGCATCGGTGTCGATCAGCGCCCGGTCGTCATGCTGGCCGTGGATCTCCACGAGAAGCTGGCCCGCCTGGCGCATGAGCTGCACGCTCACGGGCTGATCGTTGATCGAGGCGCGCGTTCGGCCGTCGGAAGACTGGATGCGGCGGAAGATCAGGTCGCCGTCGTCATCGATGCCGTTCTCGCGCAGCAGCCCGCGGACCGCATGATTGCCGGCCACGTCGAAGACCGCCGTGACCTGCCCCTTTTCCTCGCCATGGCGCACAAGGCCGCCATCGCCGCGGCCGCCGAGCGCCAGCGAGAGACTGTCGAGAAGGATGGACTTGCCCGCACCCGTTTCGCCGGTCAGCACCGACAGGCCGGTCTCGAACGAAAGATCCAGCCGCTCGATCAATACGATATCGCGGATCGACAACTGGATCAGCATGTTTCCCCGATCTTGCGCTCCGCTTACGCGCCTACGAGCTTGCCCGCAGCGCGCGAAATCCACGAACCCCGATTTTCACGAGGCTCGACGCCTCCGGAATGCAGCAGCTTGTAGGAATCGGCGTACCACTGGCTGTCCGGATAGTTGCGTCCGAGAACCGCCGCCGCAGTCTGCGCCTCTTCCACGATGCCCATCGCATAATAGGCTTCGGTGAGTCGCGCCAGCGCCTCTTCCACCTGGTTGGTGTTCGGATATTGCTCGACCACGTTGCGGAAGCGGCGGACGGCGGCAAGATATTCCTTCCGCTCCAGATAGTAGCGGCCGATCTGCATTTCCTTGCCGGCAAGCTGGTCGCGGGCGAATCGGATCTTGGCCTGCGCGTCTTCGACATATTCCGAGTTCGGATAGTCCTTGACGACCTTGGTCATGGCGTCGATGGTTCGGGTCGCGGCCTTCTGGTCCTGCGTCACGTCGGCGATCTGCTTTGAATAGGCAAGGCCGATCAGGTACTGCACATAGGCCGAATCCTGCGACTGCGGATACTGGCTCATGTAGCGGTTGCCGGTGGAGATCGCGTCTTCGTTGCGGCCAAGCCGGTACTTCGTGAAGGTGCTCATGACGAGCGCCTTGCGGCCCCATTCCGTGAAAGGGTTCTGCTTGTCGATCGAATCGAACTTGCGTCCCGCCTCGGCCATGTTGCCTGCCTTCAGGTTGGCGAGCCCCTGATTGTAGAGCACTTCCGGCGGATCGGTCTCCATGCCGAGCTTGGTGATATCGATATCCTTGTCCGATTGGCAGGCGGTCATGCCAAACCCGGCGCCGATCAATACCAGCGAGACAAGCGTCAATCTTGCCGTCCTACGCATTCCCACAGACCCTACATGGTTCATTCGACAGTTCCTGATCGTCCCGCGCGTAAAAAGCCCGCTCCCCAAGAAGGCCGTTCTAGCCATAAAAGCAAAGGGAGAGCAACGCAATGGTGCCGCATTAATGCATTTTTGTGGCATCGCACCGGTTATCTCCAAAAGAAAAGGCCGCTTCCGGGGAAGCGGCCAAGGCAATCGACAAAGTCGACCGGGTCAAACTTTTTCAGGCGAACCAGGAAGCCAGCTCCGGCGTGCTGACCGGCACGAACTCCCGTGCCCGCACGCGCGCGGCGCGCGACGACGGAGCCTCGACCACTTCATAGGCCGTCGGGTCGTTCATCAACGCCTTCAGCGCATTGGCGTTCATCTTGTGCCCGCCGCGATAGGACCGGTAGCAGCCGATGAACTGGGCGCCGGCAAGCGCCAGATCGCCCACGGCGTCCAGCGTCTTGTGGCGGACGAATTCGTCTTCGTAGCGCAGGCCCTCGACATTCACGACCGTGTCGTCGTCCGAGATGACGACGGAATTCTCAAGCGAGGAACCAAGCGCGAAGCCCGCCGCCCAGAGGCGCTCCACATCGCGCATGAAACCGAAGGTGCGGGCGCGGGAAAGCTCCTGCTTGAAGGTCGCGGCCGTCAGCTCGCCCTTCCAGCCCTGCCGGCCGATCAGCGGCGAGGAAAAATCGATTTCCACTTCGAAACGGGTGCCGTCATGGGGACGGAACTCCGCCCAGGATGCTCCCGATTCGATGCGCACCGGCTTCAGGACCCGGATGTAACGGCGCTTGATGCCGAGGTTGACGATGCCCGCCTGCTCGATCGCCTCGATGAAAGGATAGGAGCTGCCGTCCATGATCGGCATTTCGCTGCCGTCCACCTCGACCACGATATTGTCGATGCCGAGCGCATAAAGCGCGGCCATCACATGCTCGATCGTCGCCACCCACTTCGAGGGCGAACTGCCAAGAACCGTGCAGAGATCCGTAGGTCCGACATGGGAGGAAACGGCACGGTATTCGACCGAGCCTCCATCCTCGAAGACGCGGGCGAACACAATGCCGGTGCCGGCTTCGGCAGGCTGGAACGTGATGCCGACCGGAGCCCCAGAATGAACGCCTATCCCCTTCAGAGATACCGGGGCGGCGATGGTGGTCTGGAAACCGAGCAATCCGATGGTCATTCCTGCTGCCTTTTTCTTGCCGGACCCGTGAAGCACAACGGCCCGGATTTTCTTGACGCCTCTCAATCAGCCGATCCTGTGAATCGGCGGTCCCGTTCGGGCGTCTTTCACCATCCTACATACGCAGCCGTCTAGTACATTCCAAATCACTGTTCGTTTCGGATTGTTACGTTGTTAACTCTGCGTCTTGATTAACAAAACACGGAAAGGCCCGGATCTGTGATCCGGGCCGTTTCACATTTCGTGACCGCCGTTAACTCAGTTCGACTGGCGGCGCAGGAAGGCCGGAATTTCGAGCTGGTCGTCTTCGTGATGGGCCTGCGGAACCGCACGGCCGTGATCGTCGAGATTGCCCCGGCGCGGCGCATAAAGGCTTGCCTCCGGAGAAAGCGGGCGGCGCTGCTGCGAAGCGGGAGCCGGCGCCGGAGCGGTCATGTCGGCGTTGACCGGTTCTTCCTCTTCACGGCGACCGAGCGAGTTGGTGATCCGCTTCAGGAGGCCCATCGGGCCGCGTTCTTCCTGCACATGCTGGACCGGCTGGGAGCGGCGATCCAGCTCGGCCTTCACGACCGGAGGAAAGTCCTCGACCTTCGGCATGCGGACCGGCTCCATGACGGGCGAGGCCGACGGAGCGACCGGCTCGTGATGGACCGGCTGCGCCATCCGCGGCGCCGGCTGGCTCATCACCGGAGCGGGCTGCGGCTGCACATGGGCGTGGACCGAAGCAGGCTGCGGAGCCGGACGGTTCACGACCGGTGCCGGAGCTTCAGCCGGGGCCGCGAAGAGACGGCTCTGCGGGCGGAACTCCTCATGGACCGGCTGCTGGGCAACCGGCTGGGGTGCCGGAGCGGCCAGCGGCGGCTCGGCGATCGCAAGCTCGCGTTCCATCTGGGCTTCCGCAAGACGGATCTGCTCGGCGACCGGATCGAAGGCCGGCTTCTGGACGGGAGCAGGCGCGGACTGCATGACCGGAGCAGGCTGTAGAACCGGCTGCGCCACCGGAGGAGCCGGAGGCACGGCTGCGGAGGGCCGAATGATCGGCTTTGCGGCAGCGCGCATCTCGGCGGCGCGGATATCGATCGACTGGGCGCCGCGATCGATGCCGGTTGCGACGACCGACACGCGGATCAGGCCTTCGAGCGCCTCGTCGAAGGTCGCGCCGAGGATGATGTTGGCGTCCGGATCGACTTCCTCGCGGATGCGGGTCGCAGCCTCGTCGACTTCGAAGAGCGTGAGGTCGCGGCCGCCGGTGATCGAGATCAGCAGCCCTTGAGCGCCCTTCATCGAGGTCTCGTCGAGGAGCGGATTGGCGATCGCGGCTTCGGCGGCCTGCATGGCGCGGCCCGGACCCGACGCTTCGCCGGTGCCCATCATCGCGCGGCCCATCTCGCGCATCACCGAGCGGACGTCGGCGAAGTCGAGGTTGATCAGGCCTTCCTTGACCATCAGGTCGGTGATGCAGGCAACGCCCGAATAGAGAACCTGGTCGGCCATCGCAAAGGCGTCGGCGAAGGTCGTCTTGTCGTTGGCGATGCGGAAGAGGTTCTGGTTCGGAATGACGATCAGGGTGTCGACCGACTTCTGCAGTTCCTGGATACCCGATTCGGCAAGGCGCATGCGGCGCTGGCCTTCGAAGTGGAACGGCTTGGTGACGACCCCGACGGTCAGGATGCCCTTGGAGCGGGCGGCCTGTGCGACAACCGGAGCGGCGCCCGTGCCCGTGCCGCCGCCCATGCCGGCGGTGACGAAGCACATATGCGTGCCGTTCAGGTGATCGACGATCTCGTCGAGGCATTCCTCGGCGGCGGCGCGACCGACTTCCGGCTGCGAACCGGCGCCGAGACCCTCGGTGACCCGGACACCCATCTGGATGATCCGTTCGGCCCTGGTCATCGTGAGCGCCTGGGCATCGGTATTGGCGACAACGAAATCGACGCCTTCCAACCCGGCCGTGATCATGTTGTTGACGGCGTTGCCGCCGCCGCCGCCGACGCCGAATACGGTGATGCGCGGCTTCAGCTCGTTAATTTCCGGCTTTTGCAGCTTGATGGTCATTGCAGCAGTTCCTTCTTCTTCAGGCCGCATCGCCGCCGGCCAATTCATTCCAACTCTTCTCTGAGGCAGCGGGCCAAAGCCCCTGCATCAAAAACTTTCCTTCAACCACTGGCCCACGCGGGCCAGCCTTCCATTGCCGCTGCCGAGCGAGGCCATCAGGCCGCTCTGGGGAGCGTGTGTTTCCAGGTCCGCGACCTGCGGATAGATCATCAGGCCGACGGCCGTCGAAAAGGCCGGACCCTTCGCCGCCGCCGGCAGGCCGGAGACGCCCATCGGACGGCCGATGCGGACATTGCGCGCCAGGATGCGGCGGGCCGTTTCCGAAAGGCCGGTGAGCTGGCTTGCGCCGCCCGTCAGCACGACACGCTTTCCGACGATCGGGCTGAAGCCCGATTTCTGGATGCGGTCGCGAATCAGTTCCAAGGTTTCCTCGATGCGAGCCCGCACGATGCGGGTGACGAGCGAGCGCGGCACCTGGGTCGGCTGATCGCGATCGTCCTCGCCGATCGGCGGAACGGAAATCACGTCGCGCTCGTCGGCGCCGTTCATCAATGCCGAACCATGCACGACCTTCATGCGCTCCGCATCCTCGATGCGGGTCGAAAGACCGCGCGCCAGGTCGGTGGTCACATGGTGGCCGCCGAGGCTGATCGCATCGGTATGCACGAGCTTGCCTTCGGCGAAGACCGAGATCGTCGTGGTGCCGCCGCCCATGTCGATTGCCGCGCATCCGAGCTCGACCTCGTCGTCGACGAGCGCCGCGAGACCGCTGGCATAAGGCGTCGCCACCATGCCCTCGACGGAAAGATGCGCGCGGTTGACGCAGAGCTCGAGGTTCTTCAGCGTCGCGCGTTCGGCGGCGACCACATGCATGTCGACGCCCAGCTCGTCTCCGAACATCGCCAGCGGATCGCGGATTCCGCGCTCGCCATCCAGCGAAAAACCGGTCGGCAGCGAATGCAGGATCGCCCGATCCTGACGCAGCGACTGGTGGCTCGCCGCGACCAGAACCTTCTTGAGGTCCGCCGCCTCGACTTCCTGACCGCCGAGATCGATCGTCGCGGTATAGACGTCGCTCGCCAGCCGGCCGGCGGACACGTTGACGATGAGGCTGTCGACCGTGAGGCCCGCCATGCGCTCGGCCGCATCGACGGCAAGCCGCACGACGCTTTCGGCCGCATCGAGATCGGCGATCACGCCGGACTTCACGCCCCGCGACCGCTGATGGCCGATGCCGATGATCTCGATATTGTGGGTCCGGCCCGGCAGGACCTGGCTTTCCTGGCGCGGCGTCAGCCGGGCGATCATGCAGACCACCTTGGTGGAGCCGATATCCAGGACGGACACCACATGCGAACGCTTGGAAGACAGGGGCTTCATGCGCGGCAGGCCGAAATGGGAGGAACCGAAAACACTCAAATCTGCTCTCCCGACTTCTTCAATGCCTTGGCCCTCGCCTCCAGCGCCTGCTTGCGACGCTCGGTGGCAGCGCCGGTGAGCTGGATGGTCGTGCGATCCTCGAGGCGCAGATCGACAGCCGCGATATCGCGCCCCAGAACGCCCTGCTCCTTTTCGAGACGGGCGAGTACGGCGAGCGCCTTTGCGACATTGTTTTCCGGCAGTTTCAGCACGACGCCATTGTCGAGATGCAGGTCCCAGCGGCGGCCAGCCACCCGGACATAAGCCTTCACCCGGCCCTTCAGCTCGGGCCAGCCGGACATTTCGTCCTCGAAGGAGGCGGCGGCCACTTCGGCGTCGCGACCGACGAAGAGCGGAAGCGAGGCGAACTTGTTGTCGCGCAGCGGCGCGATCACGCTGCCGTCCTTCTCGATCAGCGAGAGCTCGGAACCGTGCTGCCAGATGCCGAAAGCCCGACGCTCCTTGAGCATCACCTCGATCGTCTTCGGATAGATCTTCCGAACCTCCGCATACTGCACCCAGGGAAGCTCCGAAAGCTTGCGCCGGGCCGCATCGATGTCGAGCGCCACCAGCGATGTCGTGCCGTCGAGACCGAGAAGCTGGAGGATATCGATCTCGGATGTCTGATCGTTGCCGGAAACACGAACGTCCTCGATCGCAAACCCCGCGGCCGCGGTCGTGGCCTGGGCGACCGTCTGGGTGTGCCCGCCAAGCGACATGCCGTAAAGACCGACGACAGCGAAGAAGCCGAAAGTGGCGATCGTACCCGTATGCTCCGGAATATAAATCCGCCCCGTCGCGAGACTGACACAGAAGCGCACGACGCGCCGCAGCGGACGCGGCAGGACACGACGCTCCTCGGCACCGGGATAAAGCCCCTGAGAACGACCGCGCGATCCACCCGCTCTATTGCCGATCAACGCAAACACGTAGCGTCCTCCACCATCCAACGGACAAGCTCACCAAAGGAACGGCCGGCATGCGCGGCCATCTCGGGCACCAGCGACGTCGGGGTCATGCCGGGCTGCGTATTGATCTCCAGCCAGATCACTTCCCCATCCTCGGAAAAGCGGTCGTCGTAACGGAAATCCGAACGACTCACGCCCCGGCAACCCATCGCCTGATGCGCCTTGAGCGCTAGTGTTTGAATCTTTTGGTAAATATTCGGTGAAATTTGCGCCGGAATGACGTGTTTCGAGCCACCCGCGGCATATTTCGCATCATAGTCGTAAAACGCATGGCTCAGCGGCACGATCTCGGTCACGCCCAGCGCCACATCGCCCATGACCCCGCAGGTGAGTTCCCGGCCATGGATGTAACGCTCGACAAGCACCCGGTCGCCGTAACGCCATTCCGGGGAGGTTATGACCTGCGGCGGATGCGACTGATTCTCCTGCACGATCACGACACCGAAAGACGAACCTTCGCGAACCGGTTTCACCACATAGGGCGGCTCGATCGGATGCGTATTTCCGATGTCGAACCGGCTCATCACCCTTGCCTCGGCGACCGGAACGCCGGCAGCCTTCGCGACATGCTTGGCCTGCCCCTTGTCCATGGCGAGAGCGGAAGCGAGCACGCCCGAATGCGTGTATGGAATCTCCAGATATTCAAGAATGCCCTGGATCGTACCGTCCTCGCCGAAAGGCCCATGCAAGGCGTTGAAGGCAACATCCGGCCTGAGATCGGCAAGAACCGCAGCGACATCCCGCCCGACATCGACACGGGTGACGCGATATCCTTCGCCCTCAAGGGCATCGGCGCAGGCATTGCCGGAGGACAGGCTGACAGGCCGCTCGGAGGAAAAGCCTCCCATCAGGACAGCCACATGCTTGTCACTCATCGATCACTCCTGAAAAAGTCTTCACTCTATGCCGAGACACTTGCGCCAACCTTGCTCCACAAGCGATTCCCGCCGGATATAAGGTACGCCTGCATTAGTGCACCAATATGGTTAACAAACCGTTTACCTTGATTAACCATCACAACCAAAGGCATGAAAACAAAGGAAAAATCGAGTCGCCAATCGTTAACGCGACCTGCCGGGACAAGCGCGAACTCCCATGAGGCAGGCAACGGCCCCTCGAATCCCCGGGCATTTCGCGGCCGTCAGTCCAGGATCGTGCCACCGCACGCAACCCTCTCCGCTCCCCTGAGTCAAAGCCTCGCCCCAACCGGATTCGAAACGACAAAAAAGCCCGCGAAGCTGATGACTTCGCGGGCCTTTCTTCAGGCACGACGTGCCTTGACGTCGGTTATTCCGAGTCGTCCACCAGCTTCCATGCCAGGGCGCCGAGAACGGCGCCGACGATCGGGGCCACCCAGAAGAGCCAAAGCTGTCCGAGCGCCCAGCCGCCGGCGATCACGGCCACGCCCGTGGAGCGGGCCGGATTGACGGACGTATTGGTAACCGGGATCGAGATCAGATGGATCAGCGTCAGCGCCAGGCCGATCGCGATCGGCGCAAAGCCGGCCGGAGCCTTCGGCCCGGTCGCCCCCAGGATGATGAAGATGAAGAAACCGGTGAGAACCACTTCCGCCAGCAACGCGGACGTCAGGGAATAACCACCGGGAGAATGCTCACCATAGCCGTTGGACGCGAAGCCGCCGAGCTGGAAATCGGCTTTTCCGGACGCGATGAGATAGAGCACCACGGCCGCGACGATCGCCCCCACCACCTGGGCGATCACATAGGGCAGCAGGCTCGAGGCGGGAAGCTTCCCGGCGACCGTCAACCCCACCGACACGGCCGGATTGAAATGCCCGCCGGAAATGCCGCCGACGGCATAGGCCATGGTCAGCACCGTCAGGCCGAACGCCAGCGCGACGCCGACGAAACCTATTCCCAGATCGGGAAACGCCGCAGCCAGAACCGCGCTGCCGCATCCACCGAAAACAAGCCAGAATGTGCCGAAGAACTCGGCTGAAAGCTTCTTAAACATGCGATAATATCCCCTAATCGCGCGCCCCCGACACGTCCGCCGGACCAGACACGACTCGCTTCATGCACGATTATTATGCAGCAGTCGCTTATGAATGCCTAGTTAATCAGCAATGACTAAAATAACAGCTTGCCGCGCATGCATGGCGGGTGGCGAATCTGCAACCGATACATGAAAAAGCTACCGTAGCCTGTTGATTCTACGGTAGCTCTAAAAGACGAATCCAGCCCCAGCGAGTCGGAGAACCCTGGTTTGCCTGCCCGGTGCGAAACCGGCCTATTCGGTCGTCACGCCCTGGAAGGGCTTGACCTCGCGGCCGGGCATGAAGATTCCCAGCCGCTTGATCTCCCATTCGAGCTTGATGCCGGAATGCTCGAAGACGCGCGCCCGGACGGTCTCGCCGAGATATTCCAGATCGTAGCCGGTCGCATGCCCGATATTGATCATGAAATTGCAGTGGAGCGAGGACATCTGCGCGCCGCCGCTCATCAGCCCGCGGCCGCCCGCCTCGTCGATCAGCCTCCAGGCCGAATGGCCCGGCGGGTTCTTGAAGGTCGAACCGCCCGTTTTTTCCTTGATCGGCTGCACGGTTTCCCGGTGCTGGCGCACCGCATCCATATCGGCGCGAATCCTGGCGCGGTCTTCCGGATATCCCTCGAAGACGGCATGCGTGAAGATCAGGTCCGCCGGCACCGAGGAATGACGGTAGCTATAACCCATCTCCGCCTTCGAGAGCACATGCTTGTTGCCCTTGCGGTCGACCGCGTGAACTTCCACCACCCGGTCCGCCGTCTCGGTGCCGTTGGCCCCGGCATTCATGCGCAGCGCGCCGCCGATCGAACCCGGAATGCCATAATAGAAGGCGAAACCGCCAATGCCGTTATCCATCGCCATGGCGGCGATATATTTGTCCGGGCAGATGGCGCCGGCCTGGATGCGGTTCTCACCGACGAGGTCGATACCGCCGAATCCCTTGGCGGAAAGGCGCAGCACGACGCCCGGAATGCCGCCGTCGCGAACCAGCAGGTTCGAGCCGACCCCGACCACCGTCAGCGGCACCTCTTCGGGCAGGATCTGCAGAAAGGCGATCAGGTCATCCACGTCATGGGGCTGGAACATGAGCTCGGCGAGACCGCCGGCCTGGAACCAGGTGACACGATCCATCGGAGCGTCCGGCGTCAGACGTCCGCGCAATTTCTCGACGCCATCCCCCAACGACGCCTTGAGCTTTTCCCCATTCACCTGTTTCATCCCTGTCGTCCCGATATGCTTTCCAGTTCCTTCGGCAACGCCGCCGCCCACTGCGTGATATTGCCAGCCCCCAGAAGAACCACGAAATCACCCGGCTTCGCAATGCCCGATACGATCGAAGCAAGCTCGGCGGGCGAGGCCATATAACGTGCGTCCCGATGACCGCCGGAGCGGATGCGGGCCACCAGCGCCTCGGAATTGGCTCCTTCGATGGGCTCCTCGCCAGCCGCGTAGACCGGCGCGAGGACAATGCTGTCCGCATCGTTGAAGCAGTTCGCGAAATCCTCGAACAGGCTGGACAGGCGCGTGTAGCGGTGCGGCTGGTGGACGGCGATGATGCGTCCCTTGCAGGCTTCGCGCGCGGCCCTCAGCACCGCCTTGATCTCGACCGGATGATGCCCGTAGTCGTCAAAAATCGAAACGCCGTTCCAGGTGCCGGTGAGCGTGAATCGGCGCTTCACGCCGCTGAAATTGGCAAGCCCCTTGCGGATATTCTCTTCCGGAATGCCGAGCCGGTTGGCGACGGCGATCGCGGCCGTGGCATTGGAGATGTTGTGGCGGCCGGGCATCGGCAGCGCCAGATCCTTGAAATTGAAGACCTGGCCGGTGCGGCGGCGGCGGATTTCCACATCGAAGATCGCGCGCGTGCCCTCCATGCGGACATTGGAGAAACGTGCATCGGCCTGGGGATTCTCACCATAGGTGATGATCTTGCGGTCCTCGATACGTCCGACGAGAGCCTGCACCTCCGGATGGTCGAGGCAGAGAACCCCGAAACCGTAGAACGGCACGTTCTCGACGAACTGCCGGAAGGCTGCGCGCACGGCGTCGAAATTGCCGTAATGGTCGAGATGCTCGGGATCGATATTGGTGACGACAGCAACATCGGCGGGCAATTTCAGGAAGGTGCCATCCGATTCGTCGGCCTCGACCACCATCCACTCGCCCTCGCCCATGCGCGCATTGGTGCCATAGGCGTTGATGATGCCGCCGTTGATGACGGTCGGATCGAGATTGCCGGCTTCCAGCAGCGCGCCGACCATGGATGTCGTCGTCGTCTTGCCATGCGTGCCGCCGATCGCGATCGCATTGCGGAAACGCATCAGCTCGGCGAGCATTTCGGCACGCCGGACGATCGGCAGCGATTTTTCGCGCGCAGCGACCAATTCCGGATTATTCTTCTTGATGGCGGTCGAGACGACGACGACTTCCGCATCGCCGAGATTTTCTTCCCTGTGGCCGACGAAGACCGGAATACCCTTGTCCCGCAGGCGCTGCACGTTGGCCCCGTCTGCCTGGTCGGAACCCTGCACCTTGTGGCCGAGATTGTGCAGAACCTCGGCGATGCCGCTCATGCCGATCCCGCCGATGCCGATGAAATGAACGAGCCCGATGGCTTTCGGCATCTTCATGCCTGCACTCCCCTGTCTTCCGGCGTCACGTCTTTCGACGCCTTGAATTCCGTGATCGATTTGCGTTCGGCAATAGCCACGACCATATCCGCAAGCAACCCCGTCGCGTTCGGGCGTCCCGCAGCCTTTGCGGCGGCCGCCATCTTTTCCAGCCGTTCCGGCTCCTTCATCGCCGCCGAGATGAGCGATGCGAGCTTTTCCGGCGAAAGCTCCGATTGGGCCACGACCTGCGCGCCACCCATGGCCACCAGGGCCGCGGCATTGGCCGCCTGGTCATGATCCAGAGCATGCGGGTAAGGCACGAGAATGGCGGGGCGGCCGATCACCGCGATTTCGGACACCGTGGAGGCGCCCGAACGGCAGATGACGAGATGCGCCTCGGCAAGCCGTTCGGCCATGTCCGTGAAGAAGGACGAGATGTCGGCCGGCGCCTTCAGCTTGGCGAAGCAGGAAGTGACGAGATCCCTGTCCTCCGGCCGCGCCTGTTGCGTTACCGCCAGCCGATCCCGCTCCACCTTGTCGAGCAGGCTGAGGGCGGTTGGAACGGCAGAGGAAAAGAACTGCGCGCCCTGGCTGCCGCCGAAAACGACCAGACGGAACGGATCGGAACCGCGTGAAGCGATGTAGGGGATCTTGGAGGCGGCAAGCACGGCCGGGCGCACCGGGTTGCCGGTGGTGACGGTCTTGGCCGCAAAGGGACCCTCGCCCTCGGGCAGGAAGCCGCCGGCGATCGCCTGCACCTTGGCGGCCAGGGCCTTGTTCGCGCGCCCCATGACCGCGTTCTGCTCGTGGATCATCGACGGCACGCCCATGGAGGTCGCGGCCATCAGCGGCGGCACGGTCGGATAACCGCCGAAACCGACCACGGCGAGCGGCCGGAGCCTGCCGATCAGACGGCGGGCGGCGCGAAGTCCGCTCCAGAGCCTCCAGCCGGTGCGCAGCAGCGCGACGGGATTTTTCGAGCCGAGCGTGGCGGAGGGCACCACATGGATTTCGTCGGCCGGAAACGTGCCGGCGAAACGCTCTGCACGGCTGTCGGTGACGAGATGGACGGAATAGCCCCGCGCCTTCAGCTCGTGCCCGAGCGCCTCGGCCGGAAAAACATGGCCGCCGGTTCCGCCGGCGGCAAGCAGGATGATGCCTTTGGTCATCGTTTCTTACTCCGCCGGCACGCCTTGGGCAACACGGAATAGGCTCCGTTCCTGCGCCCTCTTTTCCGGCCGGTGACGCGTCAGCGCCAGGATGAAGCCCGCCGTGACGCAGATGGCGATCATCGAGGAACCGCCATAGGAGATCAAGGGCAGCGTCATGCCCTTGGCCGGCATGAGCTCCAGGTTGACGCCGATGTTGATCAGCGACTGCATGCCGATCTGCAGCACGAGCCCCGCCACGGCGAAGCGGTTGAAGTCATTGCCTTCCTTGAAGGCGTGATTGAGACCGCGCAGCACGACGAAGGCGAAGATCGCCACCAGGGCCATGCAGAAGATAATGCCGAACTCCTCCGCGGCAACCGAGAAGATGAAGTCCGTATGGCTGTCCGGCAGGATGCGCTTGACGATCCCTTCGCCCGGCCCCTGCCCGAACCAGCCGCCCTGAAGGATCGCCTCATGCGCGGTTTCGATCTGGAAACGGTCGCCCTCGCCGGTCAGGAACTTGTCGAAGCGCGCGGTCACATGCGGCAGCATGTAATAGGCCGTGATGATGCCGCCCGCCCCGACGCCGCCGAGCAGGAAGATCCACAGCCACGGCATGCCTGCCATGAAGAACATGCCGCCCCAGACGACGCTGGTCAGAATGGTCTGGCCGAGGTCTGGCTGGGCGACGAGCAGCGCCGCGACGATGCCGAAGAGGATGATGGCGAAGAGGTTGCCGGGAATCTCCGGCTGGCGGGCGTGCTCCGCGAAAAGCCAGGCGCAGACGACGACGAAGGCCGGCTTCATGAATTCGGACGGCTGTATGGAGAAGCTGCCGATACCGATCCAGCGCCGCGATCCCTTGACCTCGACGCCGAAGAAAAGCGCCAGCACCATCATGGCCAGCGAGATGACGAGCAGGATGATCGCCGTCCGGCGGACCTGCCTCGGCGTGAGGAAAGACAGGCCGATCATCACCACCAGCGAAGGCAGGAGGAAAAGCGCATGCCTTTCCACGAAGTGGAAGCTGTCGAGCCCGATGCGCTCCGCCACCGCCGGGGAAGCCGCGAAGGAGAGCATGAAGCCGATGCCCATCAGCAGCACGAAGGCGACGAGAAAGAAACGGTCGATCGTCCAGAACCAGTCTGCGAGCGGCCCTCGGTCTGCGCGGCTTACCATGTTCAGGTCCCCTTTCCGGTCTCGATCAACATCGTGACGCCATCGAGAGCCGCGACATGGCCGACGAAGGCGTCGCCGCGAACCTCGAAATTCTTGAACTGATCGAAGCTGGCGCAGGCCGGCGACAACATCACCGCGGACGGCGTGGCATCGGCTGCCGCATCCGCGGCGGCGTGAGCCACGGCCCTTTCCAGCGTGCCCGAAATCTCGTAGGGCACCGCCTCGCCGAGGGTCGCCGCGAATGCCGGCGCAGCCTCTCCGATCAGATAGGCCTTGACGATACGGGAAAAGAGTGGTGCGAGGCTTGCGATCCCGCCTTCCTTGGGCAATCCGCCCGCAATCCAGTAGATGCGGTCATAGCTCGACAGCGCAGGGGCCGCGGCGTCCGCATTGGTGGCCTTCGAATCGTTGACGAACACCACCTGGCCGCCCCCATGGCGCAACTGGCCGACCGGCTGCATGCGATGCTTGAGGCCGGGGAAGGACCTCAGCCCGGCACGGATATCTTCCCGCGACACGCCGATGGCCAGGCAGGCGGCAATCGCCGCGGCGGCGTTCTGGGCATTGTGGCTGCCCTTGAGCGTCTGGATGCCGTCGAGATCGGCAAGAAGCGAGGACGTGCCCCCATGCGCCTCGATGATCCGGCTGCCTTCGGCATAAAACCCGTCGGCCACCACGCTGCGCTTGGAAATCCGCCTGACGGTCGTTCCCGCCCGTTCGACTCGGTCGGCGATCAGCGCGCAATAGGAATCATCGACGCCGATGACCGCCGTCCGGCTGCCGGCGACCAGCCGCTCCTTCACGTCCGCATAATGCTGCATCGTGCCGTGGCGGTCGAGATGGTCCGGCGTCAGGTTCAGCAGGATGCCGGCGGTGGGATCGAGCGTCGGGGCGAGATCGATCTGGTAGGACGAGCACTCGACGACGAAATAACGCTCGGCCTTCGGCGGGTCGAGCGTCAGGATGGCGGTGCCGATATTGCCGCCAAGCTGCGTGTCGCGGCCGCTGGAGCGGAGAATATGGGCGATCAACGCCGTGGTGGTCGATTTGCCGTTGGTGCCGGTAATGGCGATGAACGGGCAGTCCGGCGCATGCGCGCGGCGCTCGCGCACGAAAAGCTCGACGTCGCCGATGATCTCGACACCGGCGGCCCGCGCCAGATCGACGCTCCAATGCGGTTTCGGATGGGTAAGCGGCACGCCGGGCGACAGGATGAAGGCGGCCTGCGCCGGCCAATCGATGGTGCGCAGGTCGGCAGTCGCGATCCCTTCGGCCGTCGCTTTCGCGACGCTGTCCGGATTGTCGTCCCACGCGGTGACATTCGCACCGCCCGCGACCAACGCCCTGGCCGTGGCTAATCCCGAGCCGCCGAGCCCAAAGAGCGCGACCTGCCTGCCCCTGAATGTGGTGACGGGAATCATCGCGTCACCGCAGCTTGAGGGTGGAAAGGCCGAGCATGGCGAGCCCCACCGCGATGATCCAGAAGCGGATCACCACCTGGCTTTCCGTCCAGCCGAGCTTTTCGAAATGGTGATGGATCGGCGCCATCAGGAAAACGCGCCGGCCGGTCATCTTGAAGAAGCCGACCTGGATGATGACCGACAGCGTCTCCATGACGAAGAGCCCGCCGATGATCGCCATGACGATCTCGTGCTTGGTGGCGACGGCAACCGAGCCGATCAGGCCGCCGAGCGCGAGCGACCCGGTATCGCCCATGAAGATCGCCGCGGGCGGCGCATTGAACCACAGGAAACCGAGGCCCGCGCCGATCACCGCGCCGAGGATGACGGCGAGTTCACCCGTGCCGGGAACGAAATTGATCTGCAGGTAATTCGAGAAAACCGCGTTGCCGGCCAGGTAGGCGATCACGCCGAAAGAGGCGGCCGCAATCATGACCGGCACGATCGCCAGGCCGTCGAGACCGTCCGTCAGGTTCACCGCATTTCCCGCCGCCACGATCACGAAGCCGCCGAACAGCACGAAGAAGATGCCGAGATTGAGGAGCAGATCCTTGAAGAAGGGGAAGGCGATCGAGGTGCCGAGCGTCGGGTTGGTGGACGAACCGGTGGCAAGCGCCACGCGCATCATGAAGAAGACGGCGATGCCGGCGATGACGAATTCGATGCCGAGCCGCGCCTTGCCGGAAAAACCCTTCTCCGTCTGTTTCGTCACCTTCAGGTAGTCGTCGTAGAAGCCGATCGCACCGAAACCCAGCGTGACGAGCAGGGTCGCCACGACATAGATGTTGGAAAGATCGGCCCAGAGCAGCGAGCCGCCGACGATGCCGGCGAGAATCATCAACCCGCCCATGGTCGGTGTGCCGGCCTTCTTGAAATGCGTCTGGGGTCCGTCGGCGCGAATCGGCTGGCCCTTGCCCTGGCGAACGCGCAGCGAGGCGATCATCTTGGGCCCGAACAGGAAAACGATGAAAGCGGAGGTAAAAAGGGCCGCGCCCGTCCGGAAGGTGATGTATCGGAACAGGTTGAAGAATTGAATTCTATCCGCCAGTTCCACAAGCCAGATCAGCATTCAGGGCCCTTTCTCAAGCCGCGTCTAATTAAGAGTGGCGCTCCGTGTCGGAAAACGCCGGGTAGTTGTCAAGCAGTGCCGCCACAATCTTGCCGAAGCCGAGGCCGAGCGACGACTTCACCATCACCACGTCCCCGGGCATGACCGAGCGCACGACGAAATCGGCGAGATCCGCCGTTTTCTCGAAATACGCAACTTGGACGTTTCCCGGCAGCGAATCCTTGAGTGCCGCCATTTCTTTTCCCGCAAGCCATACATGCTCGATGCCGGCGGCAAGCAGCGGACCGGCCAGTTCCTCGTGCACCCTGGCGGAGAACTCGCCCATCTCCAGCATGTCGCCGAGCGCCGCGATCCGCCGGCCGGTCAGCTCTGGCGTTGCTGAGGCGAGGAGGGCGATCGCCGCGCGCATGGAAGCGGGATTGGCGTTGTAGCTTTCGTCGATCAGGGTCAGATGCCCCTCGCCGATACCGAGCAGGTGGCGCTCGCCCCTTCCCTTCACGGGCCTCAGGGCGGCAAGCGCTTCCATGGCCTTCGGCATGTCGGCTCCCATCAGGAAACAGGCGCCGAGCGCCGCCATGGCGTTTTCGGCGATGTGACGGCCGGGAGCCCCGATATGAATCTCCGACGTCTCGCCGTTCAGCACCGCCCAGACGGTCGAGCTTTCCGCATCGCCTTCGAAATCGGCCAGCCGGAAGTCCGCCTTGGCATGCTGGCCGAAGGTATAGATGTGGGAGACGCCGGCTTCCTGCGCCTTCCGTTCCAGGAAGTCGTACTGCCTGTTGTCGTGGTTGAGAATCGCTGTGCCGCCCGGCTCGATACCCTCGAATATCTCCGCCTTAGCGGCGGCGATTTCCTCCAGGTCCTTGAAATGGCCGAGATGCGCCGCCGCGATCGTGGTGATGATCGCCAGATGCGGCCGCACCATCTTCACCAGCGGCGTGATCTCGCCGGGATGGTTCATGCCGATCTCGAAAACGCCGAAATCGGCATCCGCCGGCATGCGGGCGAGCGTCAGCGGGACGCCCCAGTGGTTGTTGAAGGAAGCGACGGCGGCATGCACGGCGCCGGAAGGCGCCAGCACATGGCGCAGCATTTCCTTGGTGGTCGTCTTGCCGACCGACCCGGTGACCGCGACGATGCGCGCCCGGCTGCGCTGCCGCGCGGCAAGCGCCAGCCGCCCGAGGGCCGCAAGCACGTCGTCGACCACGATCATCGGCACGGTGAGCCGTCCGAGCGCCGGAAGCTTCGCCTCGCTGACGACGATGAGCGGAGCCCCGTTCGCGACCGCGAGACTTGCGAAATCATGGCCGTCGACACGATCTCCCCTGATCGCGAAGAAGGCCTCCCCCTCGCCGATCGTGCGGCTATCGATCGAAATGCCGGTAATGCCCTCCGGCAGGGTGCCGATCGGCCGGCCGCCCGTCGCGGCCATCATCTCCTCGCACGTCCACAGAAGGCTCATGATTTCAGCTCCTCCAGCGCCTTGCGTACCTCCACATGGTCGGAGAACGGCAGCACGGTCGCACCGATCGTCTGGCCTTCCTCATGGCCCTTGCCGGCCACGATCAGGGTGTCGCCGGAATGCAGCATCCCGACCGCCTCCCTGATCGCCGTCGCCCGGTCGCCGATCTCGATCGCCCCGGGCGCAGCCGCCATGATCTGTGAGCGAATGTCCTCCGGCACCTCGGAGCGCGGATTGTCATCGGTGACGATGACGACATCGGCAAGCCGCATCGCCACCTCGCCCATGATCGGGCGCTTGCCCTTGTCGCGATCGCCGCCGCAGCCGAAAACGACGACCACCCGGCCCGTCGTGAACGGGCGGACGGAGGTCAGCACGTTTTCAAGCGCATCCGGCTTGTGGGCATAGTCGACATAGGCGAGCGCCCCTTCCTTCGTCTGGCCGATCAGTTCGAGGCGGCCGGATGCGCCGACCAGCTTTTCGAGAGCGGCCATGGCGACGGGCGCGGCCACACCGGTCGATATGGCGAGTCCGGCGGCGACAAGGGCGTTCGCCACCTGGAAATCGCCCGCAAGCGGAATGTCGACCTCGAATATCTCGCCGCCGAAATGGATTTCCGCCGTCTGCTTGTGGCGGAAATGCTCGACGCGCTTGAGGCAGAGATAATCACCCTTGCGACCGACGGTGCGGACATCGAGGCCTGAAGCGGCGGCGACCCGGACAGCCTCGTCCGACCATGCATCGTCGGAGAAGATCACCGCCGGCGATCCCTTCGCCATCAGCGTATCGAACAGCCGCATCTTGGTCGCCATGTAGCTTTCCACCGTCGGATGGTAGTCCATGTGGTCACGGCCGAGATTGGTGAATGCGGCAGCCGAAAGGCGGACGCCATCGAGCCGGCTCTGGGCGAGACCGTGGCTCGAAGCCTCCATGGCCGCATGCGTCACGCCTTCGGCCACCAGTTCCGCCAGCAGTTCCTGCAATTCCACGGGATCGGGCGTCGTCAGGGTTCCATAGTCGTTTCGGCTCGGGGATACGACGCCGGTGGTGCCGATCTGCGCAGCGGCATAACCCGCATGCGCCCAGATCTGCCGGGTAAAGGACGCGACCGAGGTCTTGCCGGCAGTCCCGGTCACCGCGACCATGGTCTCCGGCTGGGTCCCGAAGAAACGCGCGGCCGCAAGCGCCAGCAGCCGGCGCGGATTGGAGACGCTGAGGACCGGAATGCCCACATCCGCCGGATGCCCGGCGATCGCGGCTATGGCGCCGCGCGCCGCAGCGTCGCCGATATAGGTGGAACCGTCGGCCTTCGAACCCGCAAGGGCGGCAAACAGCATGCCCGGTTTCACCTTGCGGCTGTCGGAAGAAAGCCCGGTCACATCGAGATCGCCCGCCGGCCCCGCCATCAGTTCGGCTATTTCGGGAAAGTCTCCTCCGGCGAGATCTCTAAGTTTCATCGGCTGAATGTCCATTTTGAGCGTCCACGAATCGTCCGCTCGATTTGTTATCGCTCAATAAGACACGAGCAGGGCAGAACCGTCATTGCCGAATTTCGGCTTTACACCGAGAATGGGCGCCGACCGCGCGATGATCTCCTTGACCATCGGAGCGGCGGACGTTGCCGCCAGCGCTGCGCCATTGCCCTTGTCCGTCTTCGGCTCGTCGGCAAAGCTCAGGACGACATATTGCGGATCATCCATCGGAAAGGCGGCCAGGAACGCATTGAAGTTCTTGTCATGCGCATAGCGTCCGTTGACGACCTTGTCGGCCGTTCCCGTCTTCCCGCCGACATTGAAGCCCGTCACGCGCGCGTTGCGGCCGGACCCGTTGGCGCCGTTCCACTCAAAAAGGAAGCGCATGTCCTTGCTGGTCGAGGGCTTGAGAACCTGGGTGGCCACCTTGTCCGCGTCCTCGCGGGAGCGCGGCAGGAAGGTCGGCGGTATGTATTTTCCGCCGTTGACGAGCGCCGCACCGGCGACCGCCGTCTGCAGCGGCGTGGTGGAGACGCCGTGGCCGAAGGAAATGGTGATCGAGTTGATCTTCTTCCACTGCCGCGGCTGGCTCGGCTGCGCGACTTCCGGCAATTCCGTACGCATCCTGGTGAGCAGGCCGAGCCTGGTCAGGAAATCCTTGTGGCCTTCGATACCGACGGAATCGGCGATCTTGGCCGTGCCGATATTGGAGGAATACTGGAAGATTTCCGGAACGCTGAGCACCCGGCCCTTGCCGTGAAAATCCTTGATGGTGAAGCCGCCGATGCGGATCGGGAAGCGCGCGTCGAACGTGCTCTGCAGGTTCATCTTGCCGGCATCGAGGCCCATGGCGAGGGTGAACGACTTGAAGGTCGAGCCCATTTCGAACGTGCCGTTCGACATGCGGTTGAACCAGCCCTGCTCTCCGCCTTCGGCCGGGTTGTTGGGATCGAAATCCGGTGCGGAGGCCATGCCGAGGATTTCACCGGTATGGACGTCGATGACGACGGCGCCCGCGCCGATTGCGCGATACTTGCCGATCGCCTCGACGACCACTTCCCGAACGATCGCCTGCACGCGCAGATCGATCGACAGTTTCACCGGTTCGAGAGGCTGGCCGGATGTCATCCCGACAGCCGTGAGGTCGGCAAGCCCCTGGCTGTCGACATAACGCTCCATGCCCGCAACGCCGCGGTTGTCGATGTTCACGTAGCCGACGACATGGGCCGCCGTGGGGCCGCCGGGATAGAAACGGCGCTTCTCGGGGCGGAAACCGATCCCCGGAATTCCGAGCGCCAGGATCTGGCTCTGCTGTTTCGGCGTGAGCTGGCGGCGCAGCCACTGGAAGCGCGAATTGGACTTGAGCTTGGAATAGGTCGACTTGACGTCGAGATCGTGCAGCACGGTCGAGAGCTTCTCGATCACCTCGTCCGCGTCGACGATCTTGTGCGGTTCGGCAAACAGCGAGACCGTGCGGATGTCGGTCGCGAGCACCTCGCCGTTGCGGTCCACGAGGTCCGGGCGCGAGGCCATCAGCCGGTCGGCCGGCAGGATGCTGGAGGTCACCAGCGGTTGCGCCATCCCGTACTGCACCAGGCGCCCGCCGATGACGCAATAAAAGGCCGCGAAGCCGGCGATCAGCAGCCCGACCCGGTTCTTCGCCTGGGAGGATTTCCGCTTGCGCGTCCCTTCGAAGGCCCCCCCGGCGGAAGAGCGACCGCGGCTGCCGGCGGAAAAATGCGCCCGGCTCTTCAGGACCATGATGCGAGACAGGAAAGACATCAGCGTTTCACCGATCCTGTGGAGATGATTTCGACGGAGCCGCGCGGCAACGGGACCGGGACTTTCTGGGCGGGTTTGGCCTTGGCTGCGGCAACACCCTTCAGCGCCGCGGCGACTTCGCTGTTCTTGCCGGCGATGATGTCCTCGATCGTCGTCTCCGGTTGCGGGAGCGCCGACCTGGGCATGGGCAGCTCCTTCGGCATGGCAAGCTGCGTCGTTTCGGTCGGCGCCAGGCGGAGTTCGGAATTGTAGACATTGATCAGGCGGTGCAGGCGGTTCGGCTGGGTCAGGAGCGCCCAGTCCGCCTTCAGAAGGTCGATCGTATCCTTCTCCAGCTTGATTTCCGCCTCAAGGCGCCGAACCTCGCTCAGCTTTTCGTCCGCACGATGCTTGATCGTGTAGGTCACGACGGCGGTCGCCGTCATCACGCCAATCAGGACAAGATCGAAGCTACGCAACATGTCTCAGGCTCCCATCTTTGCAAGGCTGGCGAGATCAGGCAGGTCGAAAATGGAAAGGTCGGCCGGCTGCGCCGCCGCATCGGTGCGGATGCCGGCGCGCAGTTTTGCCGAACGAACCCTCGGATTGGTTTCCGCCTCCTCGTCATCGGCGATGACCACCGACTTGCCGAGCGCTTCGAAGATTGCAGGCTTCGCCTCGACCATCGGCATATGACGGGAGCCAGAAACCTTGCCGGAGCGATCGGCGAAGAACTGCTTGACGATCCGGTCTTCCAGGGAATGGAAGGTGACGACGACGAGCCGGCCGCCCGGCTTCAGCGCCCGTTCGGCGGCGAACAAGGCCTGCGCAAGTTCGCCAAGCTCGTCGTTCACGAAGATACGCAATGCCTGGAAGACACGCGTCGCCGGATGGATCTTGTCCTTCGCCTTGCGCGGATTGACGCTTTCGACGAGGTTCGCGAGATCGCGCGTGGTGGTGAACGGCTCGGAGGCGCGGCGTTTTTCGATGGCGCGGGCGATGCGCCCCGCCTGCCTTTCCTCACCCAGGAAACCGAAAATCCGCGTCAGATCGCCAGCCTTTGCGCGATTGACGACATCGGCCGCCGAAACGCCCTCCGCCGACATACGCATGTCGAGCGGACCGTTCTTCTGGAACGAGAAACCGCGCTCGGCCTCGTCGATCTGCATCGAGGAAACCCCGATATCCAGGACGACGCCATCCAGCCCTCCCGGCGCGACGTGATCGGCAAGCCGGGAAAATTGCGAATGAACGAGCGTGAGGCGGCCTTCGCTGGCATCGACGAGCCGCTGGCCGGCCGCAATCGCCGTGGGGTCGCGGTCGAGGGCGAGGACCTGCGCGCCCTGGGCAAGGAGGGCGGATGTGTATCCGCCCGCCCCGAACGTGCCGTCAAGGATAAGCTTGCCGGATCGAGGTTCGAGCGCCTCGACGACCTGCCGGAGAAGAACCGGAATATGACGAACCGGTCCGCCTTCTGGCTCGGTCGCTGCCTCGCCTTGATTCGCCGCCATTCCGCACCTCTGCTCTACATGGGGCGAAAACTCGAACGCCCCTCTCTTGCCGCCGCCTGCGCCTCGTGAAACGCCTGCGGCCGCCAAAGCTGAAAATGATCCGAACGCCCCACGAAGGTAACTTCCGAACTGATTCCCGTGAAGTCGCGGATAAAATCCGTGACCATCAGCCGGCCCTCCGCGTCGAGCCTCATGAAGACACCGCCGCCATGAACCAGCAGCGACATCCGGTTCGCCTCCGGCGAAAAAGGGTCCACGGAGGCGATCTGCCGCTCGTAGCGATCGAGCAGATCCGGCCCTCCGACGCTGATCGCCGGATAGATGAAATCCTGAAGGCAGTAGAGCTCCTGGATTCCCCGCTCCGAAAGAATAGAACGAAAACCCGCCGGGACGGAAACCCGCCCCTTCGCATCGACCCTGTTCGTCGCATTCGACAGGAAGCGGCCCATCACGCCAAACATCCGCCCCATTCAGGTTGAGGACGGAAAACCGTCCGCGCACGCACACCGGCCCGAACACGGTTTCGCGGCCCGGACGGACAAGAAACCGCCCGGCTCGAAGGCCGAAACTCTGGGATTGGCGAGCGATCATTCGCCCTTGTGCAATGCGATTTTGGGATACCATGGGACCATATGGGCGTCAATGGGAGAAGCCCCGCTAGCCACTCCCAAACCGGATTTATTTATAAGCCGTTAAGTTTAACAAAGGGTTATCGGCAGACATGAAGAAACCGCCTTGACCGAGCGGCTCAAGTCGATCTGGAACACATCTTAAGAGACAGCAATCAAAAGAATCTTCAGGATTGCTCATATAAAATGCGGCCGCCCCCGGCTTCCGGCGGCCCGCCCCGGAGGCGCCTGAAACGTTAACGACGGGCCGTCCGTCGGGCAAGAAAGGCCGCAAGCGCCCTTGGCAAGCGAAGAAAAGAGAACCGCCAGTTGGCCTGTAAGCCGGGTTCTGTATGGCCCCGGTGCAAGCACCGGAACGCGGCAGCCATTCATCTGGGACGATGTTTGCACATCGCCTCGCGCAACCCACCCGGATGACTGGCCCGGAAACAGGCTGTAGCCCCGCTTTCGCGTAGGCCCGCGTCATCCCTATTCGGTCTTGCTCCCGGTGGGGTTTACCTTGCCACCCCTGTTACCAGGGGCGCGGTGGGCTCTTACCCCACCCTTTCACCCTTACCCCGCCATCTCTGCCGCTCGTCGCGAGCGGTAGAAAAAGCGGGGCGGTTTCCTTTCTGTGGCACTTTCCCTGGGGTCGCCCCCGCCGGACGTTATCCGGCACCGTGTTTCCGTGGAGCCCGGACTTTCCTCACCTCACCGCCTTTCGGCATTGGTGAAGCGCGGCTGCCCGGCCAACTGGCATGCGGTCCATAACCGACATGGGGAGCGAAGGCCAGAGTTTACAGGTAACTTGCAGCAAAATCCGCCGAATAGGCATCATCGACGATCCGTCCGTGGAAGATCAGCTCCGCACCGAGCCTGCCGATCTCGTCCGAACTTTTGGCGGCCGCCCCGCATCCGCCGCTCAGGATGCCGATGCGGCTCGCCTCCGTCATCGCGATCGCCGGATAACCTGTCGGCGTGAAAGACGTGACGCAAGCCGCCATGGAGGTGCGGGAAAGATCGAGCGACGGCATCAGCCGGCCGATGACCCCGCTCAGGTGCGCATGGGTGCTTTCGCGGCCGCCGGAGCGGAACCAGGCGCGGACCTCCGGCTCGCTCGGCAGCAGCAGATCGTCCGGATCGCCGCCGATCTTGAGATAGAGCCTGCCGTCGGGATAGCGTACCGGCGGCAGGAGATAGATGCCGTCCTCGCCCTCGGTCCATTTCCAGATCAGCGACGGTACGTCGCCAAGCGCATCCATCGCCGCCTCGTCCACCTCGAAGAAGGCGACCGTGCGCGCATAAACCTTCAGGTCAAGACGCACCCCCAGGAGATTCTCGTTGATGGAAAAACCGCCTGCTGCGACAAGGACCTTTTCGCCGGAATAGTGATTGCCCTCGGCCGTGGCGACCGTGACCGCATCGCCCTCCTGCCGCACGGACAGGACCGTCTCGGGAACGATCGCCGCCCCCTGCCGCTCGGCGAGCAGCGCCTGCGCCTTCACAAGCCGGCGCGGATTGATGTGACCGGCATTCTCCGGCTCCCAGACGCCTTCGCTATCCTTCGGGAAGGCAAAGAACGGGAATCGGCCCGCAAGGCCGGCATCGGCGAGGGTTTCCGTCGCGACCCCAAGCTTGCCGGCCGCATCGATAACGTTGCCGACATAGGACGGCGGCTGTCCGGTCCGCTTCGGACCGACGATCAGGCACCCGGTTCCCGAATAGAAGTCGATGCCGCTCCTGGCGGCGATGTCGCCGTAACGGGCGATGGAGCGGTTGGCAAGGCGCGCCCATACCGGATCGGGATCGATGGTCCGGGTGATGCGCGCCTCGTCATAGTGGCTGGCGAACACGCCCTCGTGGCGCCGGTAGTCCTCCGGCTCCCCCGGACCGATCAGCGCGACGCCGTCGGTCCATTCCGAAAGGTGGCGGGCCGCGGCCGCCCCCATCATCCCCCTGCCGATGACGATATACTTGTATCGTGCCGCCATGCCCTGCCCTTTCGATTCGACCATCCGAAATGCTTTTTCCTGGAGGCATTTCTAACCGTTTCCGGAATCAGAATGCTACCGTCGAAAGAGACGCAGTCTGCTCCCTTGTTTCCAGGATGGCCTCCACGCGCTCGCAATAGCGCCTGGAGACCGGGTTCATCCTCTTGGCGCCATGGCCCGCATTGTATTTGAGGATCGTGCCGCAGGTCCCGCCGTCCCCGAGTTCATGGGCGCCGGCAAGATATTTCATGCCGAAGCGAATGTTGGTCTCCGGGTCGTAGAGCCCGTAGTCAGGCCCGTCATAGCCCATCATCCTGGCCGTCGAAGGCTTGATCTGCATGAGGCCGATCTCGCCGGCCTTGCCCCTGACGGTTGGGCGAAAATTGCTTTCCACTTGGATCACCGCATTCGCGAGTTCGACAGGAACATCCAGCTCGTCCGCATATTTCCGAATGAGCGTGGCATAATGAAGCTGCCGGACGAGACGCTTGTCCTCATCGGTGGGGGCGGCAGAACCGGTCTCGCGCGTTTCCCATGGAGTGATGAGCGGCTTGGCAGGGGAAACGCCGTCGCCTCCGTCCTGAGCGCGCACGAGTTCGGTTTCCGCGACGAGCATGGCAAGGCCCGCCGCGGCAGCAATGACCAGTTTTTTCATTGAGTAAGAATGTCTCCGGACCAACAGGTTCGCGGACGTCGTTACGCAGACATTCCCTCACCGCGTCGCCGGATGGACGGCGCGGTGTTTTACGAAACCCGATTGTTTATCTCTGCAACCCCCGTCCTACATGGTGGCTGCGCGAACCGGTCCTTTAGAATGACCTAATAAGGAGATGATGTGGCGACGGGAAAATACGCCGCCTTCGGTCGGGCGACGGCAGCGCGCCCTAGCTGTATCTCGGCAACGCCTTCAGCAGCCGATGCAGCGTGTCGATCGTGGAAAAATCGGCGATTCCATCCACAAGCAGAGGGCGGAAATGCCTCTGGAACGCTTCCACCACGCCCTTTGTCCGATCGCAGAAATTTCCTGTAATTTCAAGATCGTATCCATAAAGCGAAAGCATCGATTGCAGCGCCTCCACGGGCTGGCCGATCTCGCCGTACTGGAAGAATCGCCCGCCGCTGATTTGCGCCGGATCGACCCAATGACCAATTCCGTCAATGTGCAACTTCTGCCAGGGGAAATTTTCGCCCGGATCAACCTTGCGGATGGGCGCCACATCCGAGTGTCCGAGCACCCTTTCGGGGGGGATTCCCCACCTGGTGCCGCAGTCTCGACACAATTCGACGACGGCGCCGATTTGCGCATCGGGAAAATCCGGCAGCCCTCCGGGATGGCCGGAATTGACGATTTCGATTCCGATGGAACAGGAGTTGATATCGGTTTCCCCGGCCCAGGCGCTCTTGCCCGCATGCCAGGCGCGACGCTCCTCCGGCACGAGCTGGACGATGCCTCCGTCTTCATGCACGACGTAATGGCTGGAGACCTGGCTTTCCACATTGCAGAGCCAGGAAAGCGCGCCCTCGGCATTGGGCATGCCGGTATAGTGCAGAACGATCATGTCCGGCTTGCGTCCGCCGACACGCTCACCATGATTGGGAGAAGGCCTTACCGATGCGCCGGCATGATCGGCGGTGAAGAACGTCATGCAGCGCGACGCTCTTTCGCGATCGCCGCATAGGCGGCGTTGAGAGCGGCCATCCGCTCGTTGGCGGCGGCATGCAGCGTCGCCGGCACGCCACGGGCGATCAGCCGGTCCGGGTGATGCTCGGAAACCAGGAGACGGTACTGCTTGCGGATTTCCGCAAAATCGTCGTCCGGAGAAACGCCGAGCACCAGATAAGGGTCCGCGCCGTCGAGGTGAACGTGACGCGCCATGATGCGACGGAAATGAACTTCGTCGATCCGGAATATCTCCGCGATGCGAGCCAGGAAGGCGAGTTCCTTCTCATGCACCAGGCCATCCGCCTTGGCGATGTGGAACAGTCCGTCGATCACGTTTTCCAGCATCGGGCAGTTTTCGGACGCGCCCGAGCCGCAGAGGCCCGCAAGCTTCGTGGCATAGGCCTCGTATCCCGCCACGTCCTGTCGGGCGAGGTTGTAGAGCCGCGCCACATTGCGCGCTTCCTCGTCGGGGAAGTCGAAAATCTGCTGAAAGGCCGTCACTTCGGCCGCCGTCACGATACCGTCGGCCTTCGCCATCTTCGCCGAAAGCGCGATGATGGCCACGGAGAACGATACCTTGCGGCGCGTTTCCGGATCGCCCTCGAACACCGTACGGATGGCTTCGACCACCCGCCCGAGCACACTCCCCGCCGCGTCGCCGATGGCGCCGAGGAGCCGTTCCCACAGGGAGGAGATTTGCAGACAGGCGAAATCGAAGATCATCGCCGCAATGGACCAGATTATCCCCGCGATTGCAAGGCGGCGGACAGTCCATCTCACATTAAACTATGTTCATGTTTTCCGAACAATCAACCCCCGATCACCCGCCGGTGATTACTTTTGCAGGCATAATCGCACGGCGGTTGATCCCGACCCTTTTCCACAGCCCGGCAGCCGCCTCATCATATTGAATCGATTATATTCCGCCGTCCTGCGCCGGGAAGCCGAAATGCCCGTTTTTCTTGAGAAATTCACTTTACAGGGGCTTGTCTCTGTCGCATCCATTCATCGTTTTTTGAGCTGCACGCGAGTGATGCGCGTCAAGGAGGAACGATGGCCAAACAGAAAATAGCAATGTTGACCGCCGGAGGCCTTGCGCCCTGCCTGTCTTCCGCCGTTGGCGGATTGATCGAACGCTATAACGATATCGCCCCCGAGATCGAGATGGTCGCCTACCGCTCGGGTTATCAGGGCGTCCTGCTCGGCGACAGGATCGAGATCAACCAGGACATGCGCGAGAAGGCCTATCTGCTGCACCGCTACGGCGGCTCGCCGATCGGCAACAGCCGCGTCAAGCTCACCAACGCCGCCGACTGCGTCAAGCGCGGCCTCGTCAAGGAAGGCGAGAACCCGCTCAGAATTGCCGCCGACCGCCTCGCCGCCGATGGCATCACCATTCTCCACACGATCGGCGGCGACGACACCAACACGACCGCGGCCGACCTTGCCGCCTATCTTGGCGCCAACGGCTACGACCTGACGGTCGTCGGCCTGCCGAAAACGGTCGACAACGACGTCGTCCCGATCCGCCAGTCGCTCGGCGCCTGGACCGCGGCGGAGGTCGGCGCGCATTTCTTCGACCATGTCTCGAACGAGCAGAGCGCGGCACCTCGCACACTTGTGATTCACGAAGTGATGGGTCGCCATTGCGGCTGGCTTACCGCGGCCACCGCCCGCGCCTATATTCAGAAGACCAAGGGCAACGAATATGTCGAAGGCTTCATGATGAACACGGCGATGAAGAACATCGACGGTCTCTATCTGCCGGAAATGGCCTTCGACCAGGAGAGCGAGGCCGCCCGCCTCAAGGACATCATGGACAAGCGCGGCTTCGTGACGCTGTTCGTATCCGAAGGCGCCTGCCTCGACGCGATCGTCGCCGAGCGTGAAGCCGCCGGCGAGACGATCAAGCGCGATGCCTTCGGACATGTGAAGATCGACACGATCAACGTCGGCAACTGGTTCCAGAAGCAGTTCGCCGCCCTTCTCGGCGCCGAACGGTCCATGGTCCAGAAGTCCGGCTATTTCGCCCGCTCCGCTCCGGCGAATGCCGAGGACCTGCGCCTTATCCACAGCATGGTCGATCTCGCGGTCGAAAGCGCGCTGAACAAGGTGTCGGGCGTGACCGGCCACGACGAGGAACAGGGCGGAAGACTGCGGACGATCGAATTCCCGCGAATCAAGGGTGGAAAACATTTCGATCTGACGGCAAAATGGTTCGGCGAGGTGATGGACCATATCGGTCAGCGCTTCGAGACTGCATGACGCAAGAACGTTGGCGGGCACCATCACGGTCGCCCGGGAGGACATGGGATGACGAATGATACCTGGCTCGCTTTCGCTGCGACCGCGATCTTTCTCATCCTCCTGCCGAGCCCGCTTGCCTGCCTGACTGCCAGCTTCTCGCTCCAGCGCGGCCGCCGCACGGCGGTCGCCACCGTCCCGGGCCTCGCCATCGGTCTGTCCATCGCCTTCCTCATGGCGGTCGCGCCGCTGGCTCTGGTGTCCCTCTACCTGCCCCGGCTCCTGGAGACCTTGTCCTGGGTCAGCCTCGGATATCTGATGTTCTACATTCTCTGGTCCTACCAGGACCCGAGAATCTCGGGGCCGATCGCCGATAACGACAACCTGCCGGAATGTCGGCCCGCCCGTATCTTCGGCTGTCTGGTCGGCAAATCGGTCTTCGGCCCGCGCTATGCGGCCGTTCTTGCGGCAGTACTGGTGCAGTTCATCGATCCCGGTCGCCCGCTCCTGCCCCAGATCCTCGAAATGCAGGCCACATTCCTTGCCTGCGTGGCGCTGGGAGCGGGAATCCACATCCTTTTCCCCCGTCGCGTGCTGGGTCGCAGAAGGCGCGCTTCCACCCTCAATCCCGCTTCCCGCAAGCCTCAGACGCGCTTCATCTCGCGCCGCGCGGTCACCGCCGGATATCGCCGGATCGCCGCCTGATCTTCGCTCGACCGCCGGCATCTTGCCCGCCGCCGCCCAATAGGTTAATGAAAATGTTCTTTCGGTGGCGTTTGGGCTGACTGGGGTAACGAAATTTTCATGAAAGCGACCCGATGGCGATAATCCGATTCCTTGGCCGCGGAACGGTCGTGGCATGTGCCGTGTCTTCAGCCCTCGCTGGATGCTCCAGCGTCGAACATGAGCCCAAGCTCGTGGCGGCTTCCAAGAATGGCCAGTCGACCGGTCCGGTCCAGACGGCGTCCGCGGACGGGCAGCTGAACATTCAATACAGGGCGGATCTGCCGGTCGGTTCCCAGAACCAGACCGTCGCCAATGCGGCGCCCGGCACCGGTCAGGCCCAGACCACACTGGCGGTTGGCTCCCAGCCGACGGTGGCGCTCGCCAAGACAGGCAGGTTCTCGGTGCCTGTCCCGCAGGCTGCCGATGCGGCCTCCGCCCAGACGGTCGCGATGGCTTCTCCGGCCATGGCACCGCTCGTCGCGTTTGCGCCCGCGGCGGTTCCGGCAACCTATTCCGCCTCACCTGCGCCGCAGACATCGACCCTGGTGGCCTCCGCGCCGGTCGCGTCATCCCCGGCACCCGCCACGTCAACGATACTGGCGGCGTCGAAAAGCGGCCGTCTTGTTTCTCCCGCAGTCGCGCCGGCCGTCTCCGAAGGCAGGATACAGCCTGCGGCCGCCCAGGCGATCGCGCTTGACGAAGCGGAACTCACCCCGGACATGGTGGCGCTTCAGTCGGTCATCCCGACGCCCCGGCCGGACAGGCCGACCATCACGGCAGGCCGGCAGCCTGCCGCCTCCACCGCAACGCTTGCCTATGCGGCACAGCCGCATGCCGTCGCGGCGCTGTCGGCGATGGAATTCCCCCCGGCACCCGGCGAGCCCCTGCCCTCCACCGCATCCGACGCGCCGCCGGAGATCAGCAAGCTCATCAAGCGTTACGCCGGCCTTTACGGCGTGCCCGAATCCCTGGTCCATCGCGTCGTTCATCGCGAAAGCCGCTACGACCCCAAGGCCTATCACAAGAACGGCTACTGGGGTCTCATGCAGATCAAGTATTCGACCGCGAAGTCCATGGGCTACGAAGGCACCCCGAACGGCCTGCTCGATGCCGAGACCAATCTGAAATACGCGATCAAATATCTGCGCGGCGCATGGCTCGTTGCCGACAACCAGAACGACAACGCCATCAAGCTCTATGCGCGCGGCTATTATTATGACGCCAAGCGCAAGGACATGCTCCACGTCCTGGAGAAATAAGGCATGCTGAAACGGCGCCTCAGGGCGCCGTTGTCGCCTTGACGGCCTCCGAAACCAGCCTCAGCGGGTTGTAACGCTCCCAGCCCGGCGTCAGCCCGAGCCGCACGACGACGAGGTCGAGCGACGGGACGACGATGACGTTCTGGCCGTCGTGGCCGTCCAGGATGAAAGTATCCGCGGGAAGCCCCGCATCTTTTCCCGGCAGCCAGGTCTGCATCTTCGAGTACCGGCCGTTCGAGGTCCGGTTCGGCTGGCGCATCTGCGCCACGAAATCGTCCGTCAGTATCCTTCTGCCGTTCCAGACCCCGCCGCGCGCGAGAAGAAGGCCCATCCGCGTCCAATCGCGCGCCGTGGCATACATGTAGGAACTGCCGACGAAGGTTCCGGCCGCATCGGTTTCCATCACCGCGCTCGTCATTCCGAGCGGACCGAAAAGCGCCTCGCCGGGATAGCCAAGCGCCGCCTCCCCGCCACCGATGCGGTCCATCCAGACCTTCGAGAGAATCACTCCCGTCCCCGAGGAATAGTTGAAGCGCGATCCGGGATCGGCCTCGAGCGGCTGATCGGCGGCAAAATTCGCCATGTCCCGTTCAAGATAGAGCATGCGCGTGACATCCGCGACCGTCCCGTAGTTCTCGTTGAAGGCAAGCCCGCTCTCCATGGCGAGCAGATCGGCAAGCCGGATATCGCCCCGCTGGTCGTTCCGCCATTGCGGAAAGAGGCCCTTGTCCTCCAGTGACAGCCGGCCGTCGCGGATGAGCGTGCCGACGATCGCGGCTGTGACCGTCTTGGTCATCGACCAGCCGAGCAGCGGCGTATCTTTCGAGAAGCCCGGACCGTAGGCTTCGCCGACAATCCGTCCGCCTTTTGCGACGATGACGGCCCGCATGCCCGGCCCCGTGAGGCCGGCATCTGAAAGAATGGCCGCAACCCTCGGCTCGGATTCGACTGTTCCGCCATCGGGCCAGAGAGCGGAAGCTTCGGCCACCGTCGGAGCGGAACGAGCCGCACCCGCAGCGACGACGGGCGGCACGCCATCCGGCGTGACGGCGCAGCCCAGACCATCACGATAGACCGCGTCATTGCCGGCGATAAAGCCGAGTAGAGCCGCATGCACGCGCTTTTCAGGCCTGTCGACGGAAACCTGCATCAGCCGCAATAGCGGATGGCCCGGCGCCTGAACGTCGACCGCCAGCACCTCGTCGTCGGGGCGCCCCGCGATGAAGACATTCGAGCAGACGATCTTGGCGGCATAACCGCTGCCAACCCTCAACAGTTCGGGCGGCGCCGTGTAAAGCCAGGCGCCAAGACCGATCAGACCGACGATACAGACTCCGACAAAGACCTTCACAATCCGGATCAGCAACCGCATTCCCATCTCCCGTTTCGCGACCGCATGCAATCAGGAATCCCCCCGTTGCGGAAGGGGTCATCGGAGATCGGCGCGCCGTTCCCGAGGTCGCGCACAGGCGGCGTCATCAATCTGTTGCATGACGGGTTTACACGCGCTGAAACCTTGGACAGGCGGGATTCGATCATGGCGGATATTGCACAGGAAGCCGGTTTCCGGAAAAACCAGAAACTGAAGGATGCGCTTCTGCAGCATAAAGCGCTTTCACGGCAAGGTTTTTCAGAAAGACTTTTCGGGCTGCTTTTCTCCGGCCTCGTCTATCCGCAGATCTGGGAAGATCCGGATGTCGACATGGTGGCGATGGAGCTCTCCGAGGGTCACACCATCGTGACCATCGGCTCGGGCGGCTGCAATATGCTCGCCTATCTTTCCCGCTCGCCGAAGCGGATCGACGTCGTCGACCTCAATCCGCATCACGTCGCCCTGAACCGCCTCAAGCTCGCCGCCTTCCGCCATCTGCCCGGCCACGGCGACGTGGTTCGCCATTTCGGCATGGACGGCGTCACGTCCAACAGCAGGAGCTACGACGCCTTCATAGCCCCGAACCTCGATGCCGCCACCCGCACCTACTGGAACAAGCGGTCGATTTCCGGTCGCCGCCGCATCGAAGTCTTCAACCGCAACATCTACAAGACCGGCCTGCTCGGCCGCTTCATCGGCGCCGGCCACCTCATCGCGCGCCTGCATGGCATCGATCTCAAGGAAATGGGGAATGCCCGGTCGCTGCGCGAACAGCGCCAGTTCTTCGACGACCGCATCGCCCCCCTCTTCGACCGGCCGCTGATCCGCTGGATCACCAGCCGGAAAAGTTCGCTCTTCGGCCTCGGCATTCCGCCGCAGCAATATGACGAGCTGGCGAGCCTGGCTTCCGATGGCTCGATCGCGCCGGTGCTGCGCCAGCGCCTCGAAAAACTCGCGTGCCACTTCCCGCTGCGGGACAACTATTTTGCCTGGCAGGCCTTCACGCGCCGTTATCCCAAACCGGACGAAGGCACGCTGCCGACCTATCTCAAGGCAGAGAACTATCGCGCCATCCGCGACAATGCCGAGCGCGTCACGGTTCATCACGCAAGCTTCACCGAACTCCTCGCGCAGAAACCGGCCGCATCCGTGGACCGCTACGTCCTGCTCGATGCGCAGGACTGGATGACAGACCAGCAGCTCAACGACCTCTGGACGGACATAACCCGCACGGCGGCTCCGGGCGCCCGCGTGATCTTCCGCACCGCCGCCGAAAAGAGCGTGCTCGACGGTCGTCTTTCGCCGGCGCTGCTCGACCAGTGGGCCTATCTTGATGAACGTTCCGGCGAACTCAACCTGCAGGACCGGTCGGCGATCTATGGCGGCTTCCACATCTATGTGAAAAAAGCCTGATGGCGGCGGATATGGCGGGCGCTTCCCTCACCAACGACCACGCCGAACGCATGGACCGGATGTACCGGTACCAGCGCCATATCTATGACCTGACCCGCAAATATTACCTCTTCGGCCGCGACCGGGCGATCGCCGGCCTGCATGTCCCGCCCGGCGCGGCGCTGCTCGAAGTCGGCTGCGGCACGGGCCGGAACCTCCTCCTCGCCCACCGTCTCTATCCGACGGCCCGGCTTTACGGCCTCGACATATCGGCGGAAATGCTGGAAAGCGCCCGCGCCAATTTTCGCGGCAAACCGGCCATGCCTGAATTCCGGGTGGCCGACGCCACCGGTTTCCAGGCGCGGGAATTCGGCGTCGAAGGTTTCGACCGCATCCTGGTCTCCTACGCGCTGTCGATGATTCCCGACTGGGAGAGCGCCGTCGACGCCGCGCTGGCCGCCCTTGCCCCGAACGGTTCGCTGCATATCGTCGATTTCGGCCAGCAGGAACGGCTGCCCCGCTGGTTCGGACGGATTCTGAAGGCCTGGCTCACGCGGTTCCACGTCACGCCCCGCGCCAACCTTCACGACGTGCTCGAAAAGAAGCTGGCGGCGGCCAATGCCGACATGATCTTCGAAGAGATCGGCTGGGGTTATGCCTGGCATGCGGTGATCCGCCGCCGAGGCTGATCCCGCCGCCGCACCGATGTCCCGACACGAATTCCCGCTTGCCCTAACCGATTTTTTACGACGTTATGGTGAACATGGAGTTCATGCCTCCTCGTTTCGCATCCACCGGGCAAGAGGCCTCCTGCATCGGCATAAACACGGGACATCCATGCCTCGGCTCCTTTTCGCCCTTCTTGCGACCGCAGTCCTTGCGACAGGCTGCACATCGACCAGCTACGACCTCATGGAGACCTCGTCGGTCAAGAGGATGCGCTTCAAGGACAACGATCCGCAGGATTTCGGCAAGAACAATCCGGGCCGGCACGAGATCCACGGCATAGACCTGTCCAAGTGGAACGACGAGAACATCGACTGGCAGACCGTCAGGAAATCCGGCATCGCTTTCGTCTTCATCAAGGCAACCGAGGGCAAGGATCGGGTCGACCCCTCGTTCGAACATCACTGGCACAATGCCGCCGCCGCAGGCATTCCGCATGCGCCCTATCATTTCTACTATTTCTGCTCGCCCCCGGAAGAGCAGGCCGACTGGTTCATTGCCAACGTCCCGAAACAATCGGTGAAGCTGCCTCCGGTGCTCGACGTGGAATGGAACCATGCCTCGCCCACCTGCAAACTCAAGCCGGATGCGGCGACGGTGCGCGACGTCATGAAGCGCTTCATGGACCGCATCGAGGCCTATTACGGCAAGCGGCCGATCATCTACACGTCGGTCGACTTCCATCGGGACAACCTGATCGGGGCCTTCAACGATTATCACTTCTGGTTGCGCTCGGTCGCCGCCCATCCCGGCGAAATCTATGCCGATCGCCGCTGGGCCTTCTGGCAATACACCTCGACCGGCGTCGTGCCGGGCATCAAGGGCGAGACGGACATCAATGTTTTCGCGGGCACGACCAGGAACTGGAACAGCTGGGTCGCAGCCGTCAGCAAATAAGAGGTTCTCCGAGGTCGGATTGTCATCTGGCATTGTGCGGACGGTTGCGATAAAAACTGCGCCAGCCTGTCTGCCGCCCACGTTTCGGTCACAAATTTCTTCGACATGAGGCGGTCTTATTTCACATTGGGAACCAGAATGTCCGCTGTCTTCGTCCGCCGCCTCGCGCTTACCTTCATCATCACCGGCTGTCTTTCCTCCACCGCCCTTGCCCAGACGCCCTCACCGGCCTGCGGAGGTGATCTCGGAGCCTTTCTGGAGGGAGTGAAGGCCGAGGCGGTCGCCAAGGGCATTCCCGCCAGCGCTGCCGATGAAGCGCTGACCGGCGCGCAGATCGACCAGAAGGTCCTCTCCCGCGACCGCGCCCAGGGCGTCTTCCGCCAGACCTTCCTTGAATTCTCCCAGCGCACGGTCAGCCAGGCCCGTCTCGACATCGGCCGCCAGAAGCTGAAGCAGCATGCCGACGTCTTTGCCCGCGCCGAGCGTGAATTCGGTGTGGCTCCGGGCGTCATCACCGCTTTTTGGGCCATGGAAACCGATTTCGGCGCCGTGCAGGGTGATTTCAACACGCGCAACGCGCTGGTGACGCTGTCTCACGACTGCCGCCGGCCGGAACTGTTCCGCCCGCAGCTTATCGCACTGATCGAGATGGTGCAGCACGGGGACCTGAATCCCTCGACCAATACCGGCGCCTGGGCCGGCGAGATCGGTCAGGTCCAGATGCTGCCCAAGGACATCATCGCCTATGGCATCGACGGCGACGGCGATGGCCATATCAACGTCAAGGGAAGCTCGCCGGATGCCATCCTGACGGCTGCGAAATTCATCCAGAGCCTGGGCTTCAAGGCCGGCCAGCCGTGGGTTCAGGAGGTGACGCTTCCTGAAAACCTGCCGTGGGAAAAATCGGGCCTCGGCAATGAAATCTCCGCCGGCGAATGGTTCAAGCTGGGCGTGACCCCGCGCGACGGCAATATCGGATTCGCGAACCTTCCCGCAGCCCTCATCCTGCCTCAGGGGCGCAAAGGCCCCGCCTTCCTCACCTATCCGAATTTCGCCGTCTATCTCGAGTGGAACCAGTCCTTCATCTACACGACCTCGGCCGCCTATTTCGCGACCCGGCTTTCCGGCGCCCCGACCTACCTCAAGGGCACGCCGGAGACCGGTCTGGATGATGCCGGCATGAAGGCGCTGCAAACCAAGCTCGAAGCCCTTGGCCACGACATCGGCAAGGTCGACGGCATCCTGGGATCGGGCACCCGCACCGCGGTCCAGAAGGAACAGGCGCGGCTTGGCATGCCTGCGGACGGCTGGCCGACCCAGGCGCTTCTCTCCGCTCTTTGATCGGAGCAGTCGCCTCCCACAAGAATCGGGTGGCGACTCTCTCGTCCGGCGGCTATTTCCTGTTTCTCGACACAAGGGAGAAGCCGCATGACGGGTGCCGCCAGCCCGAGGCCCAGCAATACCGCCTGGGCCCTCATTCTGCTTTTGGGACTGATCTGGGGCGGATCGTTCTTTTTCGCGCGCATCGCGGTCCTGGAAGTACCGCCGTTCACGCTCGTCTTCCTGCGCCTTCTTCTCGCGGCGCTCGCGCTCCACATCTACATTCGTGGCCGCTTCGGGCTTTATGAGGCCCTTGCCGCCCACTGGCGGTCCTTCCTGGTGATGGGCCTTGTCAACAACGCCCTGCCCCATACGCTGATCTTCTTCGGACAGACGCAGATCGGCGCAGGCCTCGCCTCGATCCTCAACGCCACCACGCCGATCTGGACGGTGCTGATCGCCAATCGCTGGACGACGGATGAGAAATTGACCTCCACCAAGCTCGCGGGCTGTCTGGCGGGCCTGGCCGGCACGGCGGTGCTGATCGGTCCCGGGGTCGCGGCAACGGCTTCCGTTCCCCTCTGGGCCCTCGTCCTGCCGGTGCTCGCCGCCATCTCCTACGGTGTTGCCGGCACCTATGGCAAACGTTTCCGCGGCCTCCCCGCACCGGTCTCCGCTACCGGTCAGCTGACCGCCTCCAGCCTGATCATGCTGCCCGTCTCGCTCATCGCCGACCAGCCATGGACGCTTCCTGCACCAACCGCTCACGCAGTGCTGGCGATCCTGGCGCTGGCGCTGCTTTCGACGGCTTTCGCCTATCTGCTCTTCTTCCGGATTCTGGGCATGGCCGGCGCCACCAACGCCTCCCTGGTCACGCTCGTCGTTCCTCCGAGCGCGATTCTGCTGGGTGCGCTTTTCCTTGGCGAGCGTCTGGAAGGGACCGATCTGATCGGCATGCTGCTGATCGGTTTCGGCCTCGCTCTGCTCGACGGAAGACTTCTTCGCATCCGCAGCAACCAGCCGAAAAAAGTTTCATAAAAGCACGGAATACTCACGGAATATGACGGACGGTAACACCCGTACACCACTTTTTAAACCTTCACCCACTTGGGCCTGACGGGAAATAATACAACAAAAATAAGACACTTAAGGGAATAGCGAGAGTATCGGGCCTCTTTTTCGACGGCGCCGCAGCATAGAATCCGCTTTCCAACCGCCACAAAAACGACATAGACTCTAACGGTCAACGCAAGGAGGCAGACATGGGACGTACATACTCTCTGAATGTCCTGGTAGTCGGTGCAGCGTTCGTGTTCGTGGCATCCATGCTCTTCATCTGAGCGCCACAGGGGTCCCGCTACCGGTCAGAAATCTGGCATCCATGACCGTTTGATATCAGCACTTAACTGAGACGCATGCTCCTGTGGGGGAGCATGCGTTCCTTATTTTCAGGCAGCCGCGATACGCGGGCTGTCGATCTGCCGGCGGCCGAGCCGCTCAAGCACCGCCGAAACGAGCGGGGCGCGGTTCATCGTATAGATATGGAAATCGCGGAGACCGCGGCGGATCAGGTCCTCGATCTGCTCGGCCGCGATGTCGGCAGCCACCTCGGCGCGATCCTCGGGCCTTTCGTCCAGGCCTTCGAAACGTGCGTCCAGGAAAGCCGGAACGGAAGAGCCGCAGCGGCTGGCAAACCGCTTGAGCTGGGTGAGGTTCTGGATCGGCATGATGCCCGGCACGACAGGGATGGCGATACCCGCGGCACGCACCTTTTCCAGATAGCGCTCGAAAACGTCGTTGTCGAAGAAGAACTGCGTGAGCGCCCGGGCGGCGCCCGCATCCGCCTTGCGCTTCAACGTTTCGATATCGGCGACAAGATCGGCGCTTTCCGGATGCTTTTCCGGATAGGCGGAAACGGAAATGTCGAAATCGCCATATTCCACCAGGCCGCGCACCAGATCGGCCGTTTGGGCATAACCTTGAGGATGGGGAACATAGGCCGTGCCGATCCCCGCCGCCGGATCGCCGCGCAGGGCCACGATGCGGCGGACGCCGGCCGCCCGGTAATCCTCGACGACGGAACGGATGTCTTCGCGCGACGCATCCACGCAGGTCAGGTGCGCGGCTGTCGCAAGCGGCGTCTCGCCGATGAGACGGCGTACGGTGTGGAGTGTCGGCGCCTTCGTCGAACCGCCCGCACCATAGGTGACGGAGACGAAATCCGGCTCCCACGCGGCGAGCTGCTCGACGGTGTCCCAGAGCTGGGCCTCCATCTCATCCGACTTCGGAGGGAAGAATTCGAAGGAAACCCTGAAAGTCTCGCGGGTGGTGTTCATGAGTTCAATTCCCTTAGAGGACGGTTTGTGTTTCTGCGGATGCATGGGAAGCGATCAGCAGCCTGCGGTCGCGCGCCAGCCATACCGTGGCCGTGAGCGCACCCTCCTTGCCGGAGCCGAGATCGATCGCCTCCTCGACTTCGAGCCCCACCTTGTCCAGCCACTCGGCGATGACCTGATGCGAAAAGCCGAGACGCACATGCGCATGCTCTTCCCGCAGATATTCAAGCTTGTGGGGCGCCAGATCGACGACGATGAGCCGCCCGCCCGGCCGCAGCACACGCGCGGCTTCGGCGATCGCCAGTTCCGGCTGGTCGAGGAAGTGGAGCACCTGATGGATGGTGACGAGATCGAAATCCTGGCCTTCCAGCGGCAGGTTGAGGATATCGCCATGACGGACCGAGGCCTTGACGATCCCGGCCTTGTCGAGATTGGCGCGGGCCACGGCAAGCATGTCGCGGCTCGCATCGATGCCGACAGCGCGGCGATAGAGATTGGACAGGAGCTGCAGAATCCATCCCGTCCCCGTGCCGAGGTCGAGCAGCGCGTCGACCGGTGTCGTGCCGATAAGCTTGCGCAGCGTCGCCTCGACCGCCGCATCGCTCACATGCAGCCGGCGAAGCTCGTCCCATTCGGAGGCGTTGCGGCTGAAATAGGCCTGGGCGCGCTCGGACCTCAGGCGCTTGACGGTCGAGAGCCGCTCGCTGTCCCGCAGGAGCACCGGATCGTCCTCGTAGGAAGCCGCCAGAAGCGTCCTGACGAGGGCCGCCGCCTTGCCTTCCTGCTTCAGACGGAAATAGGCCCAGGCGCCTTCCTGGTAGCGATCGATCAGGGCCTCCTCGGCCAAAAGCTTCAGGTGCCTCGATATGCGGGGCTGGGATTGCCCGAGAATTTCCGTGAGATCGGAGACGGTAAGGTCTCCGGCCGCAAGCAGCGCAAGCAGCCGGAACCGCGTGGGCTCGCCCGCGGTCTTGAGCACATCTACCAGCGTATCGAGCGCCAGACCCATTCGCGGCACCTCCATCCAATCAACATATAAAGATATGTTTATATGACTTCACCGCCTGATGCAAGCAAAACCGGTTGATGGAAGCGGTATCGTTCACAACGACGAAGGCGGCCGAAGCCGCCTTCCCCGGTTTTCCCGTCGATTGGCCCGGATCAGAATTCTTCCCATTCGTCCGCGGATTGGGCAACCGCCGCATTGCCCTGGGAAACCGGCACGCGTGAAGGAGCTGGACGGGCAGGCGCGGGTGTGGGTGTGGCTGAAGCCGGGCGGGACGCCTGCACAGGCGGTGCCGGTGCGCGGCGCATGCGGGCTGCCGTATCCCGGAGCAGGCTGGAGGATGCCGCGCCGCCAAGCTGAAAATGCGAGAGCAGGTCGCTGAGCTTGGTGCTTTCCTGCGCAAGGCCGGCGCCCGCCGCATTCATCTCCTCGACCATGGCGGCATTCTGCTGGGTCGACTGGTCCATGTGGTTGACGGCGGTATTGACCTGCGCAAGCCCTGCCGATTGCTCCTGTGCGGCGGTCGCTATCGCATCCATGTGGGCGTTGACCGTCTGGACGAGCTGCTCGATCATGCCAAGGCCCTCGCCGGTATCGCTAACCAGCTTGACGCCTTCGCCGACGGCGACCGCCGAATTGGAGATAAGCGCCTTGATCTCCTTTGCCGCATTGGCCGAGCGCTGCGCGAGCTCGCGAACCTCCTGGGCGACGACAGCAAACCCCTTGCCGGCCTCGCCGGCGCGAGCGGCCTCGACACCGGCATTCAGCGCCAGAAGGTTGGTCTGGAAGGCGATCTCGTCGATCACGCCGATGATCTGGCCGATCTGCTGGGAAGACTTCTCGATACGCTCCATGGCCACAACCGCATTACGGACGACCTGACCCGACTGGTCAGCGCGATCGCGCGCATCGCGAACGACGTCGCGAGCCTCGGACGTACGCTTGGAGGTCGCGACCACATTGGCGGTGATCTGCTCCAGGGCAGCGGCCGTTTCCTCCAGCGAAGCAGCCTGCTGTTCGGTGCGCTTCGAAAGATTGTCGGAAGCATCCGAGATCTCCTTCGAGCCGCTGTTGACGGTGGCAACAGAATTGCCGACGCTCAGGAGCGCGTCCCGGAGCTGGCGAACCGACGTATTGAAGTCGTGCCGCAGATTTTCGAATTGCGGCGCAAACGCCTCGTGAACCTCGCAAAGCATATCGCCATCGGCAAGACGCCGCAGGCTCGCGGCAAGCGCACCCGTCGCCTGGTTGAGGCGGGCCTCGGCTTCCGCCTCCGCCTGCCGCTGCAGTTCGAGACGCTCGGCCTCCGAACGGCGACGATTGGTGTCGGCCTCCGCTTCAAGCTCATGGTTGCGGATCGCGGCCTGGCGGAACACCTCGACCGAACGGGCCATGTCGCCGATCTCGTCCTTGCGATCGGCATAGGGAATCGCCTCGTCCGTATTTCCGGACGCCAGGCTCGCCATGCGGTTGCCGATATTGCGGATCGAGGCGGACACATTGCGCATGATCAGCAGGCTGAGAACAATGGAAACGATTATGAAGGCGCCGAGCGCGAACAGGGTCAGCCGGAGCGTGGAGGATGCGGTATTCGATTTTTCTTCGGCGAGATCGCTGAGTTGGGTCGCGCCCTCCTGTATCAGGCCGGCGACGAAATCGCGCCGCTTCACCATTGCGGCAACCCAAGCGTCGAAATCGCCCGGAGCCGGCGCGTACCCCTTCAGAGAATCCATGGCCGCGATCGTCCTGTCGATCAGCTGCCCGTCCGCTCCCTGGAAGAAGCTGTCGTATTTCTGCATCAGATCGGCTGACACGAATTGCCGGAATGCCTGTTCATAGATACGGATCTGGTGCTTGCCATGTCCGAACTTCGATAGTTCCTCCGCGTTCAGCGAACCATTCCGGGTATATTGCTGACCGATGCGATTGATGATGAGATATCCCTCATTCACCTGCATGAATGCGTGATAACCCTGCACGGCCCGGAACAGTCCCTGATCATCGATCAGATTGCCTACGCGTCCGGTTATTTCCAATCCCGCGGAGGAGATCGGCTGAAGATATCTGAGCGACATAAGAGGATCAGCCGTGCCGGCATCGATTGCCGAGCGATATTCCGAAAGCTTGCTCCACCGTTCCTCCAGGTTCGACTTGATTTTTGACAGGGCTGAATCCTGAACGCCGAAAGCCACGGTCTGGTTATAAATCTCAATAAGTTGCGCATACCGGCCGTCGGCCTTGGCGCGGATTTCCGGCCGCTGTGCCGCACTGGCCGCACCCTCGACCGGCATGATCAGCATCAGCTCGCCGCCTGCACGCGCAAGCTTTTCGAGCACCAATGCCCGCTCCAGTTCCCGATAATGCATGTAGGAGTTTCTGACAACAAACGCACCAAGGCACACCACCGCCAACAACGGCACCAGAGCAAGGAGCGTCAGCGAGGCCCGGAAAGGCAGGCGCTGGATCAAACGCAGCATGAAACAAACCCTCAAGATCGGCCTGTCTTCATGACAGCGTTAAAGGCCCGGCACGACATGGACCTCCCCCTCAAGGCACACTGGTCCGAAACCTTTGCGAATGTCTTGATCAGTCGACGCAAGAAATCCCCCCATTTTTGGGGGTGCGAATTTTACCCGGCATTAAGCATTTAAAAACGCAAAAGCCCCGGATTTCCGGGGCCTTTACTTAGAAAAACCTAAAATTGTCAGCGAGTCAGTCGCTTGTAGGTAACCCGCTTGGGGTTGACCGCGTCGGCGCCCAGACGACGGATCTTGTCCTTCTCGTAATCTTCGAAATTGCCTTCGAACCATTCCACATGGCTGTCGCCCTCGAAGGCCAGGATATGGGTCGCCAGCCGGTCGAGGAACATGCGATCGTGGCTGATGATCACCGCGCAGCCGGCGAAATTTTCCAGCGCATCCTCAAGCGCCGCGAGCGTCTCGGTGTCGAGGTCGTTGGTCGGTTCGTCGAGCAGGATGACATTGCCGCCCGACTTCAGCATCTTGGCAAGATGGACGCGGTTGCGCTGGCCGCCGGAAAGCGTGCCGACCTTCTGTTGCTGGTCGCCGCCCTTGAAATTGAAGGCGCCGCAATAGGCCCTGGAGTTCATCTCGTACTTGCCGAGCTTGATGATGTCGTTGCCGCCGGAGATTTCCTCCCAGACGGTCTTGTTCCCGTCGAGCGAATCGCGGCTCTGGTCGACATATCCGAGGTGAACCGTATCGCCGACACGGATATCCCCATTGTCGGGCTTTTCCTGCCCCGTGATGAGACGGAACAATGTCGTCTTGCCGGCGCCGTTCGGGCCGATCACGCCGACGATGCCGCCGGGCGGCAGCTTGAACGTCAGATCCTCGAAGAGGACACGGTCGCCGTAGGTCTTCGAGATGTTCTCGGCTTCGATGACCACCTGGCCAAGACGCTCGCCGACCGGAATGATGATCTGCGCTTCGCCGGGACGGCGCTCTTCGGCCGCCTGCACCAGTTCGTCATAGGCGCGGATACGCGCCTTGGACTTCGCCTGGCGGGCCTTGGGCGAGGATGCGATCCACTCCTGCTCGCGGGCGAGCGCCTTCTGGCGGGCGCCCTCCTCGCGCTCCTCCTGCGCCATGCGCTTGGCCTTGGCCCCGAGATAGGCCGAATAATTGCCCTCGTAGGGAATGCCCCGGCCGCGGTCGAGCTCGAGAATCCAGCCGGTGACATTATCCAGGAAGTAACGGTCGTGGGTGACCATCAGGATGGCGCCCGGATATTCGCGCAGGTGCTTTTCGAGCCAGGCGATCGTCTCCGCGTCCAGATGGTTGGTCGGCTCGTCGAGCAGCAGCAGGTCCGGCTGGCGCAGAAGCAGCTGGCAGAGCGCGACGCGGCGCTTTTCACCACCGGAAAGGTTCTCGACCGACGCATCGCCCGGCGGGCAGCGCAGCGCATCCATCGCCATCTCGACCTGGCTTTCGAGATCCCACAGGTTCTGGCTGTCGATGACGTCCTGAAGCTTGGCGCCTTCTTCCGCGGTCTCGTCGGAATAGTTCATCATCAGCTCGTTGTATCGGTCGAGGATCGCCTTCTTGTCGGCGACCCCTTCCATGACGTTTTCCATCACGTTCTTGGAAGGATCGAGCTGCGGTTCCTGCGGCAGGTAGCCGAGCGTCGCCCCGTCGGCGAGCCAGGCTTCGCCGGTGAACTCCTTGTCGAGCCCGGCCATGATCTTGAGCACGGTCGATTTACCGGCGCCGTTGGGGCCGAGGATGCCGATCTTGGCATCGGGATAGAAGGACAGGTGGATATTTTCCAGCACCTTCTTGTTGCCATAGGCCTTGTTGAGGCCGGCCATGTGATAAATGAACTGACGTGCCATTGGATAAACTGCTCCGCGAGGGATTTTTGTTTGCCGCTATGTAGGCGAATTGCCCGGCGGGGGCAATGCGTGAGCGACGGGAGGATTGCAATGTTCGACGAAACGAGGTGGCTTTCGAGCCCGACGGGCGCAAGCCTCGCCTGTCGCCATCAGCCGGCGACGGAGCCCGCCCGAGGCATTCTTCTGATCGCCCATGGCCTGGCCGAACATTCCCGGCGCTACAAGGCCTTTGCCGAAGCCATGGCGGGTGACGGCCTTCATGTCTACGCCTTCGACCACCGCGGCCACGGCGAGACCACGGCGTCCGACGCTCCGATCGGCCGTTTTGCCAGACGCGACGGCGGCAGGCTCGTCTCCGAGGATGTGAAAGCCGTGCGGGACATGGCCCGGGAACGTCATTCCGGCCTTCCGGTCCTGCTTTTCGGCCACTCGATGGGGGGACTGATCACGCTCAACGCCGCGGTCGACCATCCCGAGAGCTACGATGCCATTGCCATCTGGAACTCGAATTTCCATCCCGGCATCGCCGGCCGGGCGGCACAGGCCATCCTGCTCGCTGAAAAGGCCCTGAAAGGCTCGGACGTGCCGAGCGGCCTGCTTCCGAAGCTCACTTTCGGCGCCTGGGGCAATGCCATTGCGAACCATCGAACCGACTTCGACTGGCTGAGCCATGACCGCGACGTCGTGGATGCCTATATCGCCGATCTGCTTTGCGGCTTCGACGCCAGCGTCTCGCTCTGGCTCGATCTTTTCGAGATGACGTTCAGGGCGCCGAAGCTGGTCGGCCGATTGCGGAAGGACCTGCCGGTTCATCTGATCGGCGGCGCGGAGGACCCGGCAACCAACGGCGGCAGGGAAATCCTCTGGCTCGCCGGACATCTTCGAAAGAACGGTCTGTCGCAGGTCACCACAAAGATCTGGCCGGGCACGCGGCACGAAACGCTGAACGACACCGTGCGCGCCCGCGCGACCGCCGAATTCGCCGCCTGGGCGAAAACCGTGCTCCCCGTCCCGGAGCCCGCCCTCTGAAAGGGCCGCCATTCCCGGGCGGAGTCACCTGAAACGGAATGAGTTCATGACATTTATTCAAGTGCTTCCGACATCGCTCCCGGCTATAGGAATTCCATGAATTCGCCGTCCGCAAGCTCTGCCGCGTCATCGCCTGAAACCCGGATCGTCCACGGTCCCGGCCCGATGATCCCTTGCAATGCCGACAGCGCCATTCGTCGACATCTTTTCCAAGCTCGCCGCAGACACGCCGCCGCCGCCCTTCATCACCGCGGCCCGCTTCCTTTTTCAGGCGCTCCGCGTGCCGCAGCAACCGTGACCCCGTAACATGAACCAGACAGCCAAGAAACCACCGCTCTCCGGCATCCGCGTCATCGAACTTGCCCGCGTGCTGGCCGGTCCATGGGCCGGCCAGATGCTGGCCGACATGGGGGCCGACGTCATCAAGGTGGAAAATCCCGACGGCGGCGACGATACGCGCGCCTGGGGACCGCCCTTCGTCGAAGGCGGGAACGGCGAGAACCTTTCGGCCGCCTATTATCACTCGACCAATCGTGGCAAGCGCTCCATCGCGATCGACCTCAAGACAGAGGAAGGCCAGGAAACCGTTCGCCGGCTTGCGGCGACGGCGGATGTCCTGATCGAGAACTTCAAGCTCGGAGGGCTTACGAAATACGGCCTCGACTACGACAGCCTGAAGACGGTCAATCCGAGACTGATCTATTGCTCTATCACCGGCTTCGGCCAGAACGGCCCCTACGCGAACCTCGCCGGCTACGACTACATCGTCCAGGGCATGTCCGGCTTCATGTCGATCACCGGCGAGCCGGAGGGCGAGCCGATGAAGGCAGGCGTCGCGATCGCCGACATCTTCACCGGCATCTATGCGGTGACGGCAATCCAGGCGGCGCTGATCCATGCCATGAAAACCGGCGAAGGCCAGCATATCGACATGGCCCTGCTCGACGTGCAGGCCGGCATACTCGCCAACCAGAACATGAACTACCTGATTTCGGGCAAGGCGCCGGTGCGGCTCGGCAATGCACACCCGAACATCAGCCCTTACGAAGTGGTGCCGACACAGGATGGCCACCTGATCCTGGCAGTCGGCAACGACGGCCAGTTCCGCCGCCTCTGCCGCATCCTCGGGGTCGAACAGGCCGCCGACGACGTGCGTTTCGCGATCAACAAGGCCCGCGTCGCCAATCGCGGCGAAGTCCGCCAGCTGGTCACCGCCGAGACCATGAAATGGAAGAAGGCCGATCTTCTCGCCGCCTGCGGCGAGAACGCCGTGCCGGCCGGCCCGATCAATTCGATTGCCGAAATGTTCGACGACCCGCAGGTCAAGGCGCGCGGACTTCGGATCGATCTCGAAGCGGCGGACGGCACCGTTATCCCGGGCGTGCGCAATCCGATCGTGTTATCTGAAACGCCGCTTGCCTATCACCGGCCGAGCCCGGCGCTCGGCGAACACACGGCGGATGTGCTGGCCGAGCTGGCGGACATCGAAAAGAGGGGGAAACAGGCATGAAGACGGGCGGCCAACTCATCGTCGAAGCGCTGAAGGCGAATGGCGTGAAGCGCATCTCCTGCGTTCCGGGCGAAAGTTACCTTGCCGTGCTCGACGCGCTCTATGAAAGCGGCATCGACGTCCTCGTCTGCCGCCAGGAGGGCGGCGCGGCGATCATGGCGGACAGCTGGGGGCGCCTGACCGGCGAACCCGGCATCTGCATGGTGACCCGCGGGCCGGGCGCCACCAACGCTTCGGCCGGACTGCACATCGCAAGGCAGGATTCGATCCCGATGATCCTCTTCATCGGCCAGGTCGCCCGCGACATGAAGGAACGGGAGGCCTTCCAGGAAGTCGAATACCGCCGCGCCTTCACCGAATTCGCCAAATGGGTCGGCGAGATCGACGATGCCCGCCGCATTCCGGAATTCGTGACCCGCGCCTTCGCAATCGCAACCTCGGGGCGGCCGGGCCCGGTCGTCCTGACGCTGCCGGAAGACATGCTGGTCGACGAGGTCAAGGCTCCGCAGGCACGCCCCTACACACGCGTCGAAAGCCACCCGGGCAAAAGCCAGATCGCCGCCTTCGCAAAAGCGCTGGGCGAGGCGAAGCGGCCGATGTTCATCCTCGGCGGCACGCGCTGGAGCGAGGAGGCGCATGCAGACTTCGCCAGGTTCGCCACCCGTTTCAACGTGCCAGTCTCCTGTTCCTTCCGTCGCCAGATGCTTTTCGACCATCTTCATCCCTGTTACGCGGGCGATGCGGGGATCGGCATCAATCCGGCGCTCGCCGCGGAGATCAGGCAGGCCGACCTGCTGGTGCTGCTCGGCAGCCGCATGTCGGAAATGCCCTCTTCCAGCTACACCCTGCTCGACATCCCCTATCCGAAGCAGAAACTGGTCCATGTCTTTCCCGACCCGGAAGAGCTTGGCCATCTCTATCGGCCGGACCTCGCCATCTGCGCAGCGCCGGCGGAATTCATCGCGGCCCTGGGCGAGCTCGAAACGCCCTCCTCCCCGGCATGGGCCGACCGGACCGCCGCGATGCACGAATCCTATCTCAAGTGGTCCACTCCGCCGGAAGCGGGGCCCGGCCCGGTCAGGATGGGACCGATCATGACGTGGATCGAGGAGAACGTGCCGGATGATGCGATCTTCACCAACGGCGCGGGCAACTATGCCACCTGGCTCCATCGTTTCCACCGTTTCCGCAAATACAACACCCAGTCCGCTCCGACATCCGGGTCGATGGGCTACGGCCTGCCGGCAGCGGTTGCGGCAAAACAGCTTTTCCCCGACCGGGAAGTCGTCTGCTTCGCGGGCGACGGCTGCTTCATGATGCACGGGCAGGAATTCATTACCGCCGTCCGCTACGGGCTGCCGATCATCACCGTGCTGGTCAACAACGGCATCTACGGCACGATCCGCATGCATCAGGAACGCGAATACCCGGGCCGCGTCAGCGCCACCGATCTGGTCAATCCGGATTTCGTGGCCTATGCCAAAGCCTTCGGCGGCCATGGCGAGCTGGTCGAGAAAACGGAAGAATTCGGCCCAGCCTATTTACGCGCGCGGGCCAGCGGCAAGCCGGCTATCATCGAGGTGAAACTCGATCCGGAAGCCATCACGCCCGCAAGAACCCTGACGCAGATCCGGGAAAAAGCATAGCCTCCATGAAAAAAGCCGGCCCGTCGCTGGACGGGCCGGCTTTTTAGACGAACGTCAGATCAGATCGCGGCCGTGACGATGAACTCGACCTTGTACTTCGGCGCGGCGAGCTTGGCTTCGCTGGTGGCGCGGGCCGGCGGGTTGGCCGGGTCGACCCAGGCTTCCCAGACGGCATTCATCTCGCCGAAATAGGCGATGTCGGACAGATAGATGATCGTCTGCAGGATCTTCGACTTGTCGCTGCCCACGGCGGCCAGCAGGCGATCGACTTCGGCAAGCGCCGACTTGCACTGATCGGTCACGCTTTCGCCTTCACCCACCTGGCCTGCCAGATAGACGGTGTTGCCGTGGACGACGGCGCCGCTCATGCGGGCGCCCGGCTCGATGCGCTTGATGCTCATGGAAATACTCCTGAAACTGAATTGAGCTGTGGAAGGATGCCCGGCGCGTGACGCGCAAGGCGAGCGAAAAACCTCAGCCGCGAATGTGCTGGCTTTTTTCGTAGATTGCCGTCGAGCGCGCGCCGGAACGGCAGAAGCCGAGCATCGGGCGCGGGAATTCGTCGAGCGCGTCGACCATGGCCTTCACGCCTTCCGCCTCGACGCCCATGCGGCCGACCGGAATGTGACGGATATCGAGACCGAGTTCCTGGGCACGCGCCGCGATGTCGGCATAATGCGGCTGGCCCGGCTCCTCGTCGTCAGGGCGATGGCAGACGAGCGACCTGAAACCCAGGGCTTTGATCTGGTCGAGGTCCTCGACGGTGATCTGACCGGTGACCGAATATTCGTCGTTGATCTGCCGGATATCCATGGCGCAACCTCCATCTTCTTTTGAGGCGCAAGCATTACGACGGTGCCGCAGAGGCGTCAATCACGGAACTGCGCAACCTCAGACGAAGCTGAACCGCAGGCCGTATTCGATGCTCTTGCCGGGCTTCAGCAGGCCCAGTTCGCCCTTCTCGGCAAGCTCGTAGCGGCTTGCGCCGCGGTGGGAGACAGGCTCGATGCCAAGCACATGCGCCGGCGCCTTCTGGTTTCGCCAGACCTGCAGGTGCGGCAGCGTATCGGTCCTGAATTTCACCTTCAGCGTCAGCCCGCCGATCGCGGCGACCGGACCAAGCGCGATCTCCGCCCACTGCTCGTTCTCCTGCCTCGCCGGCACGCAGAAGACCCCGCCCGGCTCCTTGCCGAAGGTCCAGGGAAAGCCGCCTCCCTCAAGCATCCTTCCCGCAAGCCTCACATGTTCGTCGAACAGCCAGGCGCCGATATTCATGTGATACATGTGAACGGGCGCGAACGGCTTCGTACCGGTATTCGTGACCCGGTCCAATAGGCTCACCTCGCCGGTTCCGCCGTCGATGCGCCAGTGGCGCTCCAGGAGGGCCGGCTCTCCCGTCGCCATCGTGACCGGTATGCGGGCATGACATTCGGCATCCTCCCCCTGGGCGTCCCAGAAAAGGATCTCGGCCGGATGCGACGAGAACGACCCGTGCAGCGGATATGCCTTGCCGTCGCCCCTGCCCTCGATAGGCTCCGGGTGACGGATATGGTCCGGACCGCAGGTGAAGAGAAATCCCTCCAGCGAATGATCGATTCGCGGATCGCCATCGTCGGGAATCGCCCGTCCGGGAGAGAGGTCGGTATCGCCGATAAAACAACCTCCGATATCGAGCACGGAAGTTTCGTCGAGGAAAAGCCTGGGGCCGTTAGCCGCCGAAAACGCCTTCATAATCATCCCCTTCACGGTTTCGTCAGGACTTCTAACCGATCATGATGCAAATTTAACCCAGCGTTCATAACGAATTCACTTTTTTCACACTACGGTCAAAATTACCTTGTCTGTGGCGACAGGCGCACGAGGGCGGGAACGAACGGTCGGTTTCCCGATTACGTGTAATTAGGAAACAGGAACTCGGTGACATCGTGAAGCGGCTATTTTTCGCAGGCGTCAGCCTCGCCCTTTTGACCGCGGCCCAGGGCATCGCGCCCGCCCAGGCGCAGAGCCGGTACGATCGGTATCCGGCCGATACGATGCTCGTGGCTCCCGATGGTGCGATCCTCGACTACGTGCCGGATCGCCGCGACGTCGTCATCAGCCGCGACGGCATGGGCCGGCGGGTCTTCATCGACCGCTACGGCAATATCGTCGCCACCGAGATCCGCCAGGATGCCTATCGGCCGGCCCGCACGGAGGAATATCCTCCGGCCCCCGGCGGCTATCGAAACTTCCGCGACGCCGGCGGCTCCCGCGACGGCTACGGTTACCGGGACTACCGCGAATACCGCCCAGGCGAACCGGGCGCGGTCACGGGCGGGATACCGGGCTCCGTCACCCGCATGCCGCTGGAAAACCAGCCCATGCCCGGCGCCGAGGAGGCCTACCCGCAGGAAGCCTCGATCGAGCCGGACCAGCAGGCCATCGAGAACCTGCATCCTCAGAAACCGGTCATCACGGTCACCAAGAAACCGCAGGCCGAGATCGCCGCCCTTCAGGTCTTCCTGGATCGCGAGGGAATCTCGCCGGGCGTCATCGACGGTCACCTCGGAGACAACGTCAACAAGGCGATCGCCGCCTGGCAGGAAATGACCGGCGAAACCCTCGATCCGAACAATTCCGAGGACATCATGCAGCGGCTGACCTATTCGGGCGGCCTGCCGATCATCGACTATACGATCACCGCGGCCGATGCCGCAGGCCCCTATGTGGCGTCGATTCCCGACGACTATGCCCACAAGGCGCAGCTCCCGGCCATGTCGTTCATCTCCGTGACGGAAAAGCTCGCCGAGCAGTTCCACATGGACGAGAACTATCTGAAGGCCCTGAACCCCGGCATCGATTTCACGATCCCCGGCACGATCGTCAAGGTCATCAATCCGGGCCAGCCGAAGACCGGTCAGGTCACCCGCATCATCGCCGACAAGGGCAGGAAGCAGGTCTTCGCCTACGGCGCCGACGGCCGTCTGGTCGCCGCCTATCCGGCCACCATCGGCTCCAGCGACACGCCGTCCCCGACCGGCACGCATACCGTCGAGCGCGTCGCTCTCGACCCGGGCTATACCTACAACCCCAAGATCAACTTCAAGCAGGGCAACAACGACCAGATCCTGCAGATTCCTCCCGGCCCCAACGGCCCGGTCGGCACCGTCTGGATCGCCCTTTCCAAGCCCACCTACGGCATTCACGGCACGCCCGAGCCGTCCAAGATCGGCAAGACCAACAGCCATGGCTGCGTGCGGCTGACCAATTGGGACGCGACCGAACTCGCAAAGATGGTAAAGACCGGCGCGACGGTGGAATTCGTCGAGTAAGCCCAGCCTGCGGAGACGAAACGCCGGCGACCTCGTCGGCCTCCTTCCCGTTTCCGGAAGCCGGTATCCACGACCGTATTTGCTCGTGCGCTCCACGGTGCCGTGAAAACCGTGACGCGGCCGACTCTCTCGAGCCGACCGCGTCAGGAACAAGTTCCGGGCTGAACGAAACTTGAAGCTGTTCTGTCAGGCCGCGTTGCGCCCCAGCCCGAAAAGGCGGGATGCGACCGAGCGCGTGATCTTGACGGGCATCAGGCGCAGCACTTCCTTTGCAAAGGCGCCGGCGTTTTCCCTGGCCTTGTCGACATTGCTGACCTTCATCGGATCAAGCGTATGGAGCGTGCCGCCAATCTCGAAAATCTCCTTGAACGCGATGCGCTCGCCGATCGGCGTATCGAGAACATGAACGCCACGGGCGGCCAGCAGTCCCTTGATGGTGAGGAGCGCCTTCGTGGTGACCATGGACGTCACCCGGGTCAGAACGACCGAATGGGCGATGTTGAGATTGGCCTTGTCCTTCAGGAAGGAGAGAAGGTCGAGGATCTGCGCCGCTCCCTTGGCATCCATGGCCGAGCCCTGGACCGGGATCATCACATGGTCGGAAAGGCCGATCGCCGTGGTGACCAGCGCGTCGCGAGCGCCCGCCAGATCGATGATGAAATAGTCGGTGCGCGGGGCCATCTCGCGAAGATGACATTGCAGCGACGCGATGGTGACTTCGGAAACGACCTCGATATTCCGAATCGGGCCGGAAATCTCTGACCATTGGCTGATCCACCGCTGCGGATCGCCGTCGATGACGGTGACGCGAAAACCCTGATGGGCGAGTTCCGTGGCGAGCAGCAGCGCGGCGGTCGTCTTTCCGGCACCGCCCTTGGCATTGGCAAAAGAAATTACAGGCATTTTCGGTCCTCGAAGAAATCTGGAGCCGCATCGCTCACGAGGACACCGGGAAGCATGGTGTCATGCCTCCATCCTTTCCAAACATGGTTAACGAATGCTTAATTCAGGCAATACTAATATCATCCAACAAATTTGGGTTTTCTTCCAAAATGCAGAAAACCCGAGGCTTTTCGGGCCTCGGGCTTCTTTAATGAAGGCGCCTGAGATCAGAAACAATCGAGGAACAATGCCTTCGTGTTCTCCATCGTCATCGGCACGGGATTGCCGCCGCAGCTTGGGTCCTCGATCGCCATGGCCGTCAGCTCGTCGATTCGGTCGGCCTTGATTCCCATGGCCGTGAGATTCTCCGGTACGCCGAGCTCGGAGCGCAGGGAGAGGACATAGTCGTAGAAGCCGTCAAAACCGCCGGCGATGCCGAGATAGGCGGAAGCGCGCGCGATCTTCTCCTCGATCGCCGGACGGTTGAAGCGCAGCACCGGCGGCATCACGACCGCATTGGTCATGCCGTGATGGGTATTGTAGACCGCGCCGATCGGATGCGAGAGCGAGTGAATCGCGCCCAGCCCCTTCTGGAAGGCGACGGCCCCCATGGCAGCGGCCGACATCATGTTGGTCCGGGCTTCAAGATCCATCCCGTCCCTATACGCACGCGGCAGGAATTCCTTCACGAGCCGCATGCCCTCGAGCGCGATACCACCCGACATCGGGTGGTAGAAGGGCGAACAATAGGCTTCCAGGCAGTGGGCGAAGGCATCCATACCGGTTCCCGCGGTGATCGCCTTCGGCATGCCGACCGTCAGTTCCGGATCGCAGATGACGACGCCCGGCAGCATCTTCGGATGGAAGATGATCTTCTTCACATGGGTGGCGGAATTGGTCAGCACCCCTGCCCGGCCAACCTCCGATCCCGTCCCCGCCGTCGTGGGCACGGCGACGATCGGCGCGATTTTCGATGCATCGGCGCGCGTCCACCAGTCGCCGATATCCTCGAAATCCCAGACCGGCCGCACCTGGCCGGCCATGAAGGCGATCAGCTTGCCGAGATCGAGCCCGGAGCCGCCGCCGAAGGCGACCACGCCGTCATGGCCGCCGTCCCCGTAGGCCTTGATGCCGGCTTCGAGATTCTTCTCGTTGGGGTTGGGATCGACATCAGAAAAGACCGCACGGCCGAGCCCCGCCTCGTCCAATATGTCGAGCGCATGGCCGGTGATCGCCATGGAGGCAAGTCCCCGGTCGGTGACGAGAAGCGGCTTCTTCAAACCCAGCGTCCTGCAGGCGTCCGCCAGTTCCTTGATCCGGCCACGCCCCAGCTTGATGGCGGTGGGGTAGCTCCAGTTCGCAACGATATTCATGTCGTGACCTTCTTCAGGTGATAGGATTTCGGGCGGGTCAGGTTGTGGAAGCCGAGAACGGAGAGCGAGCCTCCGCGCCCGGTTTCCTTGACGCCGGTCCAGACAAGCGCCGGGTCCAGATAGTCGGCGCGGTTCATGAAGACCGTTCCGGTTTCAAGTTCGTGACCGATCCTGGCCGCACGGTCCGCTTCCTTCGTCCAGAGCGAGACGGTCAGGCCATACCGGCTGTCGTTCATCAGCCCGATCGCCTCCCCGTCCGTCTTCACCTTCATGATCCCCACGGCGGGGCCGAAGGTTTCCTCGCGCATGAAGGGCATCGAATGATCGACATCGACGAGAATCTGCGGCGCGAGATAGGCACCGCCATCGTCGGCCGGGAAGAGCTTCGGGTCGATCAGCGCCCTGGCGCCCTTCGAGACCGCGTCGGCGATCTGCTCGCGCACCACCTTGGCGAAACGCTTGTTGGCCATCGGGCCCAATGTCGTTTCATTGTCGAGCGGATTACCGAGCTTGTAGTTCGATACCCAGGCGACCGATTTTTCGACGAACCGGTCGTAGAGCGATTCGTGCACGTAGATACGCTCGATGCCGCAGCAGCATTGGCCGGAATTATAGGTCGCGCCATCCATAAGCACATCGACCGCCGCATCGAGATCGGCATCCTCCATCACATATCCGGGGTCCTTGCCTCCGAGTTCGAGGCCAATGCCGGTGAACGTGCCGGCAGCGGCGCGCTCGATCGAGCGCCCGCCTTCGACGGAGCCGGTGAAATTGATGAAGTCGAACAGGCCCTCGGAGATCAGCCTGGCCGTCGTGTCGTGGTCGAGGAAAAGATTCTGGAAGACGTCTTCCGGAACTCCGGCCTCCACGAAGGCCTTTACCATGCGCTCTCCGACGAGGACCGTCTGCGAGGCATGTTTCAGCACCACCGTATTGCCGGCCATCAGCGCCGGCGCCACGGTATTGATCGCCGTCATATAGGGATAGTTCCAGGGCGCGATGACGAAGACGACGCCATGCGGCTCCCGCTCGATGCGCCGCTCGAACGCCCGGCTGTCCTCGACCACGATCGGCGCAAGCGCGTCGGCCGCAATGGAGGCGACATAGTTGGAACGCTCGTTGAACCCGCGATATTCGCCCCCGTAGCGCACCGGCCGGCCCATCATCCAGGCAAGCTCCGGCACCACGTCGCCGGACATCTCGTTGAGCCGCGCGCGCCCCTTGAGGACGAGTTGCACGCGTTCTTCCAGCGGCCGTTTCGCCCAGGCCTTCTGCGCCTTGCGGGCACGCCCCACGGCTTCCGCCGCCGCCTCCGCCGTCATGGCCGGACGTTCTGCATAAACCGAGCCATCGACCGGCGAGATACATTGGATCATCGTCATTCAAACACACTCCAGTGATCAGCAGGCAAGCGTGCGCACATGGCCAGCCGCCCCATAAGCAAGGATCGCGCGATCGCGCGTGATAATGGTCAGGTCATTTTGCCGTGCAGTCGCGATCACTATACGGTCAACGGGATCGTTGCGAACGGGTTGCGGCAGGAAGGAGGATGCGATGAGGATGTCTGGGGATGCCTCGATGATTCTGATACCTACCGATGAAACAAACTCCTCGAACCAGGCCACCGCAGGTTTTGCCGTGGGAAGTCTTCCCTTGCTGATCAACATCCCAATTTCCCAAGCCGACATCACAGATGCAACCAACGGATCGCTTGCGGGATCGATGCTATCCAGCAGGGCCCTCACGTCTGCAGATACGGGTTGATCATTCGCAAGCCAAACGATGGCACAGGTGTCGAGAAGAAACCCCTCAGTCGTCTTCATACACCTTCCCCCAGTCAGGATCGGCCGGTGCAGTCAGATCGAGACCATCAGGTATTGTCATCGTGCCTTTCATGCAGCCGAATATCGGATGGCGACCGGTTTTATCGATAACAGCCGGGCGGCGGGTTTGCGGCCGGCCAGTGCCTGAAGCCCCCACCCCTGCATTCGAGGAAAACGGCTCTTGGCCGCGCTCGTGAAACCCATGGACCTCCCCGCGACGTCGCGCCGCAACTTCGTCAAGCGGCACATCAAGATAGGCGGCAACCTGATCCTGCTCCTCTGCGCTCATCTTCCGCCCGCCGTTCAACATCCTCGATACCGCACTCGCATCAAGTTTCATGAAACGAGCCATGTCGCGCAAGGATACCCCCTTGTCTGCCAGCTTTTTATGAAACCACGCGCTGTCGATAGTTCCCATGGCAACCTCCAAACCGTCGACCAGCAGCCTAGCAAAATGCGATGCAAGCAACAAGACCACGGTTCGTTGTGATAATCTCAAGACCTCTCGAAGCCGCGCGCCACTTCCCAGTCCGTCACCCGACGGTCGTATTCCTCCTGCTCCCAGTGAGCGGCCCGGACGTAGTGGTCTATGACGTCGTCGCCGAACGCGGTCCGCAGGAGTTCGGACGAGGACATCAATTCGGTCGCGTCCCGAAGGGTCTTGGGAATTTCCCGCACGTCCTTGCCGGAATAGGCATCGCCGACGAAAGCCGGTTCCAGCTCCATCTTCCTCTCGATCCCGTCGATGCCCGCCGCGATCAGCGCGGCCATGGCGAGATGGGGATTGAGATCGGAGCCGCCGACCCGGCACTCGACGCGGATCGCCTTGGTCTCCTCGCCGCAAAGGCGATAGCCGGCGGTGCGGTTGTCCTTCGACCAGACGGCCTTTGTCGGCGCGAACGTGCCTGCCATGAAGCGCTTGTAGGAATTGATATAGGGCGCCAGGAAATAGGTGATCTCGCCCGCATGGTTCAGCAGCCCCGCCATGTAATGCTTCATGACCTCGGACATGCCGTGCTCGCCCTGCCTGTCGAAGAAGAGCGGCGTCGCGCCGTCCGCGCTCCACAGCGACTGATGAATATGCGACGAACTGCCCGCCGCATTGTAGTTCCACTTGGCGAGGAAGGTGATGGCCCTGCCCTTCGACCAGGCGATCTCCTTGCAGGCATTCTTGATGATCACATGGCGGTCGGCCATCGTCAGCGCATCCGCGTAACGGACGTTGATCTCCTCCTGGCCGGCGGAAGCCTCGCCCTTGGAGTTCTCGACCGGTATGCCCGCGCCCTGCAGGCCGGTGCGGATCGCCCGCATCACCTCTTCTTCCTTGGTCGTCTGGAAGATGTGGTAGTCCTCGTTGTAGGCGCTGGCGAGCCTGAGGTTGCGGTAGCCCCCTTCGCGTGCGCTGTCATAGGTCTGGTCGAACAGGAAGAATTCCAGCTCGGTCGCCATGAAGGCGGCCATGCCCATCGCCTCCAGCCGCTTCACCTGCTTCTTCAGGATGGCGCGCGGCGAATGCGGCACCTCCTCGTGCGTATGGTGGTCCAGCACGTCGCAGATCACGAGCGCCGTGCCTTCCAGCCAGGGAAGCTTGCGCAGCGTCGAAAGATCCGGCTTCATCGTATAGTCGCCGTAGCCCTGTTCCCAGCTCGCCGCCTTGTATCCGGAGATGGTTTCCATCTCCATGTCGGTCGCCAGCAGGTAATTGCAGCTATGGGTTTCCCTGTAGGCGCCCTCGACGAAATATTCCGCCTGGAACCGTTTGCCCATCAGCCGGCCCTGCATGTCGACCTGGGCGGCGACGACGGTATCGATACGTCCCGCGGCGACATCGAGTTTCAGATCGTCGAAAGAATAACTGGCGGTCATGCCTCGCATCCGTTCCTTTGAAAAATGGGACGCGGCCCGAAAGCCGCGCCGGGAAAGACTAGATGAGTGAAGCGGCCTGCTTGTGCTCCATCGCGAACTCCTCTTCCGGCGAGAGGATCAGGCGGTGGCGGCCGACCATCGCGAAATAGGCGATCGCCACGGCGAACCAGACGACGACCCACAGCACGCCCTTGGTGAAATTCGGGTCCTGCGTCTGGTAGAACAGCGTGACGACGGCGATGACGATCGTCAGGACGGCGCCGGGAACGCCGAGCGGCGAGCGGAAGGGCCGCTCGATATTCGGCAGCTTCTTGCGCAGGATGATGAAGGAGATCGCCTGCATGATGTAGGAGAACATCGCGCCGAAGACCGCCATGTTGAGCAGCACGCTGCCGATCACGCTGCCTCCCTGTTCCGCGCCGAGCGAGAACCAGATCACCAGCATCACCGCCAAACCGACCAGCGAACCCGTCATCATCGCCAGATAGGGCGTCTTGTAGACGGGGTGGGTGACGGACAGCACAGTCGGAAAATATCCGGCGCGCGACAGCGAATAGACCTGACGGCCCTGGGCATAGAGGATCGTGTGGAAGCTGGCGATGAGACCCGTCAGCGCCACGAGCCCAAGGACCACGACGCCGCTATCGCCGTAGATCGCCTTGAAACCGTCGAGCAGCGGCTCCAGCGACGAACCGAGATGGAAGGAACCGACCCCCGGCAGGGATGGATTGAGAAGTACGATCATGAAGGCCGAGACCATCAGCGTTACCATGCCGAGCATGATCCCCTTGGGCATGTCGCGCTTCGGGTCCACGGATTCCTCGGCTGCAAGCGGCAATTGCTCGATCGCCAGAAACAGCCAGACGGCGAAGGGAAGCGTCGCGAGCACGCCCGAAAAGCCGAAGGGGAACCATGAGCCATTGCCCTCCGGCAGTTCCACGGCCGCGCCGTCCGGGCCGACGCCGATGTTCAGCGCCCAGCGCGAGAAGTCCATGCCCGGGATCGCGCTGATCCAGAAGAACACCAGCACGGCCAGGGAAAGCACGGTGATGACCAGCGTCACCTTGAACGAGAGCTCCAGGCCGAACACGTTGAGGCCGAGGAAGATCGCATAGAAGATGATCCAGACGAGCGGTGAATAGGCGGGATCGAGCCCGAGGATCGAATTGACATAGGCCGTGATGAAGGTGACGACGACAGCCGGCGTCAGCACGTATTCGACATTCTCGCAAAGTCCGGTGATGAAACCGCCCCATGGCCCCATGGCCGTGCGTGCGAAGGAATAGGCCGCCCCCGTGTGCGGCAGGGCGGGGCTCATCTCGGCGATCGAGAAGGTAAGCCCCAGATACATGATGGCGATGATGATGCCGGCGACCAGCATCCCGCCCCAGCCGCCGGTCGAAAACCCGAAATTCCAGCCCGAAAAATGGCCGGAGATGACCGCCCCGACGCCCAGCGCCCAGAGCGACCAGACGCCTGCATAACGGGAAAGGCCGCGCTTTTCGAAATAGGATGCGTCCGCCTTCTTGTAGCTGACGCCTGCAGATGAACTTTCCATGCCCTTCTCTCCTGATCAAAGAAACGGGCGGCCAGCCGTCATGGCCAGCCCCACCCCAGTCGACATGTCATGGCGCCGCCCGCTTCTTGTCGGTGTCGGCGTGCCTGCAGCTTTCACTGCTCCCCGGGTCTTATCCTTGGATGTCCGCGAGCCCCTCCCGCAGCAATCCTGCCAGGAAATCGGCCACGACCCCTTGGCCGGTTTCGTCCGCTATCAGGTCGTTCCTGATCTCGATCATCACGTTCAAAAGCCCGGCCGGCAGGGCATGGACTTCCAGCGTGTGGGTGACGCCGTCCGCCGGCCCGTAAGGCTCGTTGCGTTCGACGCGATAAAGATGTGTGCCGCCCGCCGCTTCCAGCATGCGGTCGGCAAGCCGGCTGTCCCTGTCGTGCAGGATGCCGATCTCCACCGGCCTTTGTCTGCCGAAATAGACGGGGGTGAAACTGTGGACGGTGACCAGCACCGTCCGTTGCCCCCTCGCCCGCCGTTCCGCAATCTCTTCGCGGATGCGGGCGTGAAAGGGCAGATAGAGCGCCGTGGTCCGGCGCGACTTCTCCGCCGGCGAAAGGTTCTCATTGCCGGGAATGCGGAAGACCTCGCTCACGCCGGGCATCGCGGAAGGCGATTCCGGCGGGCGGTTGCAGTCGTAGACGAGGCGCGAGAAACGCTGGTGGACGAGCGCCGCATCGAGGCTCCTCGACATCAGCCTGGCAACCGCGAGCGCGCCGGGGTCCCAGGCGATATGCGAGGCAAGCGCCTCGTCCGGGAGCCCCAGATTGCCGTAGCGCTCCGGAAGGCGCCGCGAGGCATGCTCGCAGACCAGCAGAACCTCTCCCGCGCCTGCGGCGTTTTCAACCGCGACGGGCTCCCCGTCTGCCTTTGAGAAGAATTCCGACTGAACCAGCATGAATGCGTTCCGCACAATCCGACCGAAATGGGAATAAGAAGAGAATTCTTCACTTTCCGGCCGACGTCAACGTAAATCTGAAAACTTCTCTTCAACGCCCCCGTTGACTTCTCGCCGGAAACGATTGTTAATCTTTCCGGCAAACCGGCGGAGACCGGAGGGGAAAGCTTTCGTGCCACCAACCGCACGCACCGTATCGGATGTCATTCGTGTTCGTTACGACAGCCTGACGCGCGCGGAAAAACAGTTGGCCGACAGCCTGTTGGAGAACTATCCGGTGTCGGGGCTCGGCAGCATCACGACGATCGCGGAAAACGCCGGCGTATCGACGCCGACGGTCGCGCGCATGGTGCAGAAGCTCGGCTACAAGGGCTATCCCGAGTTCCAGTCGCACCTCCACCAGGAACTCGAGGCGACGATCTCCAACCCGATCGCCAAGCACGACCGCTGGGCCTCGAACGCACCCGGCACGCATATCCTCAACCGCTTCGCCGATGCGATCACCGCCAATCTGCGCGACACGCTGTCGGATCTCGACACGACGACTTTCGAAGGCGCGACCGCCCTGCTGCGCGACAGGGACCGCAACATTTATTTCGTCGGCGGCCGCATCACCGGGGCGCTCGCCGAATATTTCTTCACCCATATGCAGGTGATCCGTCCGAAGACGACGCTGATTTCCAACAATTCCAGCTCCTGGCCGCAGCATGTGCTCAACATGAGCCCCGGCGACGTGCTGGTGATCTTCGACATTCGCCGCTACGAGCAGGAGATGGCGACGCTGGCAGAGGCCGCAAAGGCCAACGGCGTCGTCATCGTCTTGTTCACGGATGTCTGGGCTTCCCCCGTCGCCAAACATGCGCAGCATGTCTTCAAGGCGCGGATAGAAGCACCATCCGCCTGGGATTCCTCGGTTGTCACGCTCTTCATCGTGGAGGCGCTGATCGAGGCGGTGCAGAGCGCCACCTGGGAGGAAACCCGCGAACGCATGAACTCTCTGGAAGGCCTGTTCGAACGGTCAAGACTGTTCCGTCGGCCCAGCCGCCAGATACGCCCCGACCAGTTTGGGGGATAAGCGGAATATGCCGGCAAACCGGGAGATCCATGAGCAAATGCTCACGCTCCGAGCTGTCATATACGATACATAAACTGGCTCTACGAGTCGCGCCGACACGACCTGAACCTAGGAGGATACCGTGCTCAACAGGACCCAACGTCTTCTTTCGATGACGACCGCCATCGTCATCGCCTCGGCCAGCCTCGCTGCCGCCGAGCCGAGCGCCGAGCTGATCGCTGCCGCCAAGAAGGAGGGCACGCTGACCACGATCGCCCTGCCCCATAGCTGGTGCGGCTATGGCGACCTGATCGCGGCCTTCAAGGCCAAGTACGGCATCGAAGTGAACGAGCTGAACCCGGATGCCGGTTCGGGCGACGAAATCGAAGCCATCAAGGCCAACAAGGGCAACAAGGGCCCGCAGGCTCCGGACGTCATCGACGTTGGTCTCTCCTTCGGCCCGTCCGCCAAGGCCGAAGGCCTGCTGATGCCCTACAAGGTCTCCACCTGGGACAGCATTCCGGACAGCGCCAAGGATGCCGAAGGCTACTGGTACGGCGATTACTACGGCGTCCTGTCCTTCGTCGTGAACACCGACATCGTGAAGAACGTGCCGAAGGACTGGGCCGATCTGAAGAAGCCGGAACTGGCCAATTCCGTCGCGCTGGCCGGTGATCCGCGCGCTTCGAACCAGGCTGTCCAGGCCGTCTATGCCGCCGGCATCGCCGCTGGCGAAAAGGATGCCGCCAAGGCCGGAGCCGCCGGTCTTTCGTTCTTCGCCGACGTCAACAAGGCCGGCAACTTCGTTCCGGTGATCGGCAAGTCCGCCTCGCTCGCCCAGGGCTCGACCCCGATCGTCATCGCCTGGGACTATAACGGCCTGTCCTGGCGCGATAGCCTGAAGGGCAACCCGCCGGTCGAGGTCGTCGTCCCGGCTTCCGGTGTTGTCGCCGGCGTCTATGTCCAGGCGATCTCCGCCTTCGCGCCGCATCCGAACGCCGCCAAGCTCTGGATGGAATTCCTCTATTCGGACGAAGGGCAGCTCGGCTGGCTCAAGGGCTACTGCCACCCGATCCGCTTCAACGATCTTGCCAAGAACAACAAGATCCCGAAGAACCTGCTCGACGCCCTGCCGCCGGCTGCGGCTTATGAAAAGGCCGTCTTCCCGACGCTTGCCGAACAGGAAGCCGGCAAGTCCGCCATCACCACCAAGTGGGACGCGACCGTCGGCGCCAACGTACAGTAACATGACCGAACAGGGCCTTCCCGCAGCATGGCGGGAAGGCCTCTTCCTCCGGCAGAGGCCCCGCGCCATATGAGCACCGCCACCGCGCCCCTGATCGATCGCCGCACCGTCATAGACTGGCTCGGAATCGCGCCATTCATGATCTTCGCGCTGATGTTCCTGATCGTTCCGACGCTCTATCTGGTCACGGGGGCGTTCTTCACGCCGGACGGCCAGTTCACCTTCAAGAACATCGCCGACCTTTTCACCCCCTCGATCATGAGCGCCTACTGGATCAGTATCCGGGTGTCGGTCGCCTCCGCGCTCGGCGGCGCGCTGATCGGTTTCTTCCTCGCCTGGGCGATCGTGCTTGGCGGCGTCCCCTCCTGGGTTCGCTCCGGCCTGCTGACCTTCTCGGGCGTCGCCTCGAATTTCGCCGGCGTGCCGCTCGCCTTCGCCTTCCTCGCCACCTTAGGGCGCACCGGCCTCCTAACCGTGCTGCTGCGAGACTGGATCGGCTTCAATCTCTATTCGACCGGCTTCAACATCCTCTCCTTCTTCGGCCTCACCATCACCTACATGTTCTTCCAGATCCCGCTCATGGTGCTGATCCTCACGCCGGCGCTCGACGGAATGAAGAAGGAGTGGCGGGAAGCCTCCGAGATCCTCGGCGCCTCGACCTGGCAATACTGGCGCATGGTGGCGCTGCCGATCCTCTGGCCGAGCCTGATGGGCACGACGCTGCTGCTCTTCGCCAATGCCTTCGGCGCCATCGCCACGGCCTATGCGCTCACCGGGTCGTCGCTCAACATCGTGCCGATCCTGCTTTATGCCCAGATCCGCGGCGACGTGCTGCACAACGCCAATCTCGGCTACGCGCTGGCGCTCGGCATGATCGTCATCACCGGCGTTTCGAACATTCTCTACATCCTGCTGCGCATGCGCGCCGAACGCTGGCAGAAATGAGGGGGCGGAAATGAAGACAAGCAGGGCCCTCGCCTGGTTCGCCATCGCCATAGGCTGCATCTATTTCTTCGTGCCGCTGATCGGCACCTTCGAATTCTCGCTGCGCATGCGGCGCGGCGAATATTCCCTCGACGCCTATCAGTCGGTCTTTGCGGACGTCCAGTTCCAGCAGACCTTCGGCTTTTCCATGCTGATGGCGCTACTCACCATCATCTTCGGCATGCTGCTCGTCGTGCCGACGGCCTACTGGGTGCGGTTGCGCCTGCCGCAGATGCGCCCAGTGGTGGAATTCATCACCCTGATGCCGCTGGTCATTCCGGCGATCGTCATCGTCTTCGGTTACCTGCGCCTTTACAATTCCTCGTCCTGGATTCCGTTCACCGGCTCCACGCAGGGCACCAACGTCCTGCTGGTGCTGTCGTACATCACGCTCTCCCTGCCCTACATGTATCGTGCCGTCGACACGGCCATGCGCGCCATCGACGTGAGGACCCTGACGGAAGCCGCCGAAATCCTCGGCGCCAAGTGGCCGGCCATCCTGTTCCGCTGCATCTTTCCGAATGTCATGTCGGGCGTGCTGTCGGGCGCCTTCATTACCTTCGCCATCGTCATGGGCGAGTTCACCATGGCGGCGCTCCTCAACCGGCCGGCATTCGGCCCCTACCTGCAGCTCGTGGGCGCCAACAAGGCCTATGAACCCTCGGCGCTGGCCATCATCGCATTTGCCGTCACCTGGCTTTCCATGGGGCTGATCCAGCTCGTCACCCGCTTCAGCAAATTGGCGCCCTCCCGCCCTTAAGGAATTTCCTGCATGTCGTTCCTGATACTCGAAAACATCAAGAAGAGTTTCGGCCAGACGCAGGTCGTCAAGGATTTCAACATGGCGATCGAGAAAGGCGAATTCATTTCCTTTCTCGGCCCGTCCGGCTGCGGCAAGACAACCGTCCTGCGCATGATCGCCGGTTTCGAAACACCGAGCGGCGGCGAGATCACGATCAACGGCAAGAACCAGAACCGTCTGAAGACCAGTCAGCGCAACATCGGCATGGTCTTCCAGGCCTATGCGCTGTTCCCGAACATGAACGTGTTCGACAACGTCGCCTTCGGCCTCAAGATCGCCGGCAAGCAGAAGCCGGAAATCGAGGCGCGCGTGACGGAGATGCTGAAGCTCATCCATCTGGAACATCTTGCCGATCGTTATCCCTACCAGATGTCCGGTGGCCAGCAGCAACGCGTGGCGCTGGCCCGCGCGCTGGCACCGAAACCGCAGGTCCTGCTGCTCGACGAACCGTTGTCCGCGCTCGATGCCAAGATCCGCGTCTCGCTACGCGAGGAAATCCGCCAGATCCAGAGGCAGCTCGGCATCACGACGGTCTTCGTCACACACGACCAGGAGGAGGCCTTGTCCATTTCCGACCGGATCGTGGTCATGAATGCCGGTCGCGCCGACCAGATCGGCACGCCGTCGGAAATCTACAACCGCCCGACCACCCGCTTCGTCGCCTCCTTCGTCGGAACGCTCAATATGATCGAGGCGACCGTCGCCGATCCGGACGCCAACACGGTCAAGGTCGGTGAAAACGTGATCAGGCTCCGCGAGTCTGTCGGCGCATTGAAGCCCGGCGACAAGCTGTCGATCGCGCTTCGCCCGGAAGCCGGTTCGCTTTCCGAAAGCGCCAAAGGCGACACGTCCCTGACGGGCTCGGTGATCTCGTCGCATTTCCTCGGCTCCGTCATCCGCACCAAGATCGATGTCAGCCGCAATCAGATTTCCTTCGACATGTTCAACGCCCCGGATGCAGTCTTGCCCCAGGCCGGCGAAACGGTGACCTTGCGGTTCAACGCCAGCGACTTCCTGATCGTTCGCGACTGACAAGCCGATTGCCCGCATTGCCACTTGCAAACAACCCGCCTGTTCCTCCACGCTTGATGCGAGAGGACGCAATCAGAGGCAGGATGGATGAAGGCGGCCGATAGCATCTCCATGGTCGAAATGTTTTCCGAGATCGCTGTCGCGATCGACGAGAACCGTTCCGTGCTGTCCGGGAAGAACCAGGCCGAATGGGAGCATGGCGCAACGATGAGCGCCATGTTCGGCGCGATCGAAACCGCGCTTGCCGGCCTGGAGCCCTCCGAATGGAGCCCCGGGCGCTATTTCGATTTTGCCGCCGAAACCTTGCTCGCCATGGAGGGTATCGAGCCACGGCTCTACGCCGCCGCCTTCCGGCGCGCGGGAACCACGCTCCTCAGACGCAAGCGGCTCGGGCCTGAGGAATTCGGCCTGGCCTTTACCGCCATGGCCTCGGGCATCCGCGACCATGCCGGCAACCAGCCAAGGGACCAGGTTATCGCCGACGTCTGGGAGAAGGCCGCGGCTGCCTATCTCGACGCAAGCAAACGCGATCTGCCGCTGGCCGACTGTCTTCAGGCCGCCGCCGCGGCGGCAAGAGGCCTTGCATCGACAACCGAACACGGAAGGCCCTTTGCCCTTTCCGCGAGCCTCATTATCCGCGCCATGCACGACGCGCTGAAATAGCCGGCTTGCCGGCTGCCGTGGCCAGATGCAAAGGCATCCGGCCCCGAATGCCTCGCGCGGTCAGGCTGCGTCTTCCACGGCGGAAGACGGCACGTAGTTGAGGACCGGGCTCAGCCAGCGCTCAACCTCTTCGAAAGACATGCCCTTGCGCCTGGCATAATCCTCCACCTGATCACGCTCGACCTTCGCAACGCCGAAATAGTAGGATTCCGGATGTCCGATATAGAGACCCGAAACCGATGAACCGGGCCACATGGCGTAGCTTTCGGTAAGCTCGACGCCTGTCGCCGCCGTCGCATCCAGCAGCCCGAACAACGTCGCCTTTTCGGTGTGGTCGGGCTGCGCCGGATAGCCGGGAGCCGGACGGATGCCGCCATAGGCTTCGGTAACCAGATCCTCCGAGGAAAGCTCCTCGTCCGGCGCGTAACCCCAGAACTCCTTGCGGACACGCTCGTGCATGCATTCCGCGAACGCTTCGGCGAAACGATCGGCCAGTGCCTTGACGAGAATCGACGAATAATCGTCGTTGGCCCGCTCGAAACGTTCGGCGATCGCGACTTCCTCGATGCCCGCCGTCACCACGAAACCGCCGACATAATCCTGAAGGCCCGTCGAAAGCGGCGCGACGAAATCGGAAAGCGCCACGTTGGGGCGGCCGTCCCGCTTCGAAAGCTGCTGGCGCAGGGTGAAGAATGTCGCAAGCTCGTCCTTGCGGCTGTCGTCCCCGAACAGCCGGATATCGTCGCCCACGGCATTGGCCGGCCAGAAGCCGATCACGGCCCGCGGACGGAACCACTTTTCGGCGATGATCTTCTCAAGCATCGCCTGGGCATCGGCATAAAGCTGGCGGGCGGCCTCACCCTGCTTCTCGTCTTCCAGGATCGCCGGGAAACGGCCTTTCAGTTCCCATGTCTGGAAGAACGGCGTCCAGTCGATATATCTGGCCAGCTCCGCAAGGTCGTAGCTCTCGAAAACCTTCGTACCGGTGAACTGCGGCCTCACCGGCTTGTAGTTCGACCAGTCGAGCTTTTCTGCATTGTCGCGGGCGCGCGCGATCGAAAGACGGGTCTTCTCCGCTTCGGAACGCGCATGTGCCGCCGCCACCTTGGCGTATTCCGCCTGTATGGTGCCGACATAGCCTTGCTTCGCCTCCGGCGAAAGCAGCGAGGACACGACGCCGACGGCACGGCTAGCATCGTTGACATAGACCGCCTGGCCGCGATCGTATCGCGGATGGATTTTCACCGCGGTATGGACGCGGCTCGTGGTGGCGCCGCCGATCAGAAGCGGGATATCGAAACCCTGCCGCTCCATCTCGGACGCCACATGAACCATCTCGTCGAGCGATGGGGTGATCAGGCCGGAAAGCCCGATGATGTCGACCTTCTCCGCAATCGCGGTTTCGAGGATCTTGGTCGACGGCACCATGACGCCGAGATCGATGATCTCGTAATTGTTGCAGGCCAGCACGACGCCGACGATGTTCTTGCCGATATCGTGGACGTCGCCCTTCACTGTCGCCATCAGCACCTTGCCGGCGGACCTCCTCTGATCGCCGCCGTTCTGGCGCTTTTCTTCTTCCATGTAGGGAAGCAGGACGGCAACCGCCTGCTTCATCACGCGGGCGGATTTCACCACCTGCGGCAGGAACATCTTGCCGGAGCCGAAGAGATCGCCGACGATGTTCATGCCGGCCATCAGCGGGCCTTCGATGACGCTCAGCGGCCGATCCGCGTTCTTGCGCGCCTCCTCGGTGTCCTCCTCGATGAATTCGGTGATGCCGTTGACCAACGCATGCGACAGGCGCTTCTCGACCGGCCATTCACGCCAGGCGAGATCCTGCGCCTTGGCTTCCTTGGAGCCGGTCCCGCGATAGCGTTCGGCGATTTCCAGCATGCGCTCGGTCGCATCGTCGCGACGGTTCAGCACGACGTCCTCGCAGGCCTCGCGCAGCTCCGGCTCGATGTTCTCGTAGATCGCCAGCTGACCGGCATTGACGATGCCCATGTCCATGCCCGCCTGGATGGCGTGGTAGAGGAACACAGCATGCATCGCCTCGCGCACCGGCTCGTTGCCGCGGAAGGAGAAGGAAAGGTTGGAGACGCCGCCCGAGACATGCACCAGCGGCATGCGCTCGCGGATCGTCCGTGTCGCCTCGATAAAGGCCACGCCGTAGTTGTTATGCTCCTCGATACCGGTGGCCACCGCGAAGATGTTCGGGTCGAAGATGATGTCTTCGGGCGGAAAATCCGCCTCCTCGGTCAGAAGCTTGTAGGCGCGCTCGGCGATCGCCACCTTGCGCTCGTAGGTATCCGCCTGCCCATGCTCGTCGAAGGCCATGACGACGACAGCCGCGCCATAGTTGCGCAGCAGTTTCGCCTGGGCGATGAACTTCTCCTCGCCCTCCTTCATGGAGATCGAATTGACGACCGGCTTGCCCTGCACGCACTTGAGACCGGCCTCCATGATCTCGAACTTGGACGAGTCGAGCATCAGCGGCACGCGGGCGATGTCGGGCTCGGCGGCGATCAGGTTGACGAATTCGACCATCGCCTTTTCGGAATCGATGAGGCCCTCGTCCATGTTGATGTCGATGACGGCTGCACCGTTCTCCACCTGATCGCGGGCGACGGCGAGCGCCGCCGTGTAGTCGCCCGCCGTGATCAGCTTGCGGAATTTCGCCGAGCCCGTGACATTGGTGCGCTCGCCGACATTCACGAAGGGCACGTCCTTGGTGAAGACGAAGGGCTCCAGGCCGGACAGCGCCATGAACGGCTTGTGCTCCGGCACTTCGCGCGGCTTGAACGACGCGACGGCATCGGCGATCGCGCGGATATGTTCCGGCGTCGAGCCGCAGCAGCCGCCCACCACGTTGACGATGCCTTCCTCGGCAAAACCATGGATCTGGCGGGCCATGTCGTCCGGCGTCTCGTCGTAGCGGCCGAACTCGTTGGGCAGGCCGGCGTTCGGATAGGCCGAGATGAAGGTGTCGGCAACGGCCGACAGCTCCTGCAGGTGCGGACGCATGGCATCGGCGCCGAGGGCGCAGTTGAGGCCGATGGTGAAGGGCTTCGCATGCCGCACGGAATACCAGAAGGCGGACGGCGTCTGGCCCGACAGCGTGCGGCCGGAAAGGTCGGTGATCGTGCCGGAGATCATCACCGGCAGATGAATTCCCTTGGCCGCGAAACGCTCCGCGCAGGCGAAGATCGCCGCCTTGGCGTTCAGCGTGTCGAAAATAGTCTCGATCAGGATAATGTCCGCGCCGCCATCGATGAGCCCGTCGAGCTGCTCGCAATAGGCGATGCGCAGGTCGTCGAATGTCACCGCCCGGTAACCGGGATTGTTGACGTCGGGAGAGATCGAGGCGGTACGGTTGGTCGGGCCGATGGCGCCGGCCACGAAACGGCGGCGGCCGTCTTCCTTTTCGGCCCTGAGCGCCCCGCGCCGCGCCAGCCGGGCGCCATCGCGGTTCAGGTCGTAGACCGCATTCTCCATCTGGTAATCGGCCTGCGCGATGCGGGTCGAGGAGAAGGTGTTCGTCTCGATGATATCGGCGCCGGCCTTGGCATAACGATAGTGGATTTCCTCGATCGCCTGCGGCTGGGAGAGGATCAGAAGGTCGTTGTTGCCCTGCTGGTGGCAGGCGCAAGCGGCAAAGCGATCGCCGCGGAACTGCTCCTCATCGAAGCCGAGCCCCTGGATCTGGGTACCCATGGCCCCGTCGATGACAAGGATGCGCTCCCGCGCGGCTGCCTGGAGCGCGGCAAGGATTTCAGCGCCGTCGCGGCGGGCGCCTTCCGGACCAAACAGTTCATCAAACATGGGCGCTCTCCCGTAATCGCAACGAACAGACTTAACCATATAAAGATGTCTTTATGTGAAGTCCAGCAGCTTGAAGCATTCAACCTCAGTTTTGCCGATGACAGACCATTGCAGGGAAGTTATAGCCTCCAGTGAGACACGACAAACGAAGAGACCGGGAGACGGATATGAGCGAAGGCGGAGCGGCGGTACACCACTGGAGCAACCTTCCCTACCATCGTCGCTGGCTCATCGGGCAGGCGGATGGCCTGTTCGATTTCTTCCAGTACCGTGCGATCAACCCGAAAGGCGGCTTCTTCGACCTCGACGACCAGGGCTCGCCGATCGGCGGGGCCAATCCGACGCGCGGCATTCATGCCTCGGCGCGCATGGTGCATTGTTTCTCGATCGGCTACCTGCTTGGCCGTCCGGGCTCGGGCGACATCATCGACCATGGCATGCGCTACCTCTGGGAACGGCATCGCGATGCAGAACATGGTGGCTATTTCTGGCAGGTCAATGACGACGGCGCGGCCGACGCGAACAAACAGGGCTACGGCCATGCCTTCGTGCTTCTGGCGGCCTCATCCGCAAAGGTCGCCGGCCATCCTCTTGCCGACAGGATGCTCGCCGACATCACCGATATCCTGGAGACGAAATTCTGGGAGCCGCGCCACGGCGCAATCGCGGAAGAGTTTAATCGCGACTGGTCGCCGATCGACGGCGGCAGCTATCGCGGCCAGAATTCCAACATGCACCTGACCGAAGCTCTGATGGCGGCTTACGAGGCGACCGGCGAGAAGACCTATCTCGACAAGGCCGAAAGCATCGCCGATCTCGTCATCCGCCGCTCGGCCGGCAGCGTCGGTTTTCGCGTCGCGGAGCACTTCGATCCGGAGTGGCGGATCAACAAGGACTATTACCATCCCGACGAGATGTTCCGCCCGGCCGGCACCACGCCTGGCCACTGGCTGGAATGGGCGCGTCTCGTGCTGCAGCTGTGGGCGCTCGGCGACAAGAAGCAGGCCTGGATGCCGGACGCGGCCAAATCGCTCTTCGTCCAGTCCATGTCACTTGGCTGGGACAAGGAGAAGGGCGGCTTCTTCTACACGCTCGACTGGCAGGACAAGCCGGCCAAGACCAACAAGCTCTGGTGGCCGATGTGCGAGGCCGCGGGAGCAGCCCATTTCCTGAACGAGCACCTGCCGGCCGACCGTTTCTACGAAGACAGCTACCGGCTGATCTGGGGCACGATCGCCAACCGCTTCATCGATCGCAAGAACGGCGGCTGGCACGAGGAACTGACGGAAGAGCTCGCTCCGGCTCACACGCTCTTCCCCGGCAAGGGCGATATCTATCACGCCTTGCAGGCCTGTCTCATTCCCCTCTTTCCGGCAACGGGCAGCTTGACCAGGGTCATCGTAGAGGCCGACGGACGCATCTGATCCCTCATCGCAAGACGGCGGAACCATCGACGTCCGGATCGGTTTCCAGTGTCACGGAACGGTGACACTGGAATTCAGCGCCATGCTCAACAGCCTTGCCGAAGAATTTTCCCACGAGGCCCCGGTCGCGATCGACATATTGCTGGTGAGGCTGGTCGGAGCCGCGATCCTCAGCGGCCTGATCGGCCTCGAACGGGAGTTCCGCAACAACTCCGCCGGGTTGCGCACCAACATGCTGATCGGCCTTGCCGCAGCCGTCTTCGCGCTGATCGGGCTGCAGCTGATGCATGAATTCGCCAACCAGCCCAACACCGTCCAGTTCGATCCGATCCGCCTCATCGAAGCGATCACGGCAGGGATCGCATTCCTGGCCGCCGGCGTCATCATCCATACCCGTGGCGATGTAAGGGGGCTGACCACGGGCGCCAGCATGTGGCTGTCCGGCGCGATCGGGCTCTGCGTCGGTCTCGGCATGTGGGTGGTCGCGGCCATGGCGACGGGCGCGGGCATCGTCATCCTCTGGCTGCTGCGCAAGACCGAGGTCGCTGCCGGCACGAAGGAGAATTGACCGCCTGGAGTCCTTCGGCCATCCGGCTCCGTTTGAGCCGTCAGAACGCGTCAATTCAATCCCGAAAGGATCTAGTCACCCGACCGCAGCACGACCATGGCGCGGATACGGGTGAGGAGCATTTCATAGTCGTAGGGCTTTACTATCAGTGCGGCATGGCTGAGCGCCTCCGCCTCCGGCACGTTCTGGTCGCCCGTCGCGAAGATGACCGGCAAGAAGGGCAGCGCCTCCCGTATCTTCAGGACGAGCTCGGGGCCGCTCATCTCCGGCAGATGCACATCGGTGATGAGGATATCGACGGACTGGCTGCCGATCACGGCCAGAGCTTCGTTGGCCGATCCCGCCTCAACGACGATCATGCCGGAATCCTGCAGAAGATCCGCCGTCGATATCCGGATCAGCACCTCGTCTTCGACCAGGAGCACGGTGATCGGCAAATCCGCCAGTGTGGCTTGCCCGGCAGCGGATGCGGCAATCGCCGAAACCGGCCGTTCCACCGAACGCGATGGCGCGCCCTCCCGCCCCTGCTCGATCACCTGCCTGATCTTCCGCGCCAGCGCCTCGCGCGTATAGGGCTTGCTCAGCAGGTTGACGCCGGGATCGAGCCGTCCGCCGTGGACGATCGAGTTCTCCGTGTAGCCCGACGTGAAGAGTATCCCGAGATGCGGCAGCCGCTCCTTGGCCTTCCTTGCGAGGTCGCGACTTTTCAAACGCCCGGGCATGACGACATCGGTGAAAAGAACATCGATCGGAACACCGCTCTCGATGATCGCCAGTCCGCTGTCGGCATCCCTGGCCCTCAGCACCCGGTAACCGAGCTCGGAAAGCAGGCCGATGGTGATCTCGCGCACGGCTTCGTCGTCCTCGACCACCAGAACTGTCTCGTCGCCGCCCGATGCTCCACCGCCGAGGCTTTCGGCAACGGCGTCTTCCTCCTCCATCGATCGCGGCAGATAGATGCGGACGGTCGTTCCGCTGCCGGGCTCGCTATAGATCCTGATATGGCCTCCCGACTGCTTGACGAAGCCGTAGACCATGGAAAGGCCGAGACCGGTGCCCTTGCCCTCCGGCTTGGTCGTGAAAAAAGGATCGAAGACCTTTTCCAGAACGTCCGGCGTCATGCCGTCACCGGTATCGGTCACGGCGAGCATCACATATTGCCCGGCCCGCACGTCGAAGGCCTGACGCGCATATTCGTCGTCCAGGAAGGCGTTGCCGAGTTCTATCGTCAGCTTGCCCTGCCCGTTCATCGCATCCCGCGCGTTGATCGCAAGGTTGAGCAGGGCGTTTTCCACATTGCTGGGGTCGACGAGCGTGTTCCAGAGCCCGCCGCCGACGATCGTGTCGATCTCGATCGCCTCGCCGAGGCTGCGCCGCAGGAGATGGTCCATTTCGCGGATCAGCCGGCTCAGATTGATCACCTTGGGCTGAAGGGGCTGACGCCGGCCGAAGGAGAGAAGCTGGGAGGCGAGCCGCGCGCCGCGCGAAGCGCCGGCAAGCGCACTCTCCAACCGCTTCTCTGCAGCCTCGTTGCCGGCGACCTCACGGGCGAGGAGCTGCAGATTGCCGGTAATGACCTGCAGCAGGTTGTTGAAGTCGTGCGCGATGCCGCCGGCCAGATTGCCGATCGCCTCCATCTTCTGGCTCTGGCGAAGCACCTCCTGCGTCCGCTCGAGCTCGATCGTCCGTTCCTCGACACGGTGGCCGAGAGTGACGGCAAGGTCGGACAACTGCGTCTCGGTCTGTTTCTGCTCGTCGATATCGGTATTGGTGGCGACCCAGAGGGTTATCTCACCGTCATCCTTCCGGATCGGCACGGCACGGCTGATAAACCACCGGTAGATGCCATCATGCCGGCGCAATCGGATCTCCGTCTCCAGCCAGTCGCCGGTGCGCAATGCCTCGCCCCAGGCCGCCGCGATCCGGGGCACGTCGTCGGGATGCAGCATCTCCGAACGCCTGTCCTTGTCGAAATAGAAGGACTCCAGTCCGCTATAGGCGAAGATCTGGTCGTTGCACCATTGCATCCGGCCATCCGGTGTCGCCGTCCAGACCTGCGTCGGCAGCGACTGCGCAAGCGTCCGGAAACGATCCTCGTTGTCGCGCGCGGCCTCCTGCGCCCGCCGCAGGTTGGTCACGTCATGCCCCTGCACGAAAATTCCCGTCACCGCCCCGTTGCGATCCCGGATCGGCTGGTAGACGAAATCGAGGAAGCGCTCCTCGGGAGCCTTGTCCTCGCGCGGCTGGAGAAGAATACGGGTGCTGTGCGCACTGTAGGGAGTGCCCGCCCGGTAGACCTCGTCGAGCAGTTCGTAGAAACCCTGGCCGGCAATATCCGGCAGGGCTTCCCGCACGGTCTTGCCGATCAGGTCCTCCCTGCCGACCAGCACCCGGTAGGCCTTGTTGGCGATGACGAAGATATGCTCCGGCTCGCGCAGCACCGCCATGAAACCCGGCGCCTGCTCGAACAGCATGCGCAGATATTCGCGTTCTGCGCCGAGAGCCGCGTTCTGCCCCTGTACCGCGTCGGCACGACGCAGGAGCCCGGCATGGACCTGAAGGGAGCCGTCATCCGCCAGCCGGCTGCGCAGCAGGTGCAGTTCGGTCACATCCACCGTATGCTGCAGGATGAAAACGACCTCGCCAGCCTCATCCTTGAGCGGCGTATGCGTAGCGCTCCAGTAGCGCTCCTCCATCTGCCCGTCCGAACCGGCAATCGGATAGGATACGAGCGACATATGGTCCACCTCGCCCGTCGAAAGGACCTTGGCGAAGGATTGGCGCAGCATGCGCCCCGGCACGGATTCCGGATCGCTTGGAAAGGCGTCGAACATATTGCGTCCGAGAAGCTCCCCGCGGCTGCGTCCGGTGACGGCGAGATAGGCATCATTCATCCCTACGAGCCGCAATTCCCTGTCGAGAATGACATAGGGATTGGGCGAGAGGTTGAACAACTGATCAAGGTCGATGTCGGAAAGCTCCGTCAATCGGAACATGCGTCGTCCCTATGCCACTACGGCGGCAGGTTACAGGCTTTCCGCGACGATTGACAATTGAAATCAAGAGAATGCTGAAAAGCACCATCGGGGATTGTCGCGATACGCTAAGAAATACCTAACGTGGCAATTCCGCTTCCAGCTCCGGTACGAAAGGAAACTCCGCTGCGGGGTCAATGGGCGCCGAGACGCCGTTCCTCCTCCCACTGGACGAACAGCATCGCCACCTCATCGGCCGGCATCGCCCTTCCGTAGCGATAACCCTGCCCCGCCTCGCAGCCCATCAGGCGCAACGCCTCCTCCTGCTCGAACGTCTCGATCCCTTCGGCGATCGTCCTCAGGCCCAGTTCCCTGCCGAGCATGATGAGAGCCCGCGTGATGGCGGCATCGCGCGGTTTGGTCAGCAGGTCGCGCACGAACCCCCTGTCGATCTTCAGCGTCGTCAGCGGATAGCGTTGCAGCGACCCCAGCGAAGCATAGCCGGTGCCGAAGTCGTCGAAGGCGATGCCGACGCCGAGTTCACGCAAGGACTGGATCGCTTCCAGCGACTGATCGTCATCCTTGAGCGTGATCGTTTCGGTGATTTCGATCTCGAGGCAACGCGGATCGAGGTCATATCGGGCAATCAGATCGGCCACGCCACGCGACAGGTCGCCCGCCCTCACCTGCGCGGGAAACAGATTGACGCCCATCTTCACGGAAGGATAACCAGCCGCCTTCCAGGCCGCCATCTGCCGGCCCGCCTCCTCCAGCACCCAGAAACCCACATCGAGCGCGATCGAACTCTGCTCCAGCGCCGGCAGGAAAGCAGCCGGGGCCAGGAGCCCACGTTCGGGATGCTGCCAGCGGATCAGCGCCTCGACCCCGAACACCTCGCCGGTCCCGATGATCACCTGCGGCTGGTAATGCAGTACGAGTTCCCGGCGCTCCAGAGCCCGCAGCAGCTCGTCCCTGAGCGTTCGTCTTGCGAGCGTCTCGTTGCGCATCGCCGGCTCGAACATGCGAACCATGCGCCCGCCCGCCTGCTTCGCACGGTAGAGCGCGAAGTCGGCGCTGGCGACCAGTTCCTCCGCATCCGAGCCATGATTGGGAGCAAGCGAAAACCCGACGCTCGCCCCCACACGGAACGTGTGGCCGGCAACCTCGAAGGGCGTATCGAAAGCGCCGATCACGACATTTGCCGTCTGTTGCACGATGCGCGGATCGCCCGTCGCCGGAATGAGGGCCGCGAATTCATCCCCGCCGAAACGGGATACCGTGACATTGCGATCCAGGACGGACGGCAGGCGCACGCCGATTGCCTGCAGCAGCGCATCTCCAACCCCGTGGCCCAGCCGGTCGTTGACGTCCTTGAAACCGTCGAGGTCGAAGAGAAGCACCCCGAACGGCCTGCCCTGCCGGAGCTCCTCGCGCAACAGGTCCTCGAAGCGGCGGCGGTTGCAAAGTCCCGTCAGCGTATCCTGGCTGGCGAGCCTGAGAAGCCGGACATCCCGGTCCCGCCGCTCGGAGATGTCGCTGATGATGGCGCCCATGCCGACGCCACGTTCGTCATGCCAGATCGACAGGGCGATCTCGATCGGAAATTCGCTGCCGTCCCGGCGGCGGGCGGAAACCTCGACGGTCTTGCCCTTGAGCTTGGAATCCCCGCCAGCCGCCACGCGCGCCAGACCGGCATTGTGAGCCGCCCTGAAACGCTCCGGCACGATCAGGTCGAGCGTGCTGCCGATCATCTCCTCCCGGTCGAAGCCGAACATGTCGAGCGCCGCCCGGTTCACGAATTCGATCCGGCCCTTGGGATCGACGGTGATGAGCGAAAGCTCGGTCGCATCGGCAAATCTGGCCGCCGTCGCCTGGGGAATGCCCTCCCGGCGCAGTTCGATATGCTCCATCACCATGGTGGCGAGCCCGGCAAGGGTCCTTCTCTCGCGCTCGGAGAAACTCTCCCTCACCTTCGTATCGGCGATGCAGAGCGCCCCGATCCGGTAACCGTCCGGCGTGGTCAGCGGCGCTCCGGCGTAGAAACGGATGAACGGTTCCCCGGTGACGATCGGCAGGCGCGAAAAGCGCACATCAAGTCGCGCATCCGGGACGACCAGCACGCCGTCGGCCCTGATCGTGTGATCGCAGAGGGATTCCGACCGCGGGGTTTCCTCCATCTCGAACCCCGAGCAGGCCTTGAACCACTGGCGGTTCTCCTCGATCAGGGTCACGAATGCCATGCGCGTGGAAAAGAGCTCCGACGCGAAGCGGCAAATGCGGTCGAAGCGGCTCTCAGGCCCGGTGCTGGCGATACGGTAACGATCCAGAGCGTCGAGTCGTCTGCGCTCCGCAATATCCATGCTGTCGGCGTGAGACATCTCTGCTCCAGGAACTGGCTGCGGACGCCCACCATACGACCTATACATTAGAAAAAGGATAACAACACAACCCCAAGAAATGAATGATACGAGGGGCAGGCAAAGTTATCCGGTCGGCTTGTACTTCCGTATCCGGTTCAAAATGAACGCTTCCGGACCCGTTTCTCCAGAAGATCGTATCGAATTGGCACGATGCCCCGATAGGGATCACGCCTGTTTTGGCAAATAGTAACGCCCGCGTTCGTCGCGCTCCAGTCCCCCGGAGCGGAAGGCATCGAGTTCACGCACCACCTCGCGGCCATCACGGCTGCCGACGGCCGCCATCAGCTCCTCGAAATGCTTCGGACCGTCCTTCAGCGCCGCTTCGAGCGAAGGGAAACGGCTCCCCGGATAGCTCGGAGCCTGCGGCGTCACCAGTTCCCAGTTCTGGGCATGCTGCACCGGCCAGGTGAGGTCGTAACCGGCCTTGGCGCCGGAGCGCGCGCCGTGCAGCGACGGATCGAGCGGCGAGAGGCGCACACCGGTGGCGATCACGAGATCGCGGTCCGCCTGGAAACGCGTGCCGAACGCCCACTCCATCTGGCTGTCGTCGAAAATGTCGATATCCGGATCGACGACGAAGACATTCTTGACGCCGACTGCGCCGAGAACGGCATAGAGCGCCGAACGGGCCTCGCCAGGATAGGTCTGGCGGATGGCAAAACGCATGCTCATCGAACCGCCGGCCGCGACCGGCGCATAGACGGCGACCGGCTGCCGCACGACCTCGCCGAGGATCTTCCAGACATTCATTTCCATGCGAAGCGCTTCGAGATTCGACGTGTCCGTATAATCCATGCGATTGCCGCTGATCGTCGCCGTCTGGAAAAGCGCGTCCTTACGATGGGTGATCGCGGTCACATGGAAAACCGGATTGGTCTTCACGACGCCGTAATAGCCAAGATACTCCCCGTAGGGACCTTCCTTTTCGACATAACCGCGTTCATCGAAATAACCTTCGATGACCATTTCGGCATCCGCGGGAACCATGATGTCGTTCGTCACGCACTTGACCACCGGCAAAGGCGCGGCCCGCAGCGAGGAAATCAGTTCGAGTTCGTCGACAGGTTCCTTCATAGTCGCGGAAACCATGTCGATCGGATGGCAGCCGACCACGTAAGCGACGTTCAGCCGCTCGCGCCGTCCGGCGGACGCCATGTACATGACCCGAAGATCGCTCGGCGCGATGAGGTCGACGCCGGCCTCCCGCGGTCCGCGCAGCATCAGGCGGCGCAAGCCGCAGTTATAACGGCCGTCCTTCGGATCGATCGTATAGTCTATCGTCGCGGAAATGTAAGGCGCGCCATCGAGAGCATGCTGCACATGGACCGGCAGCCTGAGCAGGTCGGCGTCCGCGCCGGTCAGCACGACCTCCTGCACGGGAGCCTCGTTCCCGGAAAGCTTCACCAGCTCCGGCTTCAACGACAGACGACGGCGCATCTCGAGCGCGACCTCGCCCGCCGGCACGCCGAAGGCTTTCGCAAGCCGCGACCGGCTGCCGACGACATTGCCGGTCAGCTCCTGCCCCTCCGGCCCGACGTTCCTGAACCAGACCGCCTTCGGATTGTTCTGGAGGATGGCGGCGACATCGGCAAGGTCGACCTTCTCCTCCCGGATATCCAGCTCGTCGCCTCCCAGGCTCTCGACGAAACGCCTCAACCGGAAACGGTCGAGGTCGAGCGCGCCGGCCGATTTGCCAGCGGATCTGGTTGTCGCATTGACGGTCATCTTGTCCTCCCGAAACGCGTTTTCCGCGCCGGTGTTTTCTATCCGTAATAGTTGATTAAATCAAATATAATTATACAATGTTGCATGACGTCGCATTGGGAGGTGCGACCGGCCGGCTTCGATCGGAGCTGGATCACCTATGGGAGGGACTTCATGTTGCACATCACCCGTCGCGTCATGCTGGTGGCTGCAGCCGCCCTGGCAGGCAATGCATTCGGCCTTTCGCAAGCGAACGCCCAGGCGAATTATCCAGGCCAGACCATCAGCATGATCTGCGCCTTTCCGGCAGGCAGCGGCGCGGACGTCATCGTCCGTTATTTCGCCGAAAAGATCGCCAGGCTTTCAGGCGCCACGATCATCGTCGAGAACAAGCCGGGCGCAGGCGGCAACATCGCTGCCGAATATGTCGCCCGCGCCAGACCGGACGGCTATACGATCTTCTTCCATACCGGCAGTGCGGTCGCCGGAAACATGCACATGTTCAGGAAGCCGCCGATCGACGTGGTGAAGGACCTGCAGGTTGCCGCAACGATCAACAAGCAGCCGCATATGATCGCCGTTCCGGCCTCAAGCCCCGTCAGGAACATGCGGGAGCTTACGGAATATCTGAAGAAGGAAGGTTCGAACGCCAGCTACGCCGTCAACAACACGTCGGGAAAGGTCCTCGCCGCCATCTACAAACAGGAAGCCGGTCTGGAAACGGTCGAGGTCGCCTACAAGACCAGCGCCGATTCGGTGAACGACATGATGAGCGGCGCCATGGCTTTCGCAGCCCAGGACCCGGTCTTCTCCCTCGCCCAGCTTCGGGAAGGCCGCTATCGCCTGCTTGCGGTCAGTTCCGGCAAGCGCATTCCGGGTGCCCCGGATGTCCCGACCATGACCGAGGAAGGATATCCCATGGATCAGGTCGGCTGGTTCGCGATGATGGTTCCCTCCGCGACGCCAAAGGAAATCGTCGGCAGGATCAACGGCTGGACAAAGGAAGTCCTCGGCCAGGACGAGGTCAGGAAATTCGTGACCGACCAGGGCGGCGACGTCTTTGTCAGCACGCCGGAGGAAGGGCAGGAATATCTGAAAAAGGAAGTCGCGGCCTGGGCGGATTATGTCAAGATCGCCAATATCCCCCAGCAGTGACACCGCCGGGAGCTTGCGCTAGGCTCGATGCGGACGCCGCCCCGCGGAAGCGCCTGCGGGCGCGGCTCCCGTCTGCCGAAGGCGACGCATGTCAACCTTTTCATAAGCAAGTGCCTAAAAGCATGTGCATTGTTGAGAATGTGATCGCTTCCACCATTGGACGTTGTGTTATGCATCGTGCTAGAACGCATTTCGGCATAGGTGGTCGGGTTTCGCATGCACGAACAGAAGGGAATTCTTTTCACACGGTCGATCGCGGGTGGACGCTATGGACACACGGACGATCGCCGATAAGACGGATGATTTTATCCAGTCTTTTCTGAGCCGCCGGTTTTCTGCCGCTGAAATTTGTCTTGTCACGGCAGCGGGCGTGCTGATCGCGTTTGTGCTGCGCCTTGTCTTTTATGGCGTGCTTGCCGACGGGCCGACATTCATCTTCTTCATCCCGCCGATTCTCTTTGCCGCCGTCATCGGCGGCATGCGCTTCTCCCTTTTCGCCGTCATCCTTTCGCTTCTGGCGATCTATGCGATCAGGGAGTTCTCGCCGCGAGGCGCCACGTCGTCGGAAATGGTCACTATCGGCATTGTCGGCGTGATCATCGCTCTGATCGGGCAAATCCTTCACTCCGCCCACAAGACCATCGAAAAAACGCAGGCCAGGGCGGATTCCCGCGAGGCCCATCTGCGTTCCGTTCTCGACACGGTGCTCGACGCGAGCATCGTCAGCACCAGGGACGGGACGATCGTCTCCTTCAATGCGGCGGCGGTCCGTCAGTTCGGTTACACCGAAGAGGAAGTGGTTGGACAGAACCTCCGGATGCTGATGCCGGAACCCTATCGCCAGGAACATGACGGATATCTGGAAAGATACCTCCGGACCGGCGAAAGGAGAATCATCGGCACCGACCGGGTCGTGGTCGGACGACGCAAGGACGGTTCCACCTTTCCCATGAAGCTTGCCGTTGGAGAAACCCGGTCGGAAGGGGAAACCTTCTTCACCGGCTTCATCCGCGACCTGACGGAGCGGGAGGAATCGGCCGCCCGCCTGCAGGAGATCCAGGGAGAGCTGGCGCGGCTGGCGCGCCTCAACGAAATGGGCGAAATGGCTTCCACGCTGGCCCATGAACTCAACCAGCCGCTTTCGGCAATCGCCAACTATGTGCACGGGTGCGCGCGCCTCCTGCGGGACCTGGACGAGCCAGTTGCGGTCCGCATGCGCGAAGCCCTGCAGGAAACGGCCAAGCAATCGCTCCGCGCCGGACAGATCATCAAACAGCTCCGCGAGTTCGTCACCAAGGGCGAGACGGAGAAATCGCCGCAGAACATCCGCCGGCTGGTCGAGGAAGCCGGTGCATTGGCCCTGGTCGGCTCGCGCGAAAAAGGCGTCCGGACGATCTTCGAGTTTACGCCGGGACCGGAAACGGTCGTGGCCGACCGCATTCAGATACAGCAGGTGCTGACAAATCTGATACGCAACGCCATCGAGGCGATGCGGGACTCTCAGCGGCGCGAACTGATCATCCGGACCGTCCAGGAGAACGACGGCATGATCGCCGTGATCGTCCAGGATACCGGTCCCGGCATTCCCGACGAGATCGCGGAACAGCTTTTCAAGCCTTTCGTCACCACCAAGCCGGGCGGCATGGGGATAGGCCTTTCGATTTCGAAACGCATCGTCGAGGCCCATGGCGGCGAGATGACGGTGTCACGCAATCCGGCCGGAGGAGCGACATTCCGCTTCACGCTTGCGATCGACAAGGAGGAACGTGAGAATGCAGATGGATGATTATACGGTCCACATCGTCGACGACGAGGAGCCGGTCAGGAAGTCCCTCGCTTTCATGCTGACCATGAACGGCTTTGCCGTACGCGTCCATGAAACCGCTTCATCTTTCCTGCAGTTCGCACCGAGCATCCGCAACGGCATACTGGTGACGGACCTTCGCATGCCGGACATGACCGGCGTCGAGCTGATTCGCAGACTGACCGAAAGCCGGGCGAAGATCCCCGCAATCGTCATCACCGGCCATGGCGACGTTCCGATGGCCGTGGAAGCGATGAAAGCCGGCGCGATCGATTTCATCGAAAAGCCCTTCGAAGACACGATCATCGTCGATGCGATCCAGCGCGCCGCCGGGCAGCTTTCGGAGAAACTGATCGACGTCGAGGACATGACCGAAGTCCAGACACGCCTCGAAAGCCTGAGCGACCGGGAACGCCAGGTGCTGGCCGCCGTCGTTTCCGGACTGCCGAACAAGTCGATCGCCTATGACCTCGATATCAGCCCCCGGACGGTCGAGGTGCATCGGGCGAATGTCATGTCCAAAATGAAGGCGAAAAGCCTGCCCCAGCTCGTCCGCATGGCAATCGCCGTGGGTTTCAGCATCCACTGACGGTTCGGTAAATAAATCCTGATTTCTTGATCTATCGCAAAGCGCGCGGTCCCGTGAGGCCCTAGATGCCTGAGGCAGGCGGTAGTTTGGCCGTCCCACCCGCGCGGGAAGTTTTGTGCTGGCAGCATCGGGAAAAATCATTGTCATCGCGCCGGATCTCGGTCTCCGGCAATCGCTGACATTTGCGCTTGAGGTAGAAGGGTATCAAGTTGAAGCCCATGCCTCATGGGGCAAGAATTATGCCCCCTCCAAATCGGCGCTTTGCATTATCGTCGACGACCAGGTGCTCCGGTTCCGCAACGACGCCCTGCAATTTCTCCTGCATTCGGGCCATGCAGTCATCCTGCTGACCGACGGCCTTTCTCCGCCTCTCGAAAACAGCCCCGGACAGACCCTCACGAAACCGTTCGACGGAGCTGCCCTCGTGGGCATGGTGAAGCGCTTCGCGCGAACCTCCTGAAATCATCCATCAGCACCACCACCGCCGCTACGTAAATACCCGTAGTGATACAACCGAATTTTTCCCTTTCCCGTCTTGAGGCATCTTGAGATCACAGCAAGGGGAGAAACTGACGATGCAGACCGCAACCGCCTACGCCACGAGACGAGACCTCGCTCCGAACCGGCCGATGACGATCGCATCTCCGGCAGTGACCTTTCCACGGACATACCCCACCGTCACCTTCAATACCGGAGCGGAAATCTACGCGCCGGGCGACAAGGCCGGTACATTCTATCAGGTTGAATTCGGCGCAGTGCGTGTTCATCGCCTGCTGTCGGATGGAAGGAGGCAGGTCATTGCCTTTCATCTGGCCGGGGAGACCTTTGGGTTCGAGGCGGACCGGACCCACAGTTTCTTCGCCGAAGCGGTTAGCCAGACGGGGCTGCGGGCGATCAGCCGTCCCGCCAACGACGAAGCTTCACCGGAGCTTCTCACCCTGGCGCTGCGCGGAATGCTGCGCGCCCAGGAACATATCATGATGATCGGCCGCCAGACGGCGGTGGAGCGGATCGCCGGCTTTCTCATCGACATGGCGGACCGCCAGGGCGGGCTCGAATACTTCGACCTGCCGATGAGCCGGCTGGATATCGCCGACTATTTGGGCCTGACGATCGAAACGGTGTCGCGCGTCTTCGCAAAACTCCGTTCGTCCGGCCTGATCAAACTGCGGAGCATTCGTTGCGTCGAATTCAAGAAGCCCGAAGCACTCCGCAGCCTCTGTGCATGAAGTGAGCAGTAATACCCGGCGAGAGCAATACCATTCATTCGCCGGTTCGGAAGTGCATATCGAAATACCCTGAGTGCATATCGTAATATCTCAAGACTCTCCTCTCTCTGACTGCTTGGCGGCAGGTCGTCTACCCCCTCGGACGGCCTGCCGTTGAGTTTTTCGAACTCTCCGGGAAACCCTTTCCGACAACACGATCGGCAGCACTCCTCCATGGAGCGGCACGACAGGCCCTGTTCCCGGCCACCCCGTTTCCTTCCGCAATCCGGACCAGCCGACCGCTCCGGCGGAAGCGATATCACGCTTGACGATATATTCGTGAAAATATATCGATTGTCGTAAGCTCTCCCGAAGGGCATGTCGATAAAAGCGAGCAGGCGCACCATGACCATCCTTGGAATGAACATCGTGCCGGAACCCCTTCTCCGCCAGAAGGTCACCGAAGCCATCCGTGCCTCGATCGCCGCCGGAAACCTGGCCCCGGGACAGAAATTGGTCGAACGGGAGATATGCGGCGAGCTCGGCATCAGCCGAACGGTCCTGCGCGAGGCCCTGCAGCATCTCGAAGCCGAAGGCCTGATCGTCAACCGATCCCGCCGTGGCCGGTCGGTGGCCAGCATCGGCCGCGAGGAGGCAAGGCAGATCTACGAGGTTCGCAGGGCGCTGGAAGGATTGATCGGAGCGGGGTTTGCCGAAAACGCGACCGCCTTGCAGATCGGCAGGCTCAAGACCCACCTCCAGTCAATCAGGAACAGGCCCCCGCGCGATATCTTTGCCGCCGAACAGCAGTTCTTCGCGATGATGCTCGAACATTGCGGCAACCAGGTCGCCGCCGACTTCGCACGCCAGCTCGACGGCCGGATCATGATCCTGAAACAGCGTTCGGCCTTCCAGAACATCCCGCTCGCCGAACGCCTTTCGGAACTCGGCGCGATCGCCGCTGCCGTCGAGGCGCGCAACGGCCGCCTGGCCGGAGATCTTTGCATGAAGCGGATCGAGCGGTTGTCCGAAAGTGTCGATCTGCTGACCCTGCCGGAGGCCGTGGCCTCCTGAGGCATCAGGCCGGGACCGCATCGATCCCGTCGAGGAGGCTGCGCATCCCGCACACGATGCCGCGATCCGTCACATGGGATACGGCGGCTTCGAAGCCGAAAGCTATCGAGCGCTCGTCCCTGCTCTCGACCGGCCGGCGGCAGGAACTATGCACCTCATGCACGCCGGTCCCGCGCACGACCTGTTCGACGGTCGAGAGATTGATGCCCCCGCCGGGCATGATCGAGACGCGCTCCCCGGCCCGTTCGACAAGCTGCCGGATGAGATCGGCGCCTTCGGGACCGGTCACCTTCAAGCCCGACGTGAGGATGCGCTCGACACCGAGGTCGACCGCCTGCTCCAGGGCTTCGAACGGATCGGGCACCAGATCGAAAGCGCGATGCAACGTCACCCCGAGCCCCCCGGCCTTTTTCATCAGCCGTCCGAGCATGGGTCGGTCAAGCCGCATGTCCGGGCGGCTCGCGCCGATGACGACGCCTGCCAGTCCCGCCGCCCGCGCCGCATCGATATCGGCCGACATCGCGGCTTCGTTGTCGGCATCGTAGATGAAATTGCCTGCACGCGGCCTGATGATCGCGTAGACCGGAATTGGCGCCTTCGCGGCCAGCGCCATCATGCCCGGCGACGCCGTAAGTCCACCGACATCGAGCGCGGCGCAGAGCTCGATCCGGTCCGCGCCGCCGGCGATCGCAGCCGCCATGCCCTCCGGGCTATCCACACAGACTTCCAGCAGAACCGGCAACTCAGCCTCCCTGGCGGCCGTAGACGGCACTCTGATGTCCGAGCACGGCAGCACCGAGCAGCCCACCGTCATCCTGCCGAAGGGCGGGCGTCACCAGCGGATGGTCGAGACGGTTGAGAATGCGCCTGCGCACGGCCAGGTCAAGCACATCGATGAGCGGCGTAACGGAGGCAAGCCCGCCACCGACCGGCACGATCGAGGCTCCGGTGACGTTGACCGCCAATGCCAGGGGATCTGCGATCAGCTCGATATGGACGGCGACTGTTCTTGCTGCCCTCGCCTCGCCCGCCTGCCAGTCTTCGAGAATGCGATGGCTCGTTTCCTCGCAACCATGCAGGAAATGATGCAGCCGCTCGATACCCCGCGCTCCGCCGATCGTGTCGACGCAACCCGATTGGCCGCAGCCGCAGGAAAAGCGCGGAACATGCAGCGTCTCGCCGTCGATCTCGACGGTCGTGTTGAGGATCGGACCATGGCCCCATTCGCCCGTGACGCCGCCTGCACCGCGCACCAGCCGGCCGTCGATGGCGAGCCCGCCACCGATCCCCGTCCCCATGATGGCGCAGAAGACCACGGAATGCCCGCGCCCTGCCCCTTCATTGGCCTCCGCCAGCGTCAGGCAGTCCGCATCGTTGGCCGCCAGGACCTGACGGCCGAGGAGCGACGCAAGATCGGCGCTGATTCTCCGCCCCGTGACACAGGGAATGTTGGCCGATGTCGCCTTACCGTCCCGCGGATCGATCAATCCCGCGATCGATACGGCCAGAGGAGACCCCGCTTCCCCGGCATGGAGGTTCCGGTCGATCAGCAGCGCAAGCGAGGCTGCCAGCTCGCTCCAGCTTGCCGCCGGCGTTGCGACCTTGTCGAGCGGAACGAGCACGCCCGGCTCCGGCGAGACCGCGAACTTCATGAATGACCCGCCGATATCGACGCAGAAGACCGGCAGGGTCGGGCCTGTGGTGCGTGGCATGGCTGCAGCGATACTCATTTGCGGGGGTCCAGGAGGTCGCGCAGGCCATCGCCCAGGATGTTGAAGCCGAGCACGGTGATCATGATGGCAAGGCCCGGAAACAGCGACATCCAGATATTGAGGCCGAGATAGTTGCGGCCGTCGCTCATCATCGCGCCCCATTCCGGCAGCGGCGGCTGTGCGCCGAGGCCGAGGAAGGACAGGCTCGCCGCCGACAGGATGACGGTGCCGGCGGTCAGCGTCGACTGCACGATGATCGGCCCGATCGCGTTGCGCAGGATGTAATGCGTCATGATGCGCCGGCGTGAGATGCCGAGCGAAACGGCGGCTTCGACATAATCCATGCTTTTCAGGCCGAGGGTCAGGTTCCGGCTGAGACGGGCGTAGACCGGCACGGAAAAAATGGCAATGGCGATCAGAAGATTGACGAGGCTGGTGCCCAGCACGCTGACGATCAGGATGGCCAGCACGATGCCCGGAAAGGCGAAGAGGATGTCCATCATCCACATGATCGCCTGGTCGACATAGCGGCCGCTCATGCCGGACAGGATGCCGAGCGGCACGCCGGCCAGCACGGCCAGCCCGACGCTCAGCACCACTTCGACGAGCGAGATGCGCGCCCCGTGGACCACGCGGGCGAAGATGTCCCGGCCGTTGTCGTCCGTTCCGAAAGGATGAGCCCAGGACGGCGGTTCCATGGTTGCGAGCAGGTCCTGGGCATAGGGGTCCGCCGGTGCGATCAAAGGCGCGAAGATCGCCCCCAGCACGATGACGCCGATCAGAAAGCCGCCAAGGGCGATGCCACGATGTCCCGCGAGCCAGCGCAAGGCCCTGAAGGCGATCGGCCGGCGCGGTGCGCTGTCTGTATCGATCGACGCCATCAGTCGAACCTTATCTTCGGGTTGAGGAAGGCGATCAGCAGCTCGGCCAGGAAATTCATGGCCACCACGCCGGTGACGGCGACCAGCGTGACGCCCTGGATGACGGGATAGTCGCGATAACGCACCGCATCGACGAGGAAGCGCCCGATACCCGGCCAGTTGAAGACGGATTCGGTGACCACCGCCCCGCCCATGAGACTGCCGAAATTGAGGCCGACGATGGTGATGATGGGAATGAGCGCATTGCGCAGCGCATGGCTCCAGTAGATCGACCGCGGCGCGACGCCCTTGGCATAGGCCGTGCGGATATAGTCCTGCCCCATGACCTCGATCATGCTGGAGCGGGTCATGCGGGCAATCACGGCCGTCGGCAACACGGCGAGCGTGATCGACGGCAGGATAAAACTCTTCCAGGATTGGACGCCGAGCAGCGGCAGCCAGCCAAGCTGGACGGAAAAGGTGTTCATCGCCATCAGCGCCAGCCAGAAATTGGCGATCGACGCTCCGGCAATGGCAAGCACCATCACGAACTGATCCGGCCAGCCGTGCCGATAGATGGCGGCGATCATGCCGGCCGGCACACCGATGCCGATCGCGATGATATAGGCCGTGATCGCAAGCCCGATCGTGAACGGCAGGCGTTCGGCAATCTCGTCGACCACCGGCAGCTTGGACTTGATGGAGATACCGAGATCGCCCCTGACGGCGCCAGAGGCGAAGGATGCATATTGTTCCGGCAGGCTGCGGTCGAGGCCGAGCCTGCGCGTCATGTTGTCGACCGCCTCCTGCGTCGCCTCAGGCCCCGCCATCAGCCGCGCCGGATCGCCCGGCAGCGCGCGGATCGCAATGAAGACAAGCAGCGACACGCCGATCAGGATCAGCGGCAGGGCCAGCAGTTTCTTGACGATATAGGCCTTCATCCGCCTTCTACATTTTCATTTCAGGCTCTCCCATACCGGAAAGCTTCAAGATCTATCGACATGGCCACACCACCCGACGTCATCCTCGGGCTTATCCCGAGGATCTGGCCACGTCCAATGTGGATGGATGCCCGGGACAGGCCCGAGCATGACGAACGGCAGGGCCGACACCTTTCCAATTGACCGGAGCAGATGACGGACGGGACAGACCCACCCGCCGCATGCTCCTTGTATTACTTCCTGGCTTCCTTGACGACGATCAGGCCGCCGGGGATGACCCATGCGCCCTTGACGCCGGCGCGCGTCGCGAAGAGATCCTGCTTCGTATAGAGCAGCACATGCGGCGCCTCGTCGTTCACCAGCTTCTGCGCATCGACATAGATCGCGTTGCGAGCCTTTTCATCGAGCGTCGAGGCGGCCTTGTCGATCAGTGCATCGAGGTTCGGATCGTTGAAGAAACCGAGATTGGCACCGGCCGGAGATGCGCTCTTCGAGTAGTAAAGCGGCCGGAACTGCAGATCGGCGCCATTGACGCCGGAAGACCAGGAGGCGATCGAGGAACCTATATTGTCCTTCTCCTTACCTGCCGGATCGAGGAAGGCCGCCTTGGACCAGACGCCGCCTTCCATCTTGCGGACTTCCAGCTTGACGCCCGCCTTGGCCCACATTGCCTGCAACAGCTCGCCGATACGGGCTTCCTGCTCCTGCACGATGGTGGTCATCGAAAAACCGTCCGGATAACCGGCATCCTTCAGGAGCTGCTTGGCCTTTTCGACGTCATAGGTGTAGGGCGCGAGCGACTTGTCGTATCCCGGCGTGACCGGTGCGAGCGGCGAATTGGCAGGCGTTGCGAAACCCTGCGTGAAGGCCTTCACGATGCCTTCGCGGTCCGTCGCATAATTCAGCGCCTGACGGACGCGGACATCGTCGAGCGGCTTCATCCTGGTGTTGAGCGAGACCCAGAAGACGGCCGAACCGTCGGTCGTCGAAAGCTTCATTTCGGGATTTGCCTTCACCTGCTGGGCAAACGCGGAGGGAAACGGGTTTATGACGTCGGCGTCACCGGTCTGCAGCGCCATGTTCATGACCGAGGGCTCGGCCGTCCAGCTCCACCTGATCTCGTCCTCCCCCTTTGGCGCGCCGCCCCACCAGTCGGTGTTCCTGACCTGAAGCACGTATTCGCCGGACTTGTATTCCTGCAGTTTGTAAGAGCCTGTGCCGACCGCCCTGGCGCCGATCGTGCCGGCGGCATCCGCCGCCGGGCTCACCATCAGGCACGGACCGGTGGACAGCAATGCAAGAAACGCCGGATACTGGGTCTTCAGCTTGAACTGCACGGTCATCGGATCGACGGCGGTGACGCCTTCGAGGAAGGTACGCAGACGGCCGCTCGCGGCAAGGCCGCGCTTGGTATCGAGATGGCGGGCGAAATTCTTGACCACGGCGTCGGCATCGAAGGGCGTACCGTCGTGGAACTTGACGTTCGGGCGAAGCTTGAAGGTCCAGACGAGGCCGGAAGCGTCCGCCGACCATTCGGTGGCGAGCGCCGGCTTCAGCGAAAGGTCCGGATCGCGCTTGAGGAGGCCCTCGTACATCGGGTCGAGCAGCGCGGCCGTATAGGTGGCGGTCTGGTCGCCCGGGTCCATGGAACGCGGCGCCTCGCTCTGCATCACATTGAGCGTGGCCGCCCCGGCGGCGATCGGGAACGCAAGGCTGCCTGCTACCGCGCAGGCATGTGCAAAATGACGACTTTTCAGGAACATGGCCATGATTGTTCACCCTTTTGTTTTGTTGACGTAATGGCGGCGTCAACCGCCTTAGATCACATTTATAATTTATTGGCGTTGATTTGTTCATTTTCTGAACTTAGTGTCAAGCCACAATCCCAACCTGCGAGCCGCCGCTTTGAACGCCATGCTCACCTCATCCCAGCGCCAGTTGCTGCGTGTCATCAGCACATCGGGCCCGCTCAGCCGGACCGAGATGGCGCATATGCTGGGCTTGAGCAAGGCAGCCATGAGCGGCATCGCCCGCGACCTGATCGATCTCGGCGTGCTTCACGAGACGGAGACCATCTACGGTCAGGGCCGGCCGTCGGTCCTGCTCGATCTGCACCCGGAATGCGCTTTCTTCGTCGGCATCTCGTTGCTCGAAGATCCGGCGCCGATGATCCTCAGCGACCTGAACGGCCGGATCATCGCAAGGCGGGCAATGCCCCTGTCGCGCGACCCGGCCGTCATCGCCGATGCAATCGCCGAAGGCCTGCCGGGCCTGCTCGAAGCCCATCCGGAGGCCCGGGAGAAACTCTCCGGCATCGGCGTGGCGCTGTCCGGTTTCGTCGACGAGACGCAATCGAACTGCGTCCAGTCGACATTGCTCAACTGGCAGGACGTGCCGCTCGCAAGGATCATCCGTGAACGCTCCGGCGTCGAGACCTTCATCGAGAACGACGCCAAGGCCGTCGCTGTCAGCGAAAAACTGTTCGGCAGCGCCCGGGAAATCCAGAACTTCAGCGTCGTCTCTCTCGGCGACGGCATCGGCTGTGCCCATTTCATCGACGGCAAGCTCTATCGCGGCAACCACGGCGGCGCCGGCGAAATCGCCCATTGCACCATAGAGCCCGGCGGGGCTCCCTGCCGCTGCGGCAAGCGCGGCTGCCTGGATACCATCGCCTCCATGAAGGCGATCAAGGAAATGTCGCGCGCGGAAGGGCTGGAATGCGCCTCCCTTTCCGGTATCGAGGATGAAGCCTCGACCGGCAATGCGGCGGCGATCCGCATCCTGCACCGCGCCGGCTCGGCACTGGGTCTCGCAATCGCCAACCTCATCCAGATGAACGACCCCGGCCTCATCCTGATCACCCATGTCGAAGGTTCGTTCGACGGCCTGCTGGGCACGGTGGTCAACCAGGCGGTCGAAACCAACGTGCTGCCCCGCTACGCCGGCCAGACCCCGATCCGCATCAAGCGCGTCGACGGCGATGTCTGGGCGCGCGGCGCGGCGAGCATCGCAGCCCACAATTTCCTGATCGGCCCGAATACGAACTGAACACCAATCGAGGTTTCCCATGCGCATCGCTGTCGGCGGCATCCATATCGAATGCAGCACCTACAATCCGGTCCTGAACGAAGAGAAGGATTTTCGTATCGTGCGCGGTCCGGAACTGACGGCGGCGCCCTATTTCGCCTTCCTCAAGGATTACGACGCCGAATTCCTGCCGACCATCTATGCCCGCGCGATCGCCGGCGGGCCTGTGGCCCGTTCCACATACGAGCGCTTCAAGACGGAATTTCTGGAAAGGCTGAAACCTCTCCTGCCGCTCGACGGACTCTATCTCGCCATGCATGGCGCCATGTACGTTCAGGGCATGGAGGATGCGGAGGGCGACTGGATCACCGCCGCACGCGAACTGGTCGGTCCGGATTGCACGATCTCGGCAAGCTACGACCTGCACGGCAATGTCAGCCAGCGCATCATCGACGCGCTCGACATGTATTCCACCTATCGCACCGCGCCGCATATCGACGTCGAGGAAACCATGCGCCGCTCGGTGAGTATGCTGGTGGAAAGCCTGAAGACCGGCGTGAAGCCCGTGCTGCTCTGGGCGCCAATCCCGGTCGTGCTGCCGGGCGAGCGCACCAGCACGGTCGATGAACCCGCCAGGAGCCTCTATGCCATGATGCCGGAGATCGACGCGATCGACAGCGTCTGGGATGCATCGCTGATGGTCGGTTACGTCTGGGCGGACGAGCCGCGCACTACTGCGGCGGCAATCATGACCGGCACGGACCGGACCGTACTGGAGCGGGAAGCCAGGCGCGTCGCCAGGGCCTATTGGGATGCCCGCGAACAATTCGTTTTCGGCTGCGAAACCGGCTCGATCCGGGAATGCGTCGACAAGGCGATCGCCTCGAAGACGGCTCCGGTCGTGCTCGCCGAATCCGGCGACAACCCGACCGGCGGCGGTGTCGGCGACCGCGCCGAAGTGCTCGCCGAACTGATCGCCAGGGGCGCGACCGGCACCGTCTTCGCCGGCATCGCGGACAAGGAAGCCTGCGACGCCTGTTATGCGGCGGGCGTGGGCGCCGACCTCGATCTTTCCATCGGCGCTTCGCTCGACAATCTCGGCAGCAAACCCGTGCGGGTGAAGGTCAAGGTAAAGTTCCTGCACGAGGGCTCCGACCTCGCGGACCGGCAGGCCGTGGTGGCGATCGGCGGCATCGAACTTGTGCTCTCGGCCAAACGCCGCCCCTATCACAACATCGTCGACTTCACCCGGCTCGGCCTTGATCCGCATAACGCCAGGATCGTCGTCGTCAAGTCGGGCTATCTATCCCCGGAACTGGCGCCGATCGCCAATCCGAACCTGATGGCGCTGTCACCCGGTGTCGTCGACCAGTTCGTCGAACGTCTGGAGCGTCACCGCAAACAGCGCCCGACCTATCCTTTCGACAAGGACTTCGCCTACGAGCCGCAAGTCTTCCTGTCGGCACGCTCCGTGGCCCGCTGACCCGGAGCCGGTTAGGCATTGGCTTCTTGTTTTCATGCATGCCGTCGCCGCCAAACCGCTGCACAGCTTTGCGCGACATGGGTTAAACCACCTGTTCTTTCCACGTTTCGCTGATGCGCCGGACAGCCCGCAGCAGATTGGCGGTCGGCGGCGTCATCAGTCCCTTCTTGCGGCGGTAAACGCGGAATGTCCTCTGCCAGTCGAGGTCCGGCACGTTGACACGCATCATGTCGCCACGTTCGATCTCCTGCCTCACCAGCGGCAGGGGCATCCAGCAGAACAGCGATTCCGCGAGGACGGCCGCCTTCAGCACCGGCACCGATCGCGAAATGATCGACGGAGCGTTCGGCTCCAGCGCATTGTCGTGAAACCGGCGCTGCCATTCGCGCACCGTCGGTGTTCCGGGAGGGGGCATCGCCCAGCCGAACCGTGCCGCGTCGTCAAGCGACAGGTGTTCCCGCCTGCAGAAGGGATGATCGGAGCGCGCAAAGACCGAAACCGTATCGTGCATGATATCCGGGGTCGCGATGACGATGTCGTCGTCGAGATAGGGTTCCGGCGAGATGGCGATATCGATCGTGCCGCCCTTCAGCCCTTCCAGCACACGGTCTTCCAGATCTTCGATGATCTGATACTGCACTTCCGGGTGCTCCCGGCGCATTTCATGGATGACGGCGAGAATGAAACCGCTGACGACGCTGGCCACCCCGCCAATCCTGACGACGCCGCGGCTCGCCCCGCGCATCTGCTGGATCACGTCAGCGGCGTTCCCGACTTCCGAGACCACCAGTTTGGCATAAGGCAGCAGCGCTTCGCCGAACACGGTCGGCACCACGCCCCGCGTCGTGCGCTCGAACAGAGGCACGCCATAGCCGTCTTCAAGACGCTTCAGCATGCGGGTGATCGCCGGCTGCGTCATGTTGAGCGCCGCCGCCGCCGCGCCGAGACTGCCGCGGCGGGCACATTCCAGCATGATCTGGGCGGAACGCACATCCAAAGTCATGCCTTCGTGTAATGGATTCTTGGAAATTCTTCAATTCCAGGGCAAGGCTTTATCTGCGACACTGATAATGATGTGCAGGCGCGAGCCGAGGGCTCGTAGGCCGGGAGGAGGCCTTTGCATGAACAAGATGACGCGCGATTTCCTGTCCGGCAGCACGAGGATGCAGGACAGGACGGTGGCTGAGGCGGTGTTCGAGTTTCTGCAGCAGAAGGGCATCGACCGGATCTTCGGCAATCCGGGCTCGACGGAACTGCCGATGTTCATGAACATCCCGGAAGATTTTTCCTACGTGCTAGGACTGCAGGAATCGATCGTCGTCGCGATGGCGGATGCCTATGCGCAGGTGAGCCGCGGCCCGGCTTTCGTGAACCTGCATTCGGCCGCCGGCCTCGGCCATGCGCTTGGCAGTATCTACACCGCGTATCGCAACCGCGCGCCGCTGATCATCACCACCGGGCAGCAGAGCCGCGAACTCCTCCCTCACGACCCGTTCCTGTTTGCCGAAAGCGCGACGGATTTTCCGAAACCTTACGTGAAATGGGCCTGCGAGCCCGCCCGCGCCGAGGACGTGCCGGCGGCGATCGCCCGCGCCTACTATATGGCAATGCAGGCGCCTCGCGGCCCGGTCATGGTTTCCGTCCCCTTGAGCGACTGGCAGGCGCAGGCGGAGCCGGTGGCGATCCGCGCCGTCGAGACCGCGATCGATGCGCCGGCGGCGGCGCTCGATCGTCTCGCCGGCCGGCTGAACGATGCCAAGGAGCCGGTACTGGTGGTTGGGCCCGGCGTCGATATCGACGATGCCTGGGATTCGGCTGTGCGGCTTGCGGAAATCCTGCAGGCCAAGGTCTGGGTCAGCCCGCTTTCCTCGCGCTGCAGCTTTCCGGAGCGGCATCCGCTCTTTGCCGGTTTCCTGCCCGCCTTCCAGCCGAAACTGACCCAATGCCTTGGGGATGCGGACCTGGTGCTGGTTCTCGGCGCTCCGGCCTTCACCTATCATTTCGCCGGCTCCGGCCCGGATATTCCGGAAGGCGCCGACCTCTGGCTGATCACCGACGATCCGGCGCAGGCCGCAGGCGCGGTCATCGGCAATGCGATGATCTCCAATCTGCGTGCGGCTATCGAGGGTCTCGTCCATCGCCTGCTCTGCCGGCCACGCCGGACCGGCGGTCCGGCCCGCGCCATCCAGCGCCTCAGGCCGCCGAAAGGCATCACCCAGGAATTCCTCTACCAGACACTCGCCGATATCCGCTCGCCGGACAGCATCGTCTTCGAGGAGGCTCCGGGCGCACGGGACGCGCTGCATGATTTCCTGCCGATAGAGCGGCCGGGCGGCTTTTTCGCGACGGCCAGCGGCGGCCTGGGATATGCCCTGCCCGGCTCGGTCGGCGCTGCCCTGACAAGGCCGGACCAGCCCGTCATTGCCGTCATCGGCGATGGCTCCAGCCTCTACTCCATCCAGTCGATCTGGTCGGCGGTGGAATACGACGCCAACCTGATGATCGTGATCCTCAACAACGGCGGCTACAAGGTTCTGAAGGCGATTGCCGAAAAGACCGGCTCCGGTCGCATCGACGGCGTCGATATCGGCCACATGGATTTTGTGCGTGTCGCGGAAGCCCAGGGCTGCAAGGCCATGCGCTGCGAAAAGGGAGAAGAACTGGCCTCGTGCCTGCGGTACCTTCTGAGCATGAAAGGACCGCGTCTTTTGGAAGTCATTCTATCAGAGGAGGAGACTGAAATGAATGTCGCTGTCAGAAACGAGAAGATCCTGAAGACCCCGGAAAAGTTCTTCATCAACGGCGAATGGGTCGCGCCGTCGGGAACCGGCAAGCTCGACGTCATCTCGCCGGTAACCGAAGAACTGCTGATGAGCTATCCGGAAGCCGGCAACGCCGATATCGACAAGGCCGTCGCCGCCGCCCGCGACGCTTTCGACAACGGTCCCTGGCCGCGCCTGAGCAACAGGGAGCGCGCCGCATACCTGCGCAAGATCGCGGAACTGCTCACCGCCCGCCTTGACGAGATCGCCAATGCCTGGACCACCCAGGTCGGTGCGCCGATCTTCCTGACCAAGAAACTTGTCGGGCAGAATCCGGGTCTCTTCAACTATTATGCGGATCTGATCGAGAAGGATGACTTCGTCAGTCATCGCAAGCGCGCCGATGGCGGAGACGTTCGGGTCGTGCGCGAACCGGTCGGGGTCTGCGCCGCGATCACGCCGTGGAATGCCCCCATGGTGCTGCTGAACTACAAGGTCTCGGCAGCGCTCGCCGCCGGCTGCACGGTGGTTGCCAAGCCCTCCCCGGAAACCCCGCTGGAAGCCTATATCCTGGCGGAATGCATCGAGCAGGCCGGCCTGCCGAAAGGCGTTTTCAATCTTGTGCCGGCCGGTCGCGAAGGCGGCGACCATCTCGTCCGCCACAGGAGCGTAGACAAGGTGTCTTTCACGGGCAGCACCATCGCCGGACGGACGATCGCCGCGGCCTGCGCCGAGCGCCTCGCCCGCGTAAGCCTGGAGCTTGGCGGCAAGTCGGCAGCCGTGCTTCTCGATGACGCCGATTTCACCAAGGCGCTCCCGAGCCTGATGGTCTATTCCATGCCGATCACCGGTCAGGTCTGCTTCTCACTGACCCGCATCCTCGTGCCGGAATCCCGCAAACAGGAATTCACCGACCTGTTCGTGGGGGCGGTGAAGAACATCAAGGTCGGCGATCCGTCCGATCCGGCCACCCAGATGGGCCCGCTGACCATGGCCCGCCAGCTCGCCCGCGTCGAAGGTTATATCGCCGCCGGCCGCGAAGGCGGGGCGACGGTGGCCTGCGGCGGCGGACGCGTCAAAGGCATGGATCGCGGTTATTTCATCGAACCGACCGTCTTTACCGGGGTGACGATGGACATGAAGATTGCGCAGGAGGAAATCTTCGGGCCGGTCGTGTCGATCATCAGCTACAAGGATGAGGAGGAAGCCGCGAAAATCGCCAACGACACCATGTACGGCCTCTCCGGTGCGGTCTTCACTGCCGATCCGGAGCGCGGATATGCCTTTGCCAGGCGCATGCGCACCGGCAGCGTGACAGTGAACGGCATGATCGTCGACATCCACCATCCGTTCGGCGGCTTCAAGCAATCCGGCATCGGTCGTGAAGGCGGCCCCGAAGGGCTTGAGAACTATTTCGAGGTGAAAACCATTCACATGGCCTGATTGCGAGCCGGCCGGCAGAATTGGAAAAGGCAGTCGGATATCTCCGGCGGCCTTTCCTGTTTCTGTCAGATCACCTCGAAAACGCCGACCCGAACGGCGTTCGCCATGCGCTCTCCAGTGCCGATGAATATCGTATGGTTGAGCCAGCGGTAACGCGGATCGCCGGTCTGAAAACGCGGGTTGGTGCGCATGTAGTAAAGCGACGGATCGACATCCTCCCCCGCCGCAAGCCGGGCCAGCACGTCCGGCGGGCCGTGCCGGAAGCCGAAATTGCGGATATCGATCATCGCGCCGTCATGGGTTTCGATCACATAACGCGTATCGAGTTCGGCATGACCGGCATCGTAGACGCTCTGCCAATCCGCGCCGAGGTTGAGTATCCTTCCCGAGAGACGTTCGCCTTTCACCATGCCGCCGATGATCGGAATGATCCGCCAGCGGCCACCGGGACCATCTCCCTTCTCGATCGGCGGACCGAGCTCCGCATGGATTTCGCAGAGCAGCCTGAGGCCGGGAACCTGCATGGCGTCCTCCTATCGCATCGTCATCGGCAGCCAGAGCGCGATCATCGGGAACAAGACGAGCAGGATCAGGCGGATGATGTCGGTCAGAATGAAGGGCATCACCCCGCCGTAGATCGTCGTGAGTTTCACATCCTTGGCGATCGAGTTGATGACGAAGACATTGATGCCGACCGGCGGCGTGATCATCCCGAGCTCGCAGGACACGACGATGATGACACCGAACCATACCGGATCGAAACCGAGATGCGTGATGACGGGAAAGACGATCGGCACGAGCAGGATGATCATCGCCATCTCGTCCATCAGCGCGCCTGCGATGAAGAAGATCACGAGGATCAGCATCAGCGTGCCATAAGGGCCAAGGTCGAGCCCGACCAGAAGCGTCGTCAGCTTCTGGGGCGACTGGGTGATCGCCAGGAAATAGCCGAACAGGATCGCGCCGATCAGCACGCTGAAGAGCGACACCGAGGTCCTGAGCGATTCCACGAGACTGGCCATGATGAGCTTTGCATTGAGCCGTCCGCGCAGGATGCCGATCAGCATCGTGAGCAGCGCGCCGACCGCTGCCGCCTCGGTTGCCGTGGCGATGCCGAGATAGATGACGCCGATCACGGCAACGAATAGCACCAGCACGGCCCAGACGTCGCGAAGCGACGCGGCCGCCTCCTTGAAATCAAACGTCCTGCCGGGCGGCAGGCGCTTGCCGTGCGCGATCAGCACCGTCGCCATATACATCAGCGTCGCCAGGATGCCGGGCACGACGCCGGCCATCAGAAGCTGACCGACATCCGTCTCCGTGAGGAACGCATAGACGACCATCATGACGGACGGCGGGATCAGGATGCCGAGCGTGCCGCCGGCGGCGATCACACCGGTCGAGGTGGCGTCTTCATATCCGGCCTTTCGCATTTCCGGCAGGGCGATGCGGGTCATGGTCGCGGCGGTGGCAATCGAGCTGCCGCAGATCGCCGCAAAGCCGGCGCAGGCGGCGATCGTCGAAAGCGCCAGCCCGCCGCGGAACTGCCCCAGCCAGGCATTGCCGGTCCTGAACAATTCCCGCGACATGCCGGAATTGGTGGCGAACACGCCCATCAGGATGAAGAACGGCACCAGCGTGAGGTTGAAGTCCGTGATGACGCGGATCGGCGAGGTCGTCAGGAGATTGAGCGCCGGCCCGATGCCCCGCATCGAGGCGAAGCCGAAGACGCCCACAAGCCCCATCGAAACGCCCAGCGGCACGCGCAGGCCCATGAGCACGAACATGGCGACGAAGCCGCCGATGGCTACGATATCAGCGGTACTCATACGCCATGGCCCTCGAGCGGACTGGGCTCCTCCACCCTGCCGCGCGCGAACGGCACGACCGCGGTGGTCACGACGGCCGAGGCACAGCCGAGCCAGATCAGGCCGATCAGTGGCCAGACGGGAATACGCAGGTCGAAGGTAGCCTCATTGCTGTTGTAGGCGCTCGTCAGACGGAAGAACATCATGTAGGCGAGCAGGACCGTGAAGATCAGCAGCGCTCCCCAGGCTATGAAATCGAGAATGCGCCGCCCCGTCGGCCCCAAAGGCTCGTAAAGCAGGTCAACCGCGATATGTCCGCCGCGAAACCCGAGCGAGGCGAACCCCCACATCATGCAGGCGCCGATGAGATAACGAGAGAGGTCGAAGGAATCCGGGATGGCCCAGGAAAAGACGTAGCGGCCAACCGTCGAGGCGACGATCAGGATCGTACACAGGCCCAGCAAAAGGCCGGCGATCATATCCACCGCTTCGCTGAAGCGTTCGAGATATCGGTTCATGGCATAAGCTCGATCTATGAAGTACGGGAAGGCAGATGCGATCACCGCACCTGCCCTTGTGCCGAAGGTCACTTCACGTCGGCACCGTATTTCTTCAGCGTTTCGCCGAGATTCGCCCAGGCAGCCTTGGCATCGACGCCGGCCTCGGTCGCCGCGGCCTCCCACTCGCCCTGAAGCGTGGCCGTTGCCCTCTTCCAGAGGTTCACGTCATCAGGCGTCGGCTTGTAGAAAGTATGATTGCCGGCATCGATCATCTTCTGGCGGCCGGCAGCCTCGGCATCCGCCCACCTGGTTGCCATCTTCTCCGCCCATTCCGGCGTGCAGTGATCGTCCATCACCTTGCGGTCGGCAGGCGAAAGACCATCGATCTTGGCCTTGTTCATCACGAAGGCAAAGGTCGTAACGTAGAACGGCAGATCGAGATGATGCTTCGTGACATCCTGAAGGCCGAAGGTGTAGATCGAATTCCAGGGCGATGCAGTCATGTCGGCAGCCCCCTTGGAAATCAGCTCGCGCATTTCGCCGGCGGGAACCTGCACCGAAGCCGCCCCGAGCGAATTGACCAGCCGCGCCATCGTCGCATGCGCCGGACGGATGTTCTTGCCCTTGAGATCGGCCGGCACCTGGATCGGTCCCTTCGTCCCATGCAGCGTGCCCGGATCGTGCACGATGACCATGCAGGTATAGACGTCCTTCATCTCCCTGGTGGCATATTGGCGATACCATTCGTCAAGCGCCCTGGAACCGCCCTTCGCATTCGCGACCAGAAACGGAATTTCCCCCGCCGCGATGATCGGAAACCGCCCGGGCTGATAGCCCGGATTGATGAAACCGATATCGACGATGCCGTCGCGCGCCATGTCGTAGTGATCCGGCGCGGCCCCCAGCTGAGAGGCGGGATAGATGGTGATCGCGATACGCCCGCCGGACGCCTCGCCGATCGACTTTGCCCAAGGTTCCATACCGCCGGGCTGCAGCATGTGAGTGGCCGGCACCCAGTGCGACAGGGTGAGTTCCACTTCGGCCGCCTGAGCCGTCGCGGCGAATGCCGCAAGGCCGGCTGAAGCAAGCAATGCCTTCAGTTTCATGATTTCTCCTCCCGTTGAAATCGGAACCGGCGGAACTCCCCTTCCGCCGGACTGATGAAATACGTGACCCGGCCCGCGCGCTGCGCCGGAACCGCAGGAAACCCGATCAGGCTATGCGAAAGGCCGGAAACGCATGGTTGTCCGGTGCCGAAAAGCAGTTCGGCGAAATCTGCGCCTTGGAATGTCCGGAGACGAAGTTCTCCGTCCCTGCAATCGAAACCGGTCCTGCCAACTGAGCGGTAGGCGCCACTGCGCCGAATAGTCGTGTATACATCGACTCCCTCCCATGCCCGGTCTCCCGGAACGATCCATTCCTCCATGGTTATCGTCCACCCGAGCGTCCGAATTTCAACACATCCATGTAGAAACGACAAGTTTCCTTTTATGTCCGGGGCATAAAAAATCAGGCAACCTGAGAATTTCCCGCCGCGCTCTTCCCAAGAAGCATGAACCGTCTAGAATGCGTTGAATACCATTCTTGCATACACTGTGCGGGATGGCGGCGCGGCAACCGGAGGCCGGTTAAGGAGGACGGCCTGGGCTTGCGGCCTTCCGATCGTCGGGAAATTGGAGATATCGAAACCGCGAACCTGCCGGCGACATCCGGCGCCGGGACACGGGCGGAAGTTTCGGTTTTCGATCACATATCGGCGCAAGGCGTCAAAGACATTCACGTCACCATTGCGGCCCTCGGGGAGGAGGAAAACACATGGACGATCTCGTTACAGCCGCCACCAGGGTGGTTGCCGAACTCAAGGCCGTTCTCGGCGACAGGCTGATCACGTCCGCCGCGGTCCGCGAGCACCACAGCCACGACACCTCCCGGCTAAGGCCTCACCTGCCGGATGCCGTCGCCTTCCCGCGCACCGAAGAGGACGTGCAGGCGATCGTTGCGGCTTGCGCGGCGCATGGCGTGCCGGTCGTCCCCTTCGGCGCCGGCTCCTCGATGGAGGGCCATACGATTCCCGTGCGCGGCGGCATCACGCTTGACACCCGCGAGATGAACCGCATCCTGGAAATCCGCCCGGAGGATCTGCTGGCGGTGGTGCAGCCGGGCGTCACCCGCAAGCAGCTCAATGTGGAACTGCGCGAAACCGGGCTGATGTTCTCGGTCGACCCAGGCGCGGATGCCTCGATCGGCGGCATGGCTTCGACCCGTGGCAGCGGCACGACGGCGGTCCGCTATGGCACCATGCGCGAGAACGTGCTGGCGCTGAGGGTCGTGACGCCCGACGGCACGGCGATCCAGACCGGTTCGCGGGCGCGAAAGTCATCAACGGGCTATGACCTGACGCATCTTTTCGTCGGCGCCGAAGGCACGCTTGGCGTCATCACCGAACTCACGGTGCGCCTGCATCCCATTCCCGAAGCGGTCTCCTCCGCCATCTGCTCCTTTCCAACCGTCGCAAATGCCGTCGAGGCGGTTATCGAAGCTGTGCAATACGGCATCCCGGTCGCCCGCGTGGAATTCATGGACGAGGTGGCGATCGCCGCCACCAACAGCTATTCGAGGCTCGATCTGCCGGTAGCCCCCACCCTCTTCTTCGAATTCCACGGTACGCAGGCCTGGGTCGAGGAGCAGGCGCGGCTGGTTGAGGAAATCACCCTGGGGCATGACGCAATCGGCTTCCGATGGACGGCGGATGCCGACCAGCGCACGAAACTCTGGCAGGCCCGGCACGACATGTTCTGGGCGACCAAGGCGATCATTCCCGGCTACGATCTCTATACCGGCGATATCTGCGTGCCGATCTCGCGTCTTGCCGATAGCATCGTCGCCGCGCGCGCCGATATCGACGCATCCTCGCTGAAGGGCCAGATCATCGGTCATGTCGGCGACGGCAACTTCCATACAGCCTATCTGATCGATCCCGACAATCCGGCACATCTGCAGGAAGCCGAGGAAATGGCTGACCGCCTCGTCGAGCGCGCGCTTGCCGTCGGAGGCACCGCAAGCGGCGAACATGGCATCGGCATGGCGAAGCTCAAGTTCATGCGCAAGGAACACGGCAAGGCCGTCGACGTGATGAAGAAGATCAAGGCCGCGCTCGACCCGCTGGGCATCATGAACCCCGGAAAGATGGGGGATGAAGGGTAAGGAGTGGTGCTGCGAAACAGCGGCGGTCAATCCAGCGATCGCTCGCTGCGGCGAACGCCGGGAACCCAAGCGAGCGGCCAGGAGCCGGCGCGGCATGTTCCGCCCGCATTCCCGCCCCGGCGCGTAGGCCGCGTTTATTTACCAAACATCCAGACGAGAAACGGCGCCCGAAGGCGCCGCTTTGTCTTGGGCTGAAAAGACTGTCAGTCGTGCTTCGTACGCCAGCTTTCGGCGTAGTTCTCGCGGGCTTCACGCGCATAAGGCGTCGGCGAAACCCGGACGCGAATCTCGGCCTGCTTATGCCCCTTCTCGATCGACGTCTTGTCGGTGCCGCCGTTCGGCTCGCCCCAGATCAGGGTCAGCACATCGCCTTCCTTGATGTCGGGATCGACAACGCCGAGGGAAAGCATGCAACGCTCATTGTAGCTGTAGCCGTTGAACATCGACATGCCGACGACCTTGCCGCCCTTCATGATCCGGTCGGCACTGGAAGACGCATAGTTCGGCTGCGGCAGGTCGATCCACTTGTAGGCCTCGCCGCCGGGCACGAAGTTCGAGGCGATGACCTTCATCACATCCTCGGCGTTCCACTCGAAGGTTACCTTCTTGCGCTGCGGCTTGGCCTTCATGGCCTCAAGCGCCTCGCGGCCGACAAAGTCATGGTCGAACTTGACGTAGATGCCGTAACCTAGCTCGTACGGATTGACGTAATAGTCCTCGATATTGTCCGAGACTAGGCTGCCGCCGATCGAGCCTGTGGCTTCATAACTGTCCTCGGTCAGCCAGTCGCGATATCCTTGCAGTTCCGCACCGGTATAAATCCCCGGAAGCGGCGACGGAATCCAGCCGGATTCCAGCGTGTTGGTGGAATAGGCGCGGGCGCCGACGAGGTAAAGATCGACACCTGCATCCTTGGCGGCCTTGACGATGATGTCGCGGACCTCGTCCTTCTCCGCATAGGGACCCCAGATTTCGAGACCCGGAGCGCCCGCCATGCCGTGACGCAGGGCCTGCACTCTCCTGCTGCCCACATTGATCCAGTCGACGTGGAAGAACTTGATGTCCGGGATCGGGCCGCCATTCATCTTCTCGAAGATCTTCGGCGCATCCGGACCCTGGATCTGGAAGCGGTAGTGCACGCGGTCGACCTGCTTGCCGTCCGGACGCGAGGGGGAGCGCGGATCGTGCGTCAGCTTGACGTCATGCTTGCCGAGCGAGGCATTGTAGCGCAGCCAGTTGGCGGTCGGGGCGCGGCCGACGAGAACGAACTTGTCCTGACGCTCGCGGAAGATGATCATGTCGCCGATGACATGGCCGGCCGGCGTTACCGGAACGTAGTGCTTGGCGCGATTGGTGTCGAAATTGGCAAAGCTGTTGATCGACAGGCTTTCGAGGAACTTGGCCGCATCCGGGCCTTCGACGATCAGCTCGTCCATGTGGTGCGACTGGTCGAAGAGAACGGCGGATTCGCGCCAGGCGACCTGTTCCGTGCGCCAGTTCGAAAACTCCGGCGCCACGACCGGATAGATATACATGCCGATGCGCGAATTGCGCAGCATCTCCACGGTATTGCCCTTTTCCTTCAGGATCTGGGTCAGATTCTTGGCCACTCTTCGTCCTCCCGATAACAAACCGATACGTCCGAGCTTCAATTTCCGGAAGCGCAGCGCGTCCTGTCCGCAGCATCTATGCATACATAAAACAGGCCAGCGCCATTAAAAATCGGCAGAAATCATAATTTTCCCTGATTACCGAAAGATTCGGGCCCATCATGTACACAATTCAAGACGACGCCCATTCAGTTGCGGACAGCCCATGCGGCGCTGGAAGGCGCGGCAACCGTCACCGGACGACCGATACCGACATCCGCGAGCGACGGCGTTTCCACATGCAGCGTCTGGGCCGGCGTCTTGACCATGATCGAGCGATGCGGTCCCCGGAAGATTGCCTGGGAAATTTCGCCCGACCACGAAAGTCCGCCGTTCGCTGCGCCGATTTCGCGAATCTGCAGGTTCTCCGGCCGGACCATTACGGTGACGTCCGTGCCCCTCGGCATTTCGGTCGCCGCGTGACATTCGCCCGACCATCCCTGACCTTCGACATCCAGTTTGTAGTATTGGCCGCTGTTGGGGCGGCAATCCTTGACGGTCGCGCTGAGCAGGTTCGGGGTGCCGAAGAAGGCAGCCACCTGGCGGTTCTCGGGCCGGCGATAGATGTCCTCCGGCGCTCCGACCTGCAGGATCTTGCCGCCGTGCATGACAACGACCCTGTCGGAAAGCGCCATCGCTTCCGACTGATCGTGGGTGACATAAAGCGCGGTGATCTTCAGCCGCTGCTGCAGCGCCCGGAACTCGTCGCCCATCTGGGTGCGCAGCCGCGCATCGAGGTTCGACAGCGGCTCGTCGAGAAGCAGAACTTCCGGCTCGAAAACCAGCGCGCGGGCGATCGCGACACGCTGCTGCTGGCCACCGGAGAGCGCGGGCGACGGACGGTCCGCATACTGATCCATCTCGACGAGGCGAAGCGCGTTCATCACCCGATCGCGGATTTCGCTGTCCGGCCGGCGTCGGATGCGCAAGGGGTAGGCGACGTTGTCGAACACCGTCATGTGCGGCCAGATCGCATAGGATTGGAACACCATGCCGAGGCGGCGGCGCTCGGAGGGCACGAAATAGCCCTTGTCCGCATCTGACACGACATTGTCCCCGATGCTGATGCGGCCGCCGGTATTCTTTTCGAGTCCCGCCACCATGCGCAATGTCGTGGTCTTGCCGCACCCGGAGGGGCCGAGCAGCGTCACGAACTCCCCGCTTCTGATTTTCAGGTTCACATGGTCCACCGCGGTCACCGCGCCATACATGCGGCTCACGTTTTCGAGCGTTACCGAAGCCATACTTCTTTTCCTCATCGAGCGCGGAGCAGATATCCGCGGACTGAAACAATCGACTGCCGCCGGCGATACCGACCCCGCCGGCCCGCAAGATCAGAGCTTGCTGATGCGCGCCTTGATGAACCTGAGCTGCACCCAGCGGAACAGGATGACCAGCAGCATCATCAGGAGGCCGATGACGCTCACCTGCTCGGCATTGCCGTTTGCCCAGAGTTTCATCAGCACGACGGCGAGTGTTTCCGACCCGACCGAATAGAGCAGGATCGAGGCGGAAAGCTCGCGCATGATGCCGAAGAACGTCAGCACCCAGCCGACTGCGAAGGCCGGCCACGCAAGCGCCACCAGGATGCGCCACATGGTCTGCAGCCAGCTTGCGCCGTGAACCCGCGAACATTCCTCCAGGTCATAGGAAAGCTGATGGTAGGAACCCGTCATGACGCGCACCGCGACCGGGGTCCCAAGCGCGATATAGGCAAGCAGCAACGCCCAGACGGTGCCGTAGATCGGAATTGGCCCCGGCAGCATGGCGAAGGCCCAGAGGAAACCGACACCGAGCACCATGCCCGGCATCATCCACGGCAACCAGGCCATGCCGTCGATCAGGCTGCGGCCGCGCCATTTGGTGCGGATCGAAATGTAGGCGACGATGGCTCCGAGCGCCATGGTGGCGGTCGCCCCGAGCAGGCCGAGCATCATCGTGTTGCGCACGGCCCGCCAGAACTCGGAATTCGAAAAGACCGCCTGATAGTGCTCCAGCGTCAGCATGTCATAGGTGTAGAAACCGAAGAAGCGGAAGAAGGAACCGAGCAGAAGCTGGCCGACCGGCAGCACCACGGTAACGAGGAAGAACAGCACGCAGAATGCGAAGGTGACCCAGCGCCACGGACCGAGTTCCATCACGTTCGGGCGGAACCCCTTGCCGGTGACCGTCTGGAAACTCTTGCCGCGCAGGATCGCCCACTGCGCGACGACCAGCAGGAACATCAGCCCCATGATCGCGAAGGAGAGCGACGTGGCATACTGGTAGTCCGGCGTGGCGCGGTGGTTGATCGACTCGTAGATATCCGTGGTGATCACCTTGATACCGGCGGGCAGGCCGAAGAACAGCGCGGACTCGAACGTCTCGATGCCCTTGATGAAGCTCAGCATGAAGGAGCTGGTAAGAACCGGCAGCATCAGGAGCAGGGTGATCTTGCGGAAGGTGGTCCAGCGCGAGGCGCCGCACATGCGGCTCGATTCCTCGAGCGACGGGTCCATCGCCCGGAATGCATCGACCATGAAAAGGAAAAGGAACGGGATGGAATACTGGCACATGTGCCAGATGACCCCGCCATAGGAGTAGATGTTGAAAAGCGGGTCCTGCGCGCCGGTGAGCCAGCGCCAGACCATGTTGATGACGCCGACCTGCGGATTGGCGAGCATGCCCCAGGCCATGGCCGTCAGGATTGGCGGGATGAAGAACGGCAGCGTGATCAGCACTTCCAGCGTGCCGCGGAAAGGCGTGTCGGTGCGCGCGACGATCCAGGCGAGAAACACGGCGATCGTCAGCGACGGAATGGTCTTCGCCAGCGAAATGCCGATCGTGTTGACCAGAACCAGAAAGTTCTGGGTCGTCATGATGGCGCGATAGCCGTTGAGGTTGAATTCGCCCGCCATGCCCGGAGGCGTGGAATGCAGGCTGCCGTAAAGCAGCATGGAAAGCGGATAGATCGTCAGGAAGCCGAGTATGAGGATCAGCACCAGCATGCCGATCACGCGCGTCAGCGAACCGCCCGAGAAGGCCCGCGTGACGGCGTTGCCGCCAAGAACCGGTGCCGTGTCGTTGATATCGTCTAGGGAGCGATTATGGATAATCGTCATAGGATTCCTCGCTGCTCCGATGTCATGAAAAGCGGCACCGCCGCCCGCCGCATGCCGGCGGCGGTACGGCTCTTTACTTGAAGATTTCCTTGGACTTGGCGAGCATCTCGTTCTGGCGTCGGGAGTCGGTGCTGCCAAAGAGCTTGGCCTCCGAAATCGCCTTGGTGTCAGGCGGCAAGCCCTCCGTCGCGCCTTCCGTCACCGCGCCGTATCCGAGCTGGGCATAGATCTTCTGCGAGACCGGCCCCTGCAGGAAGTCGACATAGAGCCTGGCCGCATTCGGATGCGGGGCGTTCTTGAGAACCACGTTGCCATAGAGAACGTAGCCGACGCCCTCTTCCGGAACGATGAACTTGACGGGCAGGCCCTTCAGGTCCGAGAAGTCCGTCAGGATGACCGGCATGTAGATCGAATATTCGCCGCGCGCGGTGCGGCGCTGCGACTCGCGCTGGTCGCGCGTGAAGACGAGCTTCTGCGTGGCCACCTTCCTCACATAGTCTTCGCCGATCTTGTCATAGGTCGAGAAGAACCACAGATATCCGGCGCCGATCGCCCGCGGATCGTCGGCAAGAATCTTGCCCTGCCACTTCGGATCGGCAAGGTCCTTCCAGCTTTTCGGCTCGTCGGCCGGCTTGACGAGACCGGTATTGACCATGATGCCGTAAGGTATGGTCATGACGGGCGCCATCGGCACATCGAGCTTGAATTGCGACTTGACCTTCGCAGCGTTCGGGGTGACCGGCAGAGGATCGACGGACTTGTCTTCCTGAACGTAAAGGCGCGTCTGGCCATCGCTGGTGAACATCACATCGGCGGCGAAACGGCCGGCCGCCTGCTCGACACGGACACGCTCGCGGATCTCGCTGGCGCGAGCCTCGAGAACCTCGACGTTGATGCCATATTCCTTGGTGAAGGCCGCGGCGATCGCCTTGGTGCTGGGCTGGCCGACGAGCGCGGTATAAAGAACGAGCGTCCCCTCCTTCTTGCCCGCCTCGATCACCTTCTGCCATTCGGCATCCTGTGCGTGGGCCGGCAGGCCGGCCGCCACCGCCATGGCGGCACCGCCCGCAGCCGCCAGAAAAAAACGCCGCGACCATTCGCAAATGGCCGATGTCATCGATGTCGTTCTCGTCACGTCTCTCTCCTCCCTGGAACTGACGATAGGATGCAGCGGCAGGCATTCCCCGGCATTGCATCCCAAACTTCTCGGCGGCGGACACGCCGCGATCTCCTTCACCCGTTCAGGCGGCGCCGCTTTCCCGATCGGCTCCGCCTTCCCTGCCTCCAAACAACCAGCTTATCGGCGCCTGCCTCACGTTCCGTGCCTGCGCATATCGGCTGGAAAGCGATGGTGCATTGCCCATATTTGACAAGCTCCCTGATACGCGCAACATGAAACGGGCCTGCGGCCCCGGATTTGGGGCAAATCGATCGATACCGGCTGAAACTTCCTCTTCTCCGAATTCCGATCGGCCTCCGCAGATGAAGCTGGCTTCCCTTCGGGCGCGAGATCGCTGCGGGGGGATTCGAAATTCCCTCTGTTGCTACATTGACCTTTTCCCATGCACGGGAAAAGCACCATTTTTTTACATTCACTTTTCTCGAAAACAGAAAGATAAGCTGTGCTAGACTCGACACGGAGGATTGCCCGCGAAAACGGCTTGGGAGGGCCAAAGGCTTGGATACACTTATCAATATTCGCACGTTTCTGACCGTTGCCCGCTCCGGCAGCTTCTCGGCCGCTGGTCGCCACATGGGCGTCGCACCCTCCGTGGTCACGAAACGCATCAGCCGGCTCGAAGATCAGATGCGGGTGAAACTCTTCATCCGTTCGACACGCCAACTCAGCCTGACGGAAGTCGGAGAGCGCTATCTGCCCCGCTATCAATCGCTTGTGAAGGAGATAGACGATGCGATCAGCGGCGCCGCCGCCGTCGCCCAGCGGATCGAAGGGCATCTGCGGATCAAGGCTCCGACCACGGTCACCATCGCTTTCCTCGCCCGTATCCTCAGCGACTTCCAGCAGGAACATCCGAACGTCACCATGGATCTTGCCCTCGTCGACCGCTCCGTCAACCCGGCGGAGGAAGGTTATGACATCGCGCTCGGTGCCTTGCCCGCCTCCTATTCCAATGTCATCGACGAACCGCTTTGCCCCTATCCGCGAAAGCTTTGCGCGGCTCCCGCCTATCTTGAAACGCGCGGCATTCCGAAACATCCCCGCGACCTCGTCAACCATATCTGCCTGACCTTCCATGCGACGGGTTCGACCTGGTCCTTCCTCAGCCCCGGTGGGCCTGTCGATGTGGAGGTGCGCTCCGCGTTCAGCGCCAACGACACGCAGATCCTGCACGACCTCGCGCTGCGCGGCCGTGGCGTTGCCATGGTGGCAAGCTACGTCGCGGAAGAATCCATCAAAACCGGCAGGCTCGTCGAGCTTCTGCCGGAATATCCGGTTTCGGAACTCTGGCTGAAGGCGCTGATCCCCCAGACCCAGGCACGCAAGCCAACCGTCAAGGCCCTTCTCGAATGGCTGCGCATCCACATGCATACGGCCCTGGTGACCGGTCGCCCCGCCTGAATCGCGGGCATCTTTGCCATTGGGGAAAAGCCGGAGGCCCTGCAGCTTTCTCGAATCGCGAAAGCCGCTAAGACAAAAAAGAGTATTCTCACCTTTCCGCCTCGCCCTTACCCTCCCGAATTGAGGAAACGCATCACGGATGCGGTGGTCGGTTGTGTTCGTGGACGCACCGACCGGGGAGTGAGGATCGGTTGCCGCCGGACGAGAAGGCGGTCGACCGACAAAAGGGAGGTTTGCGCGGTGGATACTGCTGCGATCCAGCGGGGCCCGGTTCTGTCGCAACTGGGCGCGATTGACTGCGACGTTCATCCGGACGCGCCTCAGCGCGCCGATCTGCTGCCCTACTTCGATGACTACTGGCGGGAAATCGTGGTTTCTCGGGATGTCGATCGTCTCGAACTGACCGGCTTCCCGACGCGCACCAGGCCCTTTTTCCGCGAAGACTGGAAAGCGACGGAAGGCAAGGGCGTCGAGAAGCTGCGCAAGAACCTGCTCGACCCCTATGGCCTCAAATATGCGATCCTCAACTGCGTTACGGGCGTTCACGCGATCTACGATCCCTATCTCGCGGCAGCGGTTTGCCGCGCCACCAACGACTGGCTGAAGGCGGAATGGCTGGATCGGGACCCGCGCCTGCGCGCCTCGCTCGTCCTGCCGATGCAAAATCCCGAGGCGGCGGTCGAGGAGATCGAGCGGTTTGCCGACGATAAACGCTTCGTGCAGGTGCTGGCGCTCTGCATGGGCGAAATGCCGCTCGGCCGGCGCTTCTACTGGCCGATCTACGAGGCAGCCCAGCGCCACGGCTTCACATTTGGCGTGCATGCCGGCAGCGCCTATCGCCATGCCCCCAGCCAGAGCGGTTTCCCGTCCTACCTGGCTGAGGACTACGTCCACCAGATCCAGGGCTTTGCGGCTCAGGTCGGCAGTTTCGTCGCCGAAGGCGTGCTCGGCAAATTCCCGGACATGAAGATCGTGCTGATCGAATCCGGCGTGTCGTGGCTGCCCGGCCAGATGTGGCGCATGAGCAAGGACTGGCGCGGCGCCCGCATCGAAGTGCCGTGGGTCAAGGAACCGCCGGCATCGCTGATCCGCCGTCAGATCCGCATGACCACGCAACCCTTCGACGCCCCGCGCGATCCGCGGGAGCTGGAACGCATCATCGAACATCTCGACGCCGACGACATGCTGCTCTTCTCCACGGACTATCCGCACGCGCAATTCGAAGGAGACGCCGCCATTCCCCCGGGCTTTCCGGAACGCCTGCTCGACCGCCTCCTTCGGGAGAACGCGTTTGCCACCTATCCGAGACTGGAGGACTAAGCCATGAACCAGGCCGTTCTGGAAAAGGATGCCAAGTCTGAAGCCAGGCTCGGCATCGTCGATTGCGACATCCACCCCGCCTTCGGCACGCCGGGCGAGCTTTCGAAATTCCTGCCCGTGCGCTGGCGCGACCACCTGACGGACTACGGGCAGCGCAGCGCCAATCCCGTCGTCGGCACGCTCCCCTATCCGCGCATGACCCCCGGCAACGGCATGCGCCGCGACGCCTGGCCGCCGAACGGCGGACCGCCGGCGTCCGATCTTGCCTACCTGCGCGAACAGCTCCTCGATCCGCTGGACATCGAATACGGCGTCCTGCAGCCATTGGCGGCCGGCTCCTCTACATTGAACCAGGAACTTGGGGCGGCCATGTGCGCCGCAGTCAACGACTGGCAGATCGACAAGTGGATGGCTCCGGAACCGCGCCTCAAGGGCTCGATTTCGGTCACGCAGGAAGATGTGCCTGCGGCGCTTGCGGAAATCGAAGCGCGCGTCGGCGACAAGCGCTTCGTCCAGATCGCCATCCCGCCGCGCACGATCGAACCGGCGGGCCGACGCCGCTACTGGCCCATCTACGAAGCGGCCGAGCACCATGGCCTGCCGATCGGCATGCATTCGGCCGCCTATGGCTGGCATACCAACAGCGGTGCCGGATGGTTGTCCTTCTATATCGAGGAACATTACGCATTCTCCCACAGCCTACAGTCCGTCGTCATCAGCATGATCTTCGAGGGTGTCTTCGAACGCTTCCCGAAGCTCAAACTGGTGGTCGTGGAGGGCGGCTTCGCCTGGGCCGCCCCGCTTGCCTGGCGGCTCGACAAGCAGTGGGAGCGGATGCGTTCTGAAGTGCCGCATGTGAAACGCCCGCCTTCGGAGTACCTGCGCGAGAACATCTGGTTCACGACGCAGCCGATCGAGGAGCCGGAAAACAACCGCCATCTTCTCGATACGCTGCGATGGATCGGCGCGGACCGGCTGATGTTCTCGACCGACTACCCGCACTGGGATTTCGACGACCCACGCTACGCCTTCAAGGTTCCGCTTTCCCCGACGGAGCGGACCCGGATCTTTCGCGAAAACGCAAGGCAAGTCTACCGCCTGCCCTGAAATGCCAATGCCTGAAATGCCAACAAACGAGTGTCCGCATGAATGAGATGATCCGATCACTCGGCAAGGAGCCGGGCCTTTCCACGGTTGGCGGCATCGACTGCGACCTGCATCCGGCCTCACCGGCGACAGCGGCGCTGCTCGCCTATCTGGACGACTATTGGCGTGAGACCTTCGTGATGCGCGGCGTGGACCGGCTGAGCCTCGCCATGACGTCCTCGCCGGCCCGCGCGCCGATCAATGTCCGCCCCGAATGGAAGGCGAAAAGCGGCTTTGCCGGCGACACGCTCGAAGCGGTACGCGCCCAGGCGCTCGATCCGTTCGGCACGCGGCTTGCCATCTGCAACGTGCTGCATGGCTCGATGGTCATGCATTCCGACGACATGGCCGCAGCACTTTGCGGCGCGGTCAACGAATGGCTGTCGCGCGAATGGCTGGACAAGGAGCCGCGCTTGCGCGGTTCCATCATCGTCTCGGCCCAGAATACCGAACTCGCCGTCGCGGAAATCGAAAAACGCGCCGACGACGAGCGTTTCGTCCAGGTGCTGATCCTCGCCCAGAACGACGAGCCGCTCGGCCGCCGGCGCTACTGGCCGATTTACGAAGCCGCAGCCCGCAACAAGTTGCCGCTCTGTATCCACGCCGGCGGCAGCAACCGCCACGCGCCGACGGCCACCGGCTGGCCGAGCTTCTTCGTGGAGGCTTATGTCGCACAGGCTTCGATCTTCGAAAGCCAGCTCCTCAGCCTTGTCGCCGAAGGCGTCTTCCACAAGGTGCCCGATCTGAAGGTCGTTTTCGCCGAAAGCGGCTTCACCTGGCTGCCCTCCTTCTTCTGGCGGGCGGACAAGACCTGGCGCGGTGTGCGCGCCGAGACGCCCTGGGTCAGCGAACAGCCGAGCGACATCGTGAAAAGGCATGTGCGCTTCACGCTGCAGCCGGTCGAGGCGCCCCTGGAGACGGATGCACTCGCACGCACGCTCGAACATATCGACTGCGACGACATGCTTCTCTTCTCGACCGACTACCCGCATGCGCAGTTCGAAGGCTTGCACGCTCTTTCCTCTGCTTTCGGCGAGACGCTCGCCAAGAAAATCCTGATCGACAACCCGCTCGCCACCTATCCGCGGATCGCTGCGGATTTTCAGAAGGAGGTCGCGAAATGACGGAACCGCAAACACTCGAACGCCCCGTCGAAACGAAGACCAAATACAATCTGATCGACTGCGACATTCATCCGGCTATGAAGTCCCCTGCAGAAATATTGCCCTATCTCTCGCAGCGCTGGCGGGATCATCTGGCGACCTATGGCGGCCACACCCGCCAAGGACTGGCCGAAACGCTTTCCCATCCGCGCATGGTGCCGGAAGTCTCCCGGGTTGATTCCTGGCCACCCGCCGGCGGACCGCCGGGTTCGGACCTCCCGTTCCTGCGGGAACAGCATCTCGACGGCCTCGGCATCGATATCGGCGTTCTCGTGCCACTGCGCTTCAATGCCAGCGGCCAGCGCCATCCGGATTTCAGCGTGGCAATTGCCACCGCGATCAACGACTGGCAGCTCAGTAAATTCCTCGAACCGGAGCCACGCCTGCGCGGTTCGATCATCGCCACGCAGGAAGATCCGGCCAACGCCGTCGCAGAGATCGACCGCCGCGCCTCCGACAAGCGCTTCATCCAGATTCTCCTGCCGCCGCGCTCGATCGAGCCTTTGGGCAAGCGCCGTCACTGGCCGATCTTCGAGGCGGCCGTCAGCCATGGCTTGCCTATTTCACTGCATGTCGGCGGTGTCGGAGGCCATCAGGCCACAGGCGCGGGCTGGCCGTCCTACTATATCGAGGAACATCACAGCCAGGTGCAGACCATGCAGGCGGTGATCGCCAGCCTTATCTTCGAAGGCGTTTTCGAACATTTTCCGGAGCTCAGGATTTCCTTTGTCGAAGGCGGCTTTTCCTGGGTGCCGTCCTTCGGGTGGCGCATGGACAAGGCCTGGGCCGCGATGCGCGACGAGGTTCCTCATGTGAAGCGGCCGCCATCGGAATATCTGCGCCGCAACATCTGGTTCACCACGCAGCCCATGGAGGAACCCAATCCGGCCCGGAACCTCGCGGACACGCTGAAATGGATCGGCTCCGATCGGCTGATGTTCTCGACCGACTACCCGCACTGGGATTTCGACGATCCCCGCTACGCCTTCAAGATACCGCTCACCGCGGCTGAGAAAACGGCGATCTTCGCCGGAAACGCTGTCAACTTCTATGGATTGAATTGAGAATGGCTCGTCACGTCGTCGCCAGGGTCGATGAACTTCACGTCGGCAAATCCAAATTGGTGAAGGTCGCAGGCCGCGACATCGCCCTTTTCAACGTCAAGGGCGAATTCTTCGCGATCGCCAACCGCTGCCCGCACGAGGGGGCAGACCTTTGCCGCGGCCAGATGGTCGGGCTCGCCGAATCCGACGAACCCGGCCAATACCGCATGACGCGGCACGGCGAACTGGTCCGCTGCCCCTGGCACGGCTGGGAGTTCGACATCCGTACCGGAAAATCCTGGTGCGACCCGGCGCGTACCCGCGTGAAAAGCTTCGACGTGACCGTTGCCAGCGGCGGTGCCCTCACGGAAGGCCCTTACCAGGCGGAAGTCTTTCCGGTCTCCATCGACGAGGACTACGTGGTCGTCGAGATCTGAAAACCCGATATCTGAAAACCATCGAAATTCAGGCGAATATTCTAGGGAGGAGAACATGTCGCTTATCCGGAAACTGGCCGCGTTCACGCTCGGCATGATGCTCGCGGCACCCGCGCTTGCGCAGGACGCCGACTGGAACAAGGTCGTCGAGGCCGCCAGGAAGGAAGGAACGGTCACCGTCTACAATTCACAGCTCGGCGCTCCGAACTTCGTCGCAGTCATCGATTCCTTTCAGAAGAAATACGGCATCAAGGTTGAATCGCTCGATGTCCGCGCCAGCGAACTGACCGAGCGCCTGCGCTCTGAACAAGCCGCGGGCCGTTATATCGCCGACATCCAGATGCATTCCGCCAATTCGATCGAAACGGGAAAGGCGCAGGGCATAGCCGTCGAGCCGCTCGGCAATATCCCGAACGTCGCCAATATCCGCGACGACATGAAGAAGGAGGTCGCCGGCGACCATGTGCCCGGCTTCCTGCAGGCTTACGGAATCCTCGTCAACACCGGCCTCGTGAAGCCGGAAGACGAACCGAGAAGCTGGAAGGATCTCGCCGACCCGAAGTGGAAGGGCAAGATCCTCTCCGACGACATGCGTCCGCTCGGCTCCGGCGGCACCATGTTCGTGGTATTCAACAAGTCCTTCGGCCAGACCTTCAACGAAAAGCTCGCAGAGAACAAGCCGGTCTTCAGCCGGGACCTCCGCAATGACGCCCGCCGCGTCGCCCGCGGAGAATATCCGGTCTACATCCCGCAGATGTTCGCTTTCGCCAACGACCTGAAAGGCCTGCCGATCAAGGTCATCGTTCCTCCGGAAGGCGTGCCCTACGTATCGATCCACTTCGCGATCATGAAGAACGCCCCGCATCCGAACGCGGCGAAGCTCTTCATCAATCACTTCCTGGATATGGAATCGCAGGTCACTTATGCGAAAGCCTGGATGCTGCCGGTCGCCAAGGGCGTGGAAGATCAGCTAGATCCGGAATCCAGGCGCTTTGCCAGCGCAAAGCTGCTCGGCACCCGCGAGATGGACGAATACGGCCCGATGATGGACCTCGCGAAAAAGATTTATCCCTGATTTCCTCCCAGGGCGCCTAACCCCGGCGGAGAGCTGTCTGCCGGGGCTTTTTTTGGCATTCGCTATCTGCTTTCAAACGAGAATTTGTTCCCGAATGCGGCGTGGAGGAATTTCCTGCCTGTGCTGACGGAAATTTCGCTGCCAATATGACGGCAAAGAGTGCGCGCAGGAGAGAGCCATGACGATCGCCAACCTATCCAGAAGAACCCTTTTGCAGACAGGCGGCGTGCTGCTTGCATCGACGGCGCTGCCCGGCCTTGCCCGTTCGCAGAACGCCCACTCCGGCGGCCGGCTGATCGTCGCGGCGGATTCCGAGCCCAAGAATCTCAATCCGGCGATCGTCGCCTCGAACGGTGTTTTCTTCATCGCGAGCAAGATCGTCGAACCGCTTGCCGAGGCCTCCTTCGACGGCAAGGACGGGCTGAGCCCCCGTCTCGCCACGTCCTGGGAAGGCTCCACGGACGGCAGGTCGATTACCTTCAAGCTGCGCGACGGCGTGAAATGGCATGACGGCAAGCCATTCACGTCCTCTGACGTCGCCTTCTCGGCGCTCAGCATCTGGAAGCCGCTGCAGAACCTCGGCCGCATCGTCTTCGCCAATCTCGAAGCCGTGGAGACGCCGGATGCGACCACCGCCGTCTTCCGCTTTTCCAAACCCACCCCGCTTCAGCTCATCCGAAACGCGCTTCCCGCCGTCAGCAGCGTGGTGCCGAAACATGTCTACGAAGGCACCGACATCGCCACCAATCCGGCCAACGTGAAGCTCATCGGCACGGGACCGTTCAAGCTCGCCGAATACAAGCCGGGCGAATATTACCGCCTGACCAGGAATGCGGATTACTGGGCGAAGGGCGAACCCAGACTGGACGAGGTGATCTTCCGCGTCCTGCCCGATCGCGCCGGCGCAGGCGCGGCCCTGGAAGCGGAAGAAATCCAGCTCGCGGCCTTCTCCGCCGTGCCGCTGACCGACCTCGCCCGCATTTCCAAGGTGCCGGGCATCAAGGTGATCTCGAAAGGCTACGAAGCGCTGACCTACCAGCTCGTTGTCGAGATCAATCATCGCCGCAAGGAGCTGGCGGACGTGAAGGTGCGGCAGGCGATCGCACATGCGATCGACAGGAAGTTCGTGGTCGACACGATCTTCCTCGGTTACGCCGCCGCTTCCACCGGACCGGTGCCGAAGAATGCACCGGAATTCTACGATGCAAGCGTCCCGACCTACGCTTTCGATCCGGCCAAGGCCAATGCCCTGCTGGACGAGGCCGGCTACAAGAAAGACGCCAATGGCACCCGTTTCTCGCTGAAACTGCGTCCCGCCCCCTATTTCAACGAAACGAAGCAGTTCGGCGACTATCTGCGCCAGGCGCTCGCCGCCATCGGCATCGACGCGCAGCTCGTCAACGCCGACTCCGCCGCGCACCAGAAGGCCGTCTATACCGAGCACGATTTCGACCTTGCCGTCGCGCCGCCTGTCTTCCGCGGCGACCCGGCGATTTCGACGACCATTCTCGTGCAGTCCGGAATTCCGGCCGGCGTGCCTTTTTCCAATCAGGGCGGCTATGCCAACAAGGAGCTCGACGGCATCATCGCCAAGGCGGCGGAAACCATCGATACGACCGCCCGCACCAACCTTTACAAGGAGTTCCAGAAGATCGTCGCCACCGATCTGCCGCTGATCAACGTCGCGGAATGGGGCTTCATCACCGTCGCTCGCGATACAGTGCTGAACGTTTCCAACAATCCGCGCTGGGCGGTGTCGAACTGGGCGGATACCGCACTGCAATCGTGATAGGTTCGGGTTTCAAAAAAGAGTCCCGAGGCGTTCCGCAGCGTGAACCGTGCCCTTCGATTGATCAGGCGTCGTGTGATCAGCAGCATTCCGGTGCTGCTGATCGTCGTCATATTGACCTTCCTGCTTCTGGAATCCGCTTCCGGCGACGCGGTGGATGCCTATCTCCTCTCGATCGGCGGCGGAGACGCGGCTGTCGCCCGGTCGCTGCGCCAGTCCTATGGGCTCGATCAGTCGACGCTTGCGCGGCTCTGGCTCTACGTCTCCTCGCTTGCCAGGTTCGATCTCGGATGGTCGGTCGCCTTTGGAAGGCCGGTGCTCGACCTGATCCTCGAACGGCTACCGAACACACTGCTCTTGATGGGCAGCGCCACCGCGCTTTCGTTCGGCCTCGGCTCGGCGCTCGGGATCATCGCCGGCGCCAGACCGGAAAGCCTAAGGGATAGAGCGCTTTCGACCCTTTCGCTGATTCTCTATGCGATCCCGAGTTTCTGGCTCGGTCTCGTCCTCAGCATCGTTTTCGCGGTCCAGCTCCGCTGGCTGCCGACATCGGGGATAGAAACCATCGCGTCGGGAAAAACGGGACTTGCCCGCGCCGCCGATATCGCCACGCATCTCGTCCTGCCGGTCGGCGCACTGGCATTGATCTATACGGCGCTTTTCCTGCGCGTGATGCGCGCCGGCATGACGGAGGTCTGGGCGCTGGATTTTGTGCTCTTCGCCCGCTCGAAAGGCCTTTCGCGCGCCCGCATCGTGCTGCGGCATGTGGCCCGCAACGCGCTCCTGCCCCTTGTCACCATGCTCGGCCTGCAATCGGCCACCATGCTCGGAGGCAGCGTGGTGATCGAAAGCATATTCGCCATTCCCGGCTTCGGCCGGCTGGCGCAAGAGGCGGTCGGCGGGCGCGACTCACCGTTGCTGATGGGCATCATCGTCGTCAGCGCCGTTCTGGTCATCTGCATCAACCTTGCCGTCGACATCGTCTATGCCGCGCTCGACCCGCGCGTCGGGGCTTCTGAGCCCGGTTTGTGAGAGGCATGGCATGAGCTTGATTCGAAATCTCATGAAAACACCGGAAGGCGCTGCAGGCATTGGCATTCTCTCCCTGCTGGTGCTGGTCGCGCTCTTTGCGCCGGTCCTTTCTCCCGGCGATCCGCTGAGGATTGCGGGCGCACCGCTTCTGCCGCCGTTCACCGACCCGACCTTTCCCCTGGGCACCGACCGGCTGGGCCGCGACGTTCTCGCCGGCATCGTCCACGGCACGCGCACGTCGCTCGTCGTCGGGCTCGCGGCGGCCCTTGCCGCCATCGCCATAGGCTTGTGCGTCGGTCTTGCCGCCGGGTTTGCCGGCGGGCTTGTCGACGAGGCGCTGATGCGCGTGGTCGATGCCTTCCAGATCGTCCCCGGCTTTCTGCTGGCGCTCGCCTTCGTCAGCGTCATCGGCGCGTCCGCTCCCATCGTGGTGCTGGCGATCGCTCTGGGAGCCTGGCCAAACCCCGCGCGCCTGACGCGCGCGCAGGTCCTGTCGATCAGGGAACGGGATTATGTCGCCTCGGCACGGGTCATCGGCATGCATCCTGCGGAGATTGCCTTCAGAGAGATCCTGCCCAACGCATTGCCGCCGGTTCTGGCTCTGTCGGCCATCATCGTCGCAGCCGCGATCCTGACCGAAGCCGCACTTTCCTTCCTTGGCCTTGGCGATCCGAACGCGGTCACCTGGGGTTCGATGATCGCCGAGGGCCGCAACATCCTGCGTTCCTCTCCGTCGCTGTCGATCTTTCCCGGCATCGCGCTGGTAGTGACTGTCGTCGGCGTCTACCTCTTCAGCGAGGGTCTCACCAAGGCCCTGGCGGACCGGAGGGCGGACGCATGAGCACCCTTTGCGAAATCAGGGGCGTGTCGGTCACCTATGGAAAACAGCCCACGCCGGCGCTGAGGAACGTCGATCTTGATATTTTCAAGGGAGAGAGGCTGGCGATCATCGGCGAAAGCGGCTCGGGCAAGAGCACGCTCGCCCGCGCGCTGGCCGGGCTTTTGCCGCCCGCGTCAAAGGTCACGGGCGATATGCGCTGGTCCATGGGCAGGCCACCACAGCCCGGCCGCGACCTCGGGTTCGTTTTCCAGGACCCGTCCTCCAGCCTGAACCCGGTGCTGACGATCGGCGAACAGGTGGCGGAGGGTGCAAAGCGGCATCTGGGCCTCACCTGGAATATCGCCTATGTCCGCGCCCGGGAGATGCTGGAGCATGTCCGCATACCGCAGGCTGCGAGGGCGATGAAAGCTTTCCCGCACCAGCTTTCGGGCGGCCAGAGGCAGCGGGTCGCGATTGCCGCGGCACTGGCGGCCAAGCCCGGCATCCTCATTGCCGACGAGGCGACCAGCGCGCTCGATATGGTCGTGCAGACGGAAATCGTGTCGCTTCTCGGCGAACTGGTGCGGGAAGCCGGGATGACGCTCATTTTCATCACGCATGACATTGCGCTGGCATCCGGTTTTGCCGATCGCGTCGCGATCTTCAAGGACGGCAGCCTGATCGAAGCCGGGCTGACGGGCACCGTCCTGACCGCGCCCGGTAGCGCTTATACGAAAGCCCTGATCGCCAGCCATCGCGATCTGAATACCCCGCCCCTCATCCGCGAGGGCGCCTCATGACGCTGCTCGCCATAAAGGACCTTTCAAGGCATTTTTCCTCTGGCGGCCGCGACGTCACGGCGCTGAACGAGGTCTCCCTGACGCTTTCGGCAGGCGAAACGCTCGGCCTCGTCGGCGCTTCGGGAAGCGGGAAATCGACGCTGGCCCGCATCCTCATGCGTTTGATCCCTGCCGATAAGGGAACGATCCGCTTCGAGGACGAGGACTGGCTTGCGCTTTCCGGCGCGGAACTGCGAAGGCGCCGGGCGAAGATGCAGATGGTCTTCCAGGATGTGCTCGGCGCATTCAATCCGCGCGCCACGGTCGCCTCCGTGCTCGACGATCCGCTGCGCATCCACGGGATCGCCCCGAAGGCCGGACGTCCGAAGGAAATCGCAGCGCTGCTCGATCGCGTCGGCCTGCCTGCGGGTTACACCACGCGCTCGATCCGCGAGGTCTCGGGCGGCCAACGGCAACGGATCGCGATCGCCCGCGCCATCGCCACACGGCCATCGCTGATCGTGCTGGACGAAGCGGTCTCGGCGCTGGATGTCTCGATCCGCGGGAAAATCCTTGAACTTCTGGTCGAGTTGCAGGAAGAACGTGGGATTGCATATCTCTTCGTCTCGCACGATCTCGCCGTGCTTCGTGCGGTCTCTCACCGGATCGCCGTCATGGATGCCGGACGACTGGTGGAATCCGGCACGGCGCGGCAGGTGATAGAGACTCCTCGATCCCCGGCGGCCAGGGCGCTGATTGCGGCCGTGCCGCGTCTCGTGACCGGAATGCCGGAAAAATAACGCCAGAAGGATGGAGCCATGACGTTTGACCGCTGGAATCCGCTGAACGACACCCCCGTCTTTCCGGCAAGGCGCTATGCTTCGATCGCCGATCGGATCGGCAAGGTCCTGCATACCCGCAACGATGTCCTCCTGATTCAGGCCGAAGCGGTCGTGGCGCTGGAAGCCGTCGCGACCAGCCTTGCCCGGCCCGGCCTCAGGACACTCAATATCGTCACCAGCCCGTACGGTCTCTGGTTCGGCGGCTGGCTGCGGCGAGGCGGCGCGGAAGTCATCGATCTTGCGGCCGAACCGGCACATCCGATCGCCCTTGCCACCGTGGAAGCCACACTCCGGGCCAACCCGGATATCGCGGTTCTCTCCCTCGTCCATGCGGAATCGGCAAGCGGCATTCTCAATCCGTTGAAGGAGATCGTCGCCCTCGCCCGTGCCCGCGGCATCGTGACCGTCGTTGATGCTGTCGCCTCCGTCGGCGGCCACGCGCTCGATGTCGACGAACTGGGCATCGATATCGCGGTCATCGGGCCTCAGAAGTCGCTGGCCGGGCCGGCTGGCCTGTCGGCCCTTTCCGTCAGTCCCGCCGCATGGGAACTGATCTCTCAAGAAAACGGTCCAAGGGATTCGATTCTTTCGCTTCTCGACCAGAAGACCTGGCTCGACGGGGATCGGGGAGCCCTGCCCGGCACGACCGCGCCGCTGGAATTCTTCGCCCTGGAAGCGGCCCTCGATCGCGTCGAGGCGGAGGGTTTGGGGGCGCTCGTCGCCCGGCATGAACGAGCGGCCAGGGCAACCCGCACGGGGCTGACCGCGCTCGGCGCCGAACCCTGGACACAGCAGCAAAAGGCTTCTCACCTCGTGACGACGGCGGTAGTTCCGCGCGCGGCCGATCCGAAGGCCCTGCTTGCCGCCGCAGCGCCGCTCGGCATGGAGCTTTCCTCAGGCGTCGGCCCGGGCGCGGAACGCCTCGTCCGGTTGAACCATACCGGTCTTCGCGCCCGTTTCGACATCGTCCTCGGAAATGTCGCGGCCTATGGCATGGCGCTCGGGAAACTCGGCTTTCCGGCCGATATCGCAGCCGCAGCGGATGCAGTCGCCAGCATTTACGCCGATTGACCGGGTCCGACCCCATCCAGCCAGTTGCGGACGATCGCCTCATCCTCCGCGTTAAGCCCGTGGTTGGCGTCGAGCTTGATCGCCGTCACTCCCACCCCCGCCGCCGCAAGCCGGCGCTCCAGTTCCGCCGCATAGGGGCCGTAGAAATCGTCGGTGGCACTGACCGACAGGACCTCTGCGCCGGAAAGGTCCACGGCCGATGTGTCTTCCAGCACGTTCACCGCCCGCAACAGAACCGCCTTGCGGACGATGCCCGGATGAAGCTGCATCACCGCCCCCAGCATGTTCCCGCCGTTCGAATAGCCGAGAAACGCCGTGCGCGCCGGGTCGACGTCATAGGCATGCCCCAGAGCCTCCGCGAAAGCGACAAACGCCTCCGCTTCCGACGCGATGTCGCTCTGGTCGAAGCGCATCTGGCTGAGCCGGCGGAAGAAACGCGGCACGCCTTCGTCGATCGCTCGACCGCGTATTCCGATCAGCATCGCGTTCGGCGCGACCTTGCGGCCAAGCGGCAGCATGGTCGTCTCGTTGCCGCCGGTGCCGTGCAGCAGCACCAGCGTCGAACCGTCCCATTTCTCAGGCATATGGATACGATGGACGAAAGGCAGGTCGCGATAGGTGATCCGCTCTTCGCCGGGAAGGCCGAACTGCGGCAGCATCGCCGTCAGTTCCTCATGGTCTTCCTTGAAGTGCGCCGGGATGAACAGTTCTGACCCGAGCGTCTCCAGCGGCTCGTCAGCCGCAAAACCCGGCCCGTCCGTCGCAAGCTCGATCAGCGTGCCGGACGGTTCGCGGACATAAAGCGAGTAGAAATAGTGGCGGTCGTGCATGTTCATCTCGCCGGCGTCTTCCGCCAGCAATCCCGCATGCACGGCCTCGACCTGGGGCCGGTCAACGGCGCGAAGGGCGATGTGGTCGATCGTGCCGGTGCCGGGTGCCGCGGTCCAGAAACCACCCGCATCGCGGACATCGACGATATCCCGTGCATCCGACACCAGCCGCTGGATGTTGCCTTCCTTCACCCCGAGCCGGAGACCCATGTGGCGCGTCAGGAATTGCGCCGTCTGCTCCGGCTTTTCGGAAAGGATCGTCGCGCCGTGGAGCTTTCGGATCGCATCCGCTTCCGCGATACCGCCGCCGCTCCACCAGACCCAGGGCGTCGTTTCCTCGACGCCGACGAGCTTGACGATGATGCCGTCCGGGTCGGTCAGCCGCAGCACCGTTTCGCCGAATTCCTGGGCGGGGCCGGCAAGCTTGACGTTGAACTGCAGCGCCCGCGTCAGCCAGAAGCCGATGGCCTCGGGCGCAACCGAAAAGCTGATCTCGCTCGGCGCCCCGTGCCCGACACGCCCAAGCGAGCCGTCTTCCCAGGCAAGGAAAGTGACCAGCGAGCCCGGCGTCGCCGCCCCGTCTCCGTAGAACAGGTGAAGCTGGCGGGCATCCTCGAAACCGGCGGTCCGCTTGACGAGCCTGAGGCCAAGGAAGCCCGCATAGAAATCGACATTCGCCTGGATTTTCCGGGTGATGGCGGTGATGTGATGCAGGCCACTTGTCATGCGAATGTCGAACCTTTTTATACTGAACATGGCGCAACGATATCAGCCCGGACTTCTCCTAGCGATATGCGAGGCTCAAAAGAACCCGTGGAAACATCTAGATCGTGGTGACGATTTAGGGAATTGGGATTCCCAAAGTTGAGCAAATCGGATTCAACGTTGATTTTGGAGATCAGCGATGGATTGTGATGCACTTCGAGACGATCAGTGGGAACGGATCAA
>NZ_JBHMAA010000051.1:0-16602 GCF_042429745.1 Neorhizobium puerariae | reverse complement strand
TCCGTCGCGCCCTGCGGGCGTCGGTTGTTGATGGCGTCGACCAGCATGGAGAAGCCGAGCGTGTCGGAAAGCAGGATGAACTCCTGCCGCTCGCCGCTGCAGATCTGGCCTGTCTTCGTCAGGAAGTCGATGCCGGCCTCCCATTCCTCCTGGGTCAGGTGGATCTCCCTGGCGAAGGCATGCAGATGCCGGACCAGGCAGGCCATGACCTCGGCAAGCCGCGGGCTGACATCCGCCCCCATCCGCGCATTCACGGCCTCGACCGAACCCTCCTCGGTGAAATACTGATTCATATCCCGTTCCTTTCGGCTAGATGATGTTCGTGTGTCCCCCCGGGCGGTTGAGGCCGAGGGTCGGTTCCAGTGCCGACCCGGCGGCCATGGAGATCGGTTTCGATGGAGGGCGGTGACGGAGCGGCAGCAGATCGATGCCGGTGCGATCGCTGAACAGGCCCCAGAGGCCGCGGCGGGCAAACAGCATGATGGCGATGCCGATCAGGCCGAGGACGATGAGGTAGAGCGTGCCGTAATCTGCAAGCAGGCGTTCCAGGGCATAGAAGATGATCACGCCGAGGATCGGTCCCGGCAGGGTGCCGATCCCGCCGATCACCACGATGAAGATCACGAAGGCGGTCCAGTCGATCACCGAAAATGCCGCATCCGGCGTCACGCGTGTGATCTGGATGAAGATGAGCGCGCCGCACAGACCTGTGCCGAAGGCGGTCAGCAGGAAGACCAGCGCCTTGAGACGGAGAGGATCGACGCCGACGGACCGCGCGGCGTTCACGTTGTCGCGGACGGCCTGCAGGCCGAGGCCGAGGCGGGAGCGCAGGAAGAGGAAGCTCGCCCCCAGCATGACGATCACCAGCGCGAGCGCCAGCCAGTATGTGACGGCATCCGAGGCAGCGGCATTGCTGATGCCGAGCATGTCCTTGACGAAAGGGACGCCGAGCATGTCCCTCGTCGTGCCCTTCGGCAGCGACGTGCCGGTGCCGCCGCCGAGCGCCTTCCACTGTCCGGCCGACAGCCTGGCAATATCCGCGATCGCCCAGGTCCCGATGGCGAAATAGGCGCCGTTCAGCCGGAAGGCGAAAAAGGCCATGGGAACGGCGAAGGCCATGGCCGCCAGACCACCGATCAGGATACCGGCGAGCGGATCGAGCCCCAGAAGAATGACCGCACCGAACATCGCGTAGGCGCCGATACCGACAAAGGCCTGCTGACCGACGGAAACGAGCCCGGCGAAGCCGGCGAGCATGTTCCAGTTCAGCGCCAGGACGAGGAGCGTGAGGACCGTGAAGAGATCCTGCACGACCGCTCGCGAGGCGATCGCCGGCACGGCGAACATCAGCGCGACGAGCGCCAGGGTGATGACGGTCACGAGAACTCGCGCGGCGGATTGGGAGGAGAGGCGGATCATGGGAAACCTCAGTCGGTGGCGCGGGGAAGAAGGCCGCGAGGCCGCAACATCAGGACGATCACGAAGGCGATATGCCCTGACAGGATCTGCCATTCGGGATTGATCGCCGCGCCCAAGGCCTGGGCGACGCCGATCACCATGCCTCCCGCAAGCGTGCCCCAGAGGCTGCCAAGCCCGCCGATGATCACCGCCTCGAAAGCATAGAGGAGGCGCGCCGGGCCGATCGAGGGATCGAAATTGGCGCGGGTGCCGAGATAGAATGCCGAAATCGTCGCCACCACCAATGCGATGCCGGTGGCGATCGCGAAGACCCGCTCGGGGCGGATGCCCATGAGCTGCACCGTGACCGCGTCGTCCGACGTGGCGCGGAATGCGCGGCCGAGGGCCGTGCGGTAGAAGAGCTGGTTGAGCAGGAAGATGACCGCGATGGCCGAGGCCAGGGTCAGCAACGGCATCAGTCCGACCGTGACCGGGCCGACCGACACGGATTGCGCCTCGATCGCGCCGACGGAGAGTTTTCGGCTGTCGGCGCTGAAGCCTTCCAGCAGCGCATTCTGCGTCACGATCGACAGGCCGAAGGTTACCAGCAGCGGCGGCAGGATGTCCTCGCCGAGCACGCGGTTCAGCACATGGGTCTGCAACAGCCAGCCGAGGACGAACATCGGCGGCAGCGCGATGAGCGCGGCCAGCGCCGGGTGGAGGCCAAGGGCGGTCACCAAGCCGAGGATCAGGTAGGCGGCGAGCACGATCAGATCGCCATGCGCCAGGTTCACGAGCCGCATGATGCCGAAGACAAGGCTCAGACCGGCGGCGAACAGCGCGTAGAGACCGCCAAGAAGCACGCCCTGCACGAAGGTATCGAGCCAGATCATGCGCTTACTCCGAAATAGGCATCGTGGATGGCCTCGCGCGACAGGTTCTCCGGCCGCCCTTCCAGCGTCATGCGTCCTTCCATCATGCAGTAGACGCGGTCGGCGATCTTGAGCGCCTGGCCGATGTCCTGCTCGACCACGATGATCGACGCGCCGGAAGCCTTGATCTTCGGTATGGCGGCGTAGATGTCGCGGATGACGACCGGCGCGAGGCCGAGCGAGATTTCGTCGCAGAGCAGCACATGCGGGTTCGACATCAGCGCCCGCCCGATCGCGACCATCTGCTGCTGGCCACCGGACAGCGCGGTTCCGGGATCGCTGCGGCGCTCCTTGAGAACCGGAAAGAGCTCGTAGACCGCATTGAGGTTCCAGCGGCCGTCGCCCCTGCGGGCGTGGCCGCCGATCAGCAGGTTCTCCTCGACCGAAAGCGAGGGGAAAAGCCTGCGCCCCTCGGGCACCATGGCGATGCCGCGCAACAGCACCTCGGGCGCGGGCAGCATGTCGATCTTCTCTCCGTCGAGCCGGATCGCGCCCGATGCCGTGCGGACGATGCCGGTGATCGCGCGCATCAGCGTGGTCTTGCCGGCGCCGTTCGCGCCGATGATCGCCACCGTCTCGCCGGCCCGGAGATGGAGATCGACGCCGAACAGGGCCTTGAAGTCCCCGTAGCCTGCCGTCAGGCACGAAATTTCCAGAAGCGGTTTTTCATCCGTCATGCTTCGATCCCCAGATAGATTTCCCGAACCTCCGGCGAGGCCATCACCTTGTCAGGGCTGCCGATCATCAGCATCCGGCCGAAATTCAGCACCATGAGCCGCTCGACCACCGAAGTCAGCGCATGGAGGACATGTTCGATCCAGATGATTGCCGTGCCCTCCGCATGGATCTGCCGGATCGTGGCGACGAGCTCGATGCATTCGGCCTCGGTCAGCCCGCCGGCGATCTCGTCGAGGAGGATCAGGCGCGGTGCCGTCGCCATGGCCCGGGCAAGTTCGAGGCGTTTGCGCTGCAAGAGCGGAAGGGTGCCCGACAGGCGTGCCGCCTGCGCGGTGAGGCCGGTTCGCTGCAGGATGTTCATGCAATGCTCCGGCGCCTCGCGCGCCGGGAAGCCGCCGCCGAAACGCGCGGCCACCAGGAGGTTCTCGTAGATGGTGAGATGGCCGAAGGGCTGCGGAATCTGGAACGACCGCCCGATACCCGCGAGGCAGCGCGTCATGGCGGAGCCGGCCGTGACATCGCGACCGTCGAGGAGAATGCGGCCTCCATCCGGCCTCAGGTTGCCGGCTATCAGATTGAACAGCGTGGATTTTCCCGCGCCGTTCGGCCCGATGACGCCGAGCGCTTCACCCGGCTCGAGATCGAAGCTGACGTGGTCCGCCACCTTGAGGGCGCCGAAGGATTTGGATACGGCGTCGAGAGAGAGGATTGGCATGAGGGCCTCCGATGAAACGATCATCGCCGGGGCGCTCCGGTGCATCCCGTGCCGGAGCGCCCCGGCGGTCAGCCAAGCGTCTCGAGCGTCCCGCCGAGCGGGATTTCGGGCGCGTTGCCGTTTTCGACGATGACCATGTCGAAGTTGCCGTCGTTCCTGCGCCGCCATTGCCCGCCGACGAGCGGGGTCTTGGCGACGTTCTTGCGCGCGAAGGCCGGCACGTTCGTCTTGCCCCAGGCGATATTGCCGACGACCGTGTCGAGAGAGGTGGCGGCTACGGCTTCGGCGACCGCATCCCTGTCCGTCGGATCGGAGGCGCGCTTCAGCGCATCGGCCGCCACCTCGAACAGCGCATGAGTGAAGCCGACGGGCTGCGTCCACTGCCGTCTCGCAGCCTGCGAGAACTGCTCCGCCAGGTCGGCGCAGCTATCGCCCGTCAGGGAGGACTTATAGGGGAATGCGGGTGACCAGTAGAGTTCACAGGTCAGGTTGTGCCCGAGGTCGCCGAGGGCCGCCACGCTTTCGGGAAAGAGGAGCGCCTTGGCGATGGAGACGAGTTTCGGCTTGAAACCCAGCTGCCTGGCCTGCGTCCAGAAAGTCGTGAAATCCGGAGGAATCGGAATGCCGGTGAGGATGTCGCACCCGGCCTGCTTGAAAGTGTTGATCTGGGCCGAGAAGTCGTCGGTAAGGTTCTGGTAGCGGCCGGGATCTGTGAGGCTGTAGCCCGCGGCAGCGGCGGCCTTCGGCATGCCCACGTCGCCGGCCCAGGCGTTGCCGTCGCCGTCATTCGGCCAGAGCGCGCCCACTTTCTTGTTGGTGGCGACCGTGTTCCACATGTTCAGGAAGACGGAGACGTTGTCTTCCAGCCCCCAGAAGAAGTGATAGACATAGTCGAAGGAGCTCCAGCTCGACGGATCGCCGGGATTGCCCTGCTGGCCGATGAACCAGGGCTGCCATGGCGCGACCGAGGAGATGACGGGCACTTCCTCCGCCTCGGCGATGGTGCAAACGGGATTGGTGGTCTCGGGTGTCGAGGCGACGAGGATCAGGTTGACCTCGTCGCGGGTGATTAGTTCGCGCGCTACTTCGGCGGCGCGGTTGGGATTCGACTGGCTGTCCTTGACGATGACCTCGGTCTTGAGGCCCATTTTCGTCGCGGCGTCCAGGAACCGGCTCACCATGTATTTGTCGGCCTCGGAAAATGCGCTCAGCGGACCGGATTGCGGGCTGATATAACCGATCCTGATCTTCACGTCCCGCCCGAGTGCTGGCATCGCGAAGCTCGTCGCGGCCACAGCCGCCCCTGTTTTCAGAAGTCTGCGTCTCGTGAACATCCCGTTTCCTCCCTGATGTTCCGTTCGGTTCCCTTGCGTCGAGCCGGCACTATTCCGGCCGCGATCCCTCCCATGCGCGCTGCAGCAGCGCGCGGATTCCCTCCCGCTCCACCGGGCGCGGGTTCCAGTACGGATTCTTCACGGCGAGATCCGCAGCCTTGTCGAGATCGGCTTCGGCGAGGCCGAGGCCCCTCAGGGCAAGGGGCGCGCCGAGCGATGCCGCGAAGTCGTAAAGCCCCCCACCCGGCGAACCGCCGCCGAAGAGTTCCACGACCGGAGCCAGCGCCCCGGCCGCAGCCGTCGCGTTGTAAGCGGCGGAATGGGGCAGCATGACCGCGTGGGTCTCGGCATGCGGCAGGTCGAAGCTGCCGCCCAGCGTGTGACAGAGCTTGTGGTGCAGGGCCATGCCCACCGTCCCCAGCACTGTGCCGCAAAGCCAGGAACCGTAGAGCGCCTCGGATCGCGCCATCGTGTCCGCCGGATTGCTGACAATCGCCGGCAGCGCGTTCTTCAAGGCACGAATGCCTGCGATCGCCTGCATCGATGAAATCGGATTGCGGTCCTCGGCATAGAGGGCTTCGACCGCGTGGGCCATGGCGTTCAGGCCGCTCGATACGCTCATGGCCACCGGCAGGCCCAGCGTCAGATCAGGGTCGTAGATCACCATTTCCGGCAGGATGCGCCGGTCGCGCCGGGTGGTCTTGAGGCCGTTTTCGGTCTCGCCGAGGATGGGCGTCACCTCGGACCCGGCATAGGTGGTGGCCACGACGATCTGCGGGGCATCGTTGCGCCAGGCGATGGCCTTGCCGAGACCGATCGTCGAGCCGCCGCCGTAAGCGATCACGCAGTCGGCGCGCGATGCCGCGAAGGCGGCCATCGCCTCCTGCGTGACGGAGACCGGCGTGTGCATCGTCGCGCCGGAGAAGACACCCGCCGCCAGTGCTCCGAGCTGCGCGGCGAGCCGTTCCGCATCGGCTTTCTGGAAGGGGGTCGCCAGAACCAGCGCCCGCCCGCAGCCCATCCGCTCGACTTCGCCGGCCACCCGGGACAGCGAACCCCGCCCGAAGACGATCCGCGCCGGATCAACGTTGTAGACAAAGGGATCGATCATGGCCGTCTTCCCGTCAGGCGACCGCCAGCCGGGCTTCGGCCTGGGCATCCCGGATATGGATGCGCGCCATCACCTCGTCGAAGCTGCGCCGCAGCGCCTGCGCCGAGGTCGCCGTTGCTGCCACGTAGAAGTCCGGCCGCAGCAGCACATAGGTCGCACCGATTCCGTTCAGCCAGCGGGCATAGGTGGCTTCGATATCCACCGCGTCGCAATCGGCCCCCGGGGTGCCGATCCTGACGGTCCGGCCGCCGAGGAATTCGAGCTGTGCGATCTGGTCCGGCGCCAGCACGGCCGCCGGATCACGGTCGAGGCCGAGAACCATCCAGCCGAAGCCGATCGCCTGGTCGAAGCGATCCCGCTTGCCATTGGCCTCGACGATGCCTTGCACGGAAAGCTCGCCGGCATGCGCCGTGTCCTCGCACCAGGCGCCGGGGCCAAGCTGGCATATGTCTGTCGGCAAGGGCTTGTGGCCGCGGGCTTCGAGTTCCGCCTTCATCCGGCGATCCCGTTCGGCCGCCTGTTCCGGATCGGAGATGCAGATGATCTTGCCGAGTTCCTGGCTGAAGTTGATGTAGTGCTTCGCGTGCTCCTTCCGCTCCGTCGTGTAGCTATCGAGCACGGAAGGATCGAGCTTGCCGTCGAGAATGGCGTTCAGGCGCCAGCCGAGCGCGAAGGCGTCACGGATTCCTGCGCACATGCCTTCGCCCGCGAAGGGCGGCATCAGATGCGCCGCGTCTCCGACCAGCGCGCAGCGTCCCTTGTTCCACACCTTCGCCCATCGGGCCTGGAAGCGATAGACGGCACTGCGCTCCAGGGTGGCGTTCGCCGACGTCAGTCCCCACGGCTCCAACAGCTTCCAGACATTCTCTTCCCTGGCGATCTCCTCGGGGCTCTCATGCGGAAGCACCATGTATTCCCACCGCCGGCGACCCGGACCGCCGGGAACGATCGTGGTGGGACGCCTGGGGTCGCAGAGCTGCCACTGCGCCGGTGAAACCTGGTAGTCGCCATGAGGGATCATGTCGAGGATCAGCCAGTCGAAGAAATAACCCCGGTCTTCGTTCTCTATGCCGAGCGCCTCGCGGATGAGGCTGTTTGCGCCGTCGGCGCCGACGACATATTTCGCGCGGATGGCGCGGATTTCGGTGCTTCCGGGCGCCTCGACCGGATTTCGCCGCAGGGTGAGGGTGGCGCCTTCGGCGTCCTGCGCGAGCTCCACGGCTTCATATCCGCGGATCTGCGTCACGGTCGGACAGGTGTCGGCGATGCCGGTGAACCGCATTTCCAGATCAGGCTGGTTGAACCAGTAGCGCACGCGCCAGCCCGAGGCGGAGGTGCTCTGCCAGTCAACGATCTGGATGTTTTCGCCGGCAGCGTTCCGCCAGTAATAAAGTTCGTCGTGGTAGCTGATCGCCGGATCGTTTTCCGAATCGATGCCCAGCACGGCCAGAATACGGGCGATCTCATGATCGTAGGTCACCGCGCGCGGGCGACCGTAGGCGCTCGACCAGCGCTCGATCAGGGTGACCTTCTTTCCCTGCCTGCCGAGAATGATTGCAAGGAAGGTACCCACCGGTCCTGCGCCGACAATTGCGACATCGGTATCGTGAGGCGTGCCCGGGGCGGGCGCGCCAGCCAGCTTGACTGTCATCTTGATCTCCTCCGCGGATCGCCGTTTCGCGATCCCTTCCTCGCATCCCGGGCACCCGCTCCCTGTTTCCGAGCTTTTCGGTGCCGTCCGGATTTTGTCTAAGTCAAAAATGAATATTCGTCAATAACGATTAAAAATCATTTATGAGCATAATTCATATGATTGATAACTGCGACAACATACGGATTTTCGGGTTAACGAGGGTCCCGGAGGCGGAGGAGAGAATGGGAAGCTTGCCGGCCGGCCGGGGAGGTTCCGGCATCAGGCGAGCGAATTCATAGATGAATGCGTTCACTTGCGAGTCGGGTGCTGGTTGTCTATGGTCCGCGCGCAACCAGAGAGGACCGATCCAGAGAAATGAATCTTACCCAGACAGAAGGGCGCGTGGCGCGTCGCCAGCGCCTTGTGAGAGAGGCGCTGGTCCGTGCGGCTCGAATCGTCATGAGTGAAAAGGGTGTCGACGGCGCCACCATGCTCGAGATCGCCGCGCGGGCCGATGTTGGCGCGGGAACCGTTTACAACTACTTCAAATCCAAGGACGACCTGGCGGTCGCCGTGCTTGAGGAGATGATGTACGACCTGGGTCTCCGGATCGAGAAGGTGACGGACACCTTCGAAGATCCCGCTCAGGTCTATGCCTTCGGCATCAGAACCGTCCTGGAGACGGCGACCCGTGATGTCCGATGGAAGCAGCTCCTCAATCGGTCGGAAGTGATCGCGAATGCGATCTTTCGCCGGATGGGGCCATTCGCCATCCGCGACTTGCGGCTCGCCGCGCGGGCGGGCCGTTTTTTCGTCGACGATCCGGATCTCGTCTGGAAGTTGGCGACCCATGCGATTGTCGGGGTCAGCCTCGCGATCACGGATGGAGAAGTCCCCGAGACAGCGATTGACGAAACCGTCGTGCGGCTGCTCTGCATGACCGGCATCGGAGACGAGGCGGCCCGGGAACTCGCTTCAAGGCCGCGACCGGCGCTCGAAACCGAGCGCTGATCCAGTATCCGGGCCATCGGGCGGCTTCGCGAGCCCCCGGGGCGGGATCGCCCGTGGTTTTGCTCAGCGCGCCGCCCAGTTGGCGCCGCGGCGGAAGATCGTCCGCATCTGCGGCACCTCGAATTCCTTCGCCTCATGGCCGAGGGACGAATAGAAGACCCGGCCCTTGCCATATTTCCGCTTCCAGACCACGGGCATGACGACGCCGTCGATCCAGTAGGCGTGTTCGCCGGTGAAGGTGGTTGTCGCCAGCACCTCGTTCGAGGGATCGACATGCATATAGTATTGCTCGGACGTGTAGGGGAAATCCGAGATGCCTTCCATGAGCGGATCGTCCGGCCTGGTGATGTTGACCTCATAGTCGATGATATTGCCGGGATGGGCCACCCATTGGCCGCCGATGATGAACTGGTAATCCACCGAGTCGCGGAAGGCGTCGCCTGCGCCGCCGTGATAGCCGGCGATGCCGACACCGCTCTCGACCGCCGCGGCGAGGTTCTTCACCTCCTCCTTCTCGATCTTCGACATGGTCATGATCGGGATGATGAGGCTCAGATCATGGATGGACGGGTCCGCAAACGCTTCGGTCGAGTGTTCCAGGTAGACCTTGAAGCCGTCTTCCTCGAGCATGTCCCTGATGATGGCGGCGCATTCCTGCGGTTCGTGGCCGCTCCAGCCGCCCCAGACGATCAGTGCTTCCCGCATGTTTCTTCTCCTCCAAGACTATTTCGCCAGTCGCCCGTCGATCAGCGATTCCGACAAGGGCGCCGGCCGTTCCGTCGCCGTGACGATGCTGATGGTCCGGCCCTGTTCGGCCGCGGTGTGGAAGGCTTCCATGACCTCCAGCACATGCAGCGCGAGATCGCCGTTCGCCCGATGCGGCCGGTCGGAGCGGATCGCATAAGCCATGTCGGCGACGCCGAGCGAGCGATAGTTGCCGTCCGCATAGGGCGCGCTGACCGGCTGCTCCTCGAACCGGCCGCCTTTCCTCAGATATTCGACTTGTCCGCCGAAATGGTTCGGGTCCGGTACGATCAGCGTGCCTTCGGTGCCATAGATTTCCAGCGGCACATGCTTGTGGCCCGCCACGTCGAAGCTCATCGTGATCTGCACCACGGCCCCGCCGGCAAAAGCCATCACGCCCGCCACATGGGTCGGCACATGCACGGGGATGCGCTCGCCGTTACGCGGCTCGCTGGTGATGACGCGCTGCTTGCGGGGCGTGATCGCGAAGCCCCCGACCTGTGCGACCGGGCCGAGCAGGTTGACCAGATCGGTGATGTAGTAAGGCCCCATGTCAAGCATCGGGCCGCCGCCGACTTCGTAATAGAAGGCCGGGTTCGGGTGCCAGCGTTCATGGCCCGGACACATGAAGGTCGCCGTGCCGCCCACGGGCTGGCCGATGACGCCCCGGTCGATCAGGGTGCGGGCGGTCTGGTGGCCGCCTCCGAGAAAGGTGTCGGGAGCCGCGCCGATGCGCAGGTTCCTGGCCCTGGCGGCATCCGCCAGTTTTTTCCCTTCCGCGAAATTAATCCCGAGCGGTTTTTCCGAATAGGTGTGCTTGCCGGCTTCCAGCGCCTGCAGGCCGACGGTGACATGCGCCTTGGGGACCGTCAGGTTGACGATGATCTCGACCTTCGGGTCGGCCAGCAATTCATCGATCGTCCTGGTGGACAGGTTGAATTCGGATGCCTTGGCTTCGGCCATATCGCGGTTGAGATCGGCCAGTCCGCGAATGTCGAGGATCGGAAAGGCGGAGGTCATCGCCTTCAGGTAAGCGCCCGAGATGTTGCCGCATCCGATGATGCCGATACCGACTTTGTCCATCATTCTCCTCCCGATAATTGCGCCTTTCCCGGCGTATCAGACCGCCGGCCCCGTCGTGCTCCAGGGGGATTCGTAAAGTTCGTACAGGGCCACCGCGGCCGCGCCCTGCGCCCAGAAATCGTCGGTCGAATCGTCGAAGACCAGTTCGCTGACACCCTTGAGCGAAGGCGGAATGGCGAGCGCGTAGGCGTCCCGCAGGCTGTTCAGGAAGGGTTCGCCAAGCGCCAGCGACGAGCCCACGAGGATCACCCGCGGGGGAGCGAACAGCGTCACGATGTTGGCGATGGTGAGCCCGACGGCCTGTCCCGCACGCACGGCGGCGCCGATCAGCCGGTCATCGTCCGCCTGGATCAGGGCCTGCACATGGCTCATGCCGCGGCCAAGCCGGACCGCTTCCGCAAATCGCCCGTCCATCTGCTGTTCGCCGAGGATCGCGCTTTCGCCCGCCTGACTGGAGAGCCGGACCATGCCCTGGGACCCCATGCCGAGCACGAGATCGCCAAGATTGTGGCTGAGGCCGCCCGCGCCCCGGAAGAGCCGGTTGCGGTGCAGGACGCCAAGGCCGAGCGTCTGCTCGAGCGATATCAGCACCATATCCTCGAGTTCGCGGGCCTTCCCGAACCAGTGATGCGCCAGCGTGATCGCGTGCGCATCGCTTTCGATGATCGTCGGCGTTGACAGGCGCGTCGACATTTCCGCAGCAAAATCAATATTGACTTCACGGAAGATCGGGCTCGACCGGATGTGGCCGGTGCGGTGCTCGATCACGCCTGGAATGCCGAGGCAGACGCTGTCGACCTCTTCCAGCGACAGGCCGGCATCGACGACGCAACGCCGCACGCCGTCTTCCACGAGATCGGCGATCACCGCAATCGGCTGCCGGTCTATGCGGATCGGCAAGGTCAGGCTGGAAAGCACGTCGCCGCGAAAATTGGTGACGACGAAGACCATCCGGCTTGCGGCGATCTTGGCGCCCACCACGCGCGCGGCGTCGGGATCGACTTCCAGCATGACGCGCGGCCGGCCGCGCACAGCCTCATTGCGGATGTCGCCCTCGTGGCGCGTCAGGATCAGTCCGTCATCGAGAAGTGACGCGGTGATCGCCGAAACGGTGGTGGTCGAAAGTTCCGTCCGTTCGCTGATCTCGATCCTCGAGATCGGCCCATGGCGCCTGATCGTATCCAGGACGCTCAGACGGTTTATGGCGCGCATCAGTTCGGGATCGGCGGTCTTCATCGGTGCCCACGCGGCCTGACGATCCCCATCGCATCTTCTGACATGCGATTTATTTCGTGAGGCAAATTAAATTCGTTCACTTTCTAAATCCGATCTCGACGGCGATGCAACAGAAATCTGCATATTCGGTCCACGAAAAGCGCAATATGCCCTTTTCGTGGGCTTGGCTATTGACAGGTCGCGGATCGGGGAGCTTTATTTATTCCGGATACAGAAATAAAGTGTCGCTGGGAGGAGACCTTATGCTGACCATCCATCAATCGAGGATTCGATTCGCGTCTGCTGCCATCGGCGCGCTGACGTTCTTCTCAACGATCACCGCGGCTTCGGCCGAAACGGTGGTCAAATGGCTCCATCTGGAACTCAATCCCGCCTATGTGAAGATCTGGCGGGATATTGCCGATAAGTACCAGGCCGGGCATCCCGGCGTGAAGATCGAGATGCAGTTCCTCGAAAACGAGGCTTTCAAGGCGAAGCTGCCGACCCTGCTGCAATCCCGGGACGCGCCGGATTTCTTCTATAGCTGGGGCGGCGGCGTGCTGAAGCAGCAGCAGAGCACCGGCGCATTGAAGGATCTCGCGGAGGCCATGAATGCCAATGGCGGGGCCTGGGGCAAGACCTACAACCCGGCTGCCCTGAAGGGCATGGCATTCGACGGCAAGGTTGGTGCCGTGCCCTTCAAAATGGGCGTCGTCAGCTTTTTCTACAACAAGGCTTATTTCGCCAAGGCGGGGGTCGATGCCGGAGGCATCAAGACCTGGGGCGACTTCCTCGGCGCTGTGAAAAAGCTCAAGGATGCGGGGATCGTGCCGATTGCCGGCGGCGGCGGCGAGAAGTGGCCGATCCATTTCTACTGGAGTTATCTGGTCATGCGGAATGCGGGCCAGCAGGGTTTCAATGCCATGAAGAACGGCGAGGGGGATGGCTTCGTCGCGCCCGCGGCGATCAAGGCAGGCGAGCAACTGGCCGCCCTCGGCAAGCTCGAGCCGTTCCAGCCCGGTTATCTCAGCACGACGTGGCCGCAGGCTCTCGGGGTTTTCGGCGACGGCAAGGCCGCCATGATCCTGGGCTTCGAGACGACCGAGACCTTCCAGCGCCGGAATGCCGGCGACGGCAAGGGTCTGGCGAGCGACAATATCGGGCGTTTCGTCTTTCCGGTCGTAGAGGGGGGAGCGGGTGCAGCCACCGATACGCTCGGAGGGATCAACGCTTGGGCGGTCACGGCCAAGGCGCCGCCAGAAACTCTCGACTTCCTTGCCTATCTGACGAATGCGGAGAATGAACGCCTGATGGCGCAGGCCGGCATGATCCTGCCGGTCGCGGCGGGGGCGGAGGATGGCGTTACCAATCCGCTGCTTGGCGAGTCGGCGAAACAGCTCAAGGGCTCCACCTGGCACCAGAACTTCTTCGATCAGGAGCTTGGTCCCTCCGTCGGGCGCGTCGTGAACGACACATCGGTTGCGATCGTGTCCGGCCAGATGTCGCCGAAGGATGGAGCACAGACGATCCAGGAAGCGATCGAGCTGGAAAAGATGTGAAGTCATGCGCGCGCCCCGGGCGGATTGCTTCCGCGCCGGGGCGCCTCCTTCGACCGTGACAGCCAGGATGAAAATGACGAATCTCTCCGCAACGACTGCCGTCGGCCCGGCAGCGGGCGCGCGATCCGGGGCGAGACGCAGAAGTCCTGCCGCGCGCGGCCGGCTTCCGGTGCTGGTCCTTTTCCTGCCGCCCGCGCTCCTGCTGTTCACGATCTTCGTGATCATGCCGATGGGGGAGGCCGCCTGGTACAGCCTCTACAGATGGGATGGTTATGGCCTGCCCGACCAGTTCGTGGGATTGCGGAACTTCGAGGTGCTGTTCAAGAACAGCGCCTTCCTGACGGCGCTCAGGAACAATTTCCTGATCATCGTCGTGTCGCTGCTCCTGCAGATACCGCTTGCCGTCTGGCTGGCGACGATGCTGGCGATCCGCATCCGGGGCGTGGTCGTCTTCAGGCTGATCTTCTTCCTGCCCTATGTGCTGGCGGATGTGGCGGCCGGTCTGATCTGGCGTTTCGTCTATGACGGCGACTACGGGCTGTTCGCGGCGATTGCAGGCTTCCTCGGGACCGAGACCCCGTATGTCCTAGCCGACAAGGACCTCGCCATCTATGCGGTGCTGGGCGTGATCGTCTGGAAATATTTCGGCTTCCACATGATGCTTTTCATCGCCGGGCTCCAGTCGCTCGACAAGAGCATCCTGGAGGCTGCGGAAATCGACGGCGCCACCGGCTGGCAGAAATTCCGCTATGTCACACTGCCGCTGCTCGGTTCGACGCTGCGCCTGTCGGTGTTCTTTGCCGTCGTCGGCTCGCTGCAGCTTTTCGATATGATTATGCCGCTCACCGGCGGCGGGCCGTTCAACTCCACGCAGACAATGGTGACCTTCCTCTACAATTTCGGCGTCACGCGTATGCAGGTCGGCCTCGGAAGCGCGGTGGGGGTCGTCCTGTTCATGATCTGTGTGACGCTCGCCTTCAGCTACAAACGGATTTTCATGCGCCATGACTGAGACGACATCGTCCATCCGGATGAGCGCCGGCACCAGGGTTTATCTCTACGTCTCGCTCACCATCATCGCGGCCGTCGTCGTGGTTCCGCTGTTGACGACGGCGCTCGGAGGTTTCAAGACCCTGGGCGATCTGCGCGTCAATCCATTCGGCCTGCCGGCGGAGTGGCAATGGGCGAACTATACCGACATCCTCTTTGGGGAGCGGTATTGGCGGCAGATGATGAACTCGCTGGTCATCGCGGTGCTGACCGTGTTGCTCACCCTCTCGGTTTCGGCGATGGCGGCTTTTACCTTCGCCCATGTGCGGTTCTTCGGCTCGACCTTTCTTCTCAATTATTTCCTGATCGGGCTCATGTTTCCCGCCGCCACGGCGATCCTGCCCCTTTTCATCCGGATTCGCGATCTCGGCCTGCTCAATACCTATTGGGGCGTGGTGTTGCCCCAGGTCGCCTTCGGCCTCGGCATGAGCATCCTCCTCTTCCGGAACTATTTCCGGAACCTTCCGGAGGAGCTTTTCCAGGCGGCCTTCGTCGACGGCTGCGGCTATATCCGTTTCTTCTGGCATGTCACGCTGCCGCTCTCGCGCCCGATCGTCGCCACCGTCGGCATCGTCTCCTTCGTTTCGAGCTGGAACAGCTACATTCTGCCGCTCATCATGCTGAACTCGGAATCCATCTACCCATGGCCGCTGGGGATCATGGTCTATCGCGGGGAGTTCGGAACGGAATGGCAACTGGTGCTGGCCTTCATCACCCTCACCATCCTGCCGACGATCATCGTCTTTTTCCTCGCCCAGAAACATATCATAGCCGGACTGACCGCCGGCGCCGTCAAGTCCTGACCGGAGATACGCCATGGCATCCGTCACCCTGTCCAACGCCAAGAAATCCTACGGATCGCTCGATGTCATCCATGGCGTGAGGCTCGCGATCGAGGATGGCGAGTTCATCGCGCTGGTCGGCCCTTCGGGCTGCGGAAAATCGACGCTTCTCAGGATGATCGCCGGGCTGGAGGAAATCACCGAGGGGGATGTTCTGATCGGCGGAAAGGTGGTCAACGAGCTGACGCCCCGCGAGCGGAATATCGCAATGGTCTTCCAGTCCTATGCGCTCTATCCCCATATGACGGTCGCCGAGAACATGGGCTTCAACCTGCGCCTTTCCGGCGTGCCCAGGCAGGCGATTGCCGAGCGCGTGGCGGAGGCGGCCCGCATGCTCGATCTCATGCCGCTCCTTAACCGCAAGCCGGCCCAGCTTTCCGGCGGTCAGCGCCAGCGCGTCGCCATGGGGCGCGCTGTCGTTCGCAACCCGGCGGTCTTCCTGTTCGACGAACCGCTTTCCAATCTCGATGCGAAGCTGCGCGTGCAGATGCGCTCCGAGATCAAGTCGCTGCACCAGAAGGTCGGCACCACGTCCATCTACGTCACGCACGATCAGATCGAGGCGATGACGCTTGCCGACCGCATTGTCGTCCTGAACCAGGGGCGGGTGGAGCAGGAAGGCACGCCGATGGAGCTTTACAAAACCCCGGCCAATCTTTTCGTTGCCGCTTTCATCGGCTCGCCGGCCATGAACCTGCTCGACGGCACGGTCGACGGCGAGGACGGTGCGGCCGCTGTCCGCCTTGTCGACGGAACCGCGATCCGCATTGCGCCCGACCGCAAGGTAAGGCGCGGGCAGGCGATCAAGGTCGGGCTGCGGCCGGAGCATCTGGGTCCCGGAACCGGTGGGACAATGCTGGCGGGCCAGACATTGCTGGTCGAGCCCACCGGAGCGCAGACCCATGTTGTCTTCGATCTCGCCGGCCAGCAGGTCGTGGCGATCGTCGACGGCGAATATCCGGCCCGTTACGGCGTCAGGTTCGAGACCAGCATCCTTGCCGAACAGGTGCATGTTTTCGATCGCGAAAGCGGCATCGCCCTGTAACCGGCTCCGCTGCGGCGTTTTCAGGTTCTCCCGCCCGTTTCCGCGAATGGGCTGCGGCGGCCTGACGCGGGTTGCGGGCTTTCCGGGGAAGGCCGGGCGGGGGGAGCTCCGGTTATGCGCCGGTGGTGTGCGTGCTAGAGCCTGACCCATGCGCCGTTTTTGCGTGAGGAGGCGACGCAGGCCTGGACGAAGGCGACGCCGTCGAGGCCGTCGTCGACGGTCGGGTAGAGGACGGCGCCGTCGGCGGGAATG